>JAJYYZ010000050.1 GCA_021800445.1 bacterium | reverse complement strand
TCTGATCAAATCGATGTTAAGAGTGATTATGATCTGTTAGAGACAAACTTTCAGATAGAAGAGGCAACTTAAAATGCTTAAATCTGTTCGTAACATTTACCGTAATCTTGACGCACATCATGAGATAGTTAAAAAATAACAAAAAAGACATCAAATATAAATTTGAACATAACGTTTAATGTTATAGAATGTCTTTAAAAGTACTGGAATTTTATCGACTAAAAGGTGATATCGGTGAACTTTTGCGATTTCTTAAAAAATAAAAAGTACGTCAAGTGTCCGCCCGGTGGAGCGGTACTTTGATCGTACCTTGATATATCCCGATCCACCGGGCCACATCTGAAAGATGTGGCCTTTTTCATTTAAGGAAGGTGAAAAGATGGAAATATCGTATTACACGGCAACGGGGAATTCATTTGTAATATACGATTCTGTCGGAAAAGATTTAGCCTATGAAGAAAAAAACAATCTTGTTTTAAAAAACGTCGGAGATCGGGACGGAATGGTCTTTGTTGAAAAGAAAGATGGATTTTTCATGGATTATTTCAACAGAGATGGGCAAAGAGCGGAATTTTGCGGAAATGGCGCGAGAAGTTTTGTCAAATATCTCCATGACGCTGGATACATCAAAGAAAACGTCGTTTTCGATTCTTTTGCAGGTCAGGTCGAAGGACATCTTGTTGATGGTGAAATTATGATCAAGATGCCAAAGATAAAAACGGATGATAAATTGGGATCTGTCGCAGGTCATTACGTGGTTGTCGGAGTGCCGCATTATGTTATCTTTGTTGACAATGTGGAAGAGGTGGATGTTGAAAAATTAGGTGCCAATTTGAGAAAAGAACTTGATGCCAACATCGACTTTGTTGAGATTAAAGCAAATGAAATAAAGATGAGAACTTACGAGCGAGGAGTTGAAGGAGAAACAAAAGCGTGCGGTACAGGTGCGACGGCAAGTGCTTACGTTTCAAAAATAACGCGGCAGTGGCATGTACAAAAGATCAATGTATCGGTTCCCGGCGGAAAATTAAAGGTAATTTTTAAAGGAGAAGATGTATACCTTCAAGGAGGTGTTGATAATGTTTAGAGGAGTTGGAACGGCAATTGTAACGCCATTTAAAGATGGGAAGATTGATTTTAAAAGTTACGACCGATTGGTGAAATTTCAGATCGATAACGGGGTAAGTGCGATATTTGTACTCGGAACTACCGGCGAATCTCCAACCGTTGAGTTGGACGAAAGCGCGAAGTTGATAGGCAGAACTGTTGAGTTATGTCACGATCGTGCAGAGGTCATAGCCGGTGCCGGGACGAACAGCACCAAAAAAACTCTTGAACTTGTAAAGCATGCCGAAATGCATGGCGCTAACGGTGTACTCGTCGTGACTCCTTACTACAACAAACCAACACAAAAAGGGCTTTACGAACACTACAAATACATCTCCGAGCGTACGTCTTTAAACATCGTCATCTACAATGTGCCGGGAAGAACGGGAGTTAACATTTTGCCAGAAACAGTTTACAAGATAGCATCCGATTGCAAAAACGTAAGAGGCCTTAAAGAGGCAAATATAGATATAAACCAAGTTGATATGGACATGTTAGCGCTCAGAAGCATAAATAATTTCAGAATTTATTCCGGTAACGATGATTCCGCATTTCATCTGCTTTGCTCCGGTGGTGATGGTGTTGTGTCCGTTGCATCGAATGTCATTCCAAAAGAGATGTCTCAGATGTGTAAATTTATCTTCGACGGAGAAGTGGAAAAGGCAAGAGAAATTCATTTGAGATTTTTTAACTTCTTCAAAGCCCTTTTCGTTGAATCAAATCCCATACCAGTCAAGGCTGCGCTGGGGATAAAGGGATTCATAAAAGACGAATTAAGGCTTCCGCTTGTTATGGCTAGCGATAAGACGATTGAAATCTTAAAAGATGCGATGAAAAGGTCCGGTATAGCAGACAGCGAGGTAGCGTGATGAAATTCGGCATAATAGGATTTTCAGGCAAAATGGGCAAAGAGATCGTCGAGACTTTTCAAGAATCAGGTCATATACCTGTCTTAAAAGTCGATGACAGCCATGAAATCATGGATGGTATACCGGAAATTATGATCGATTTTTCAAGGCCTGAGGCTTTAGACAAGACGATAAAAATTTGTGAAACCCACAGTTGTCCGCTTGTCATAGGCACAACAGGCCTCGAAGAAAAAGAAATGGCGAAATTAAAGGTGCTTTCCAAGCATGTGGGTATTGTCCAGTCTTACAATTTTTCGATCGGAATAAACGTCATGCTTGAAGTGATCAAAGATATTTCACCATCTCTTTCGGAATGGGATGTAGAAATAATCGAAATGCATCATTCCACCAAAAAAGATAAGCCATCCGGAACGGCTATCATGATAAAAGATCTTTTAAAAGAGGCACCCGTACATTCTCTCAGAATAGGAGGATTACCTGGCGATCATAAGGTTATCTTCGCAAACGGTGGCGAGGTATTTGAGATATCTCACAGGGCAATTTCAAGAAAATCCTTTGCGATAGGGGCTTTAAAGGCTGCGGAATGGGTTATGGATAAAAAACCGAATTTTTATACTTTTTCAGACGTAATGCATTCAAAGAAAGCGTGATAATATGAAAACCGAAGATGTCATAAACCTTATCTCAACGTCTAAAAAGAAAACGCCCGTTGAGGTTTTCTTGAAAGGCGAGATGGAAAAGATAAATTTTGAAGGCGTTGAATTTTTCGGGGATGAAAAATTTGGCGTCATTTTCGGAGAATACGAAAATGTCATGAAAATACTCAAAGATAACGCGGATCATGTGCTGGATTATCACGTGAAGATAGTCGCAAGAAATTCAGCCATTCCTCTTGCGGATCTTTCGAAGTACAATGCACGCATAGAGCCGGGCGCTGTAATCCGAGACATGGTCGAGATCGAAGACGGTGCCATCGTTATGATGGGAGCCGTCATAAACATAGGATCGAAAATAGGATCCAAAACGATGATCGACATGAATGCCGTGATCGGAGGAAGGGCCGTCATTGGGAAAAATTGCCATATTGGAGCCGGTGTCGTGATCTCAGGTGTCGTTGAACCGCCAAGTGCCGTGCCGGTGACAATTGAAGATGATGTACTTGTTGGGGCCAATGCCGTTGTGCTGGAAGGCGTACACGTTGGAAAAGGGAGCGTGATCGCCGCAGGGGCAATTGTAATAGAAAATGTGCCAGAATATACCGTTGTCGCCGGTGTACCCGCACGAATTGTGAAAAAGGTTGACGAAAAGACAAAATCAAAGACTCAGATAATCGAAAGTCTTAGAAATCTTGGAAGGTGAGCAAATGAACTTAGTCGTCCAAAAATACGGTGGATCCTCTGTGGCCGATACACAAAGAATAAAAAACGTTGCCAGAAGAATAAAAAGAAAAATTGAAGATGGGTACAAAGTTGTGGTGGTGGTATCGGCGATGGGTAAAACCACGGATAATTTGATCTCTCTTGCGAAATCTCTAAGTAATAACCCTAACCCAAGAGAAATGGACATGTTACTTTCAACGGGAGAACAAATTTCGATAGCACTTTTATCGATTGCCCTTGAAGAGATTGGCATACAGGCAAAGTCTTTTAACGCTTTTCAACTTAACATAAAAACAACAGATCAGCATACCAAAGCACGCATAAAAGACATAGACGCTAGCGTGATTTCAGAGGCACTAAGAGATCGCGATGCGATAATTGTCGCCGGCTTTCAGGGAATAGATGAGTTTCAGGATGTAACGACGCTCGGAAGGGGAGGATCTGATACAACGGCCGTTGCACTTGCGGCAAAACTAAAATCTCTGTGTGAGATATACAGCGATGTTGACGGAATATACACCTGTGACCCTAAAGTTTATCCCGCGGCAAAAAAGATCACCTATATAACTTACGATGACATGTTAGAAATGGCATCATTAGGTGCGAAGGTGTTGCACTCGAGAGCGGTCGAAATAGCAAAAAAATACGACGTGAAAGTTTACTGTGCTTCATCTTTCACAGATATGGAGGGAACTTACGTGGTAAACAAATTACCTGAATGGCTCGAAGAACCGGTTGTAACCGGATCAACGATTGAAAACGGGCAAACGAAGATAACCATCTCAGATCTTCCAGATGATGACGAAACGATATCAAAGATCTTCAACAAACTTTCTGACATGGGGATCAACGTCGATATGATATCTTTTTTTGCGGAAGGCAAAAAATTGCATCTTTCCTTTTCAATAGTCGAAGATCACAAAGATTCAATAATAAAATCTCTCGAAGAAATTTTGGGAGAGGATGTTTTAATTTCAAACGATGGTCAGTATTCTAAAATTTCAATAGTCGGAGTAGGAATGAGATCAAGTCCGGGAGTCGCAGCAAGATTTTTCTCTCTGTTATCGAAAGCAGGCATTAAACCGGCGCTTGTTACGACGTCTGAGATAAAGATATCATGTCTTGTTGAACCTGAAAAATCGCAGGAAATTCTAAGAACGATAGCAAAAGAATTCGATCTTTAGGAGGATCAAGATGGGCGATGAATTTTTGCTTCCAATTTACAATCCATTTCCTTTACAAATTTCTCATGCAAAAGGGATATACATGTGGGATATCTCCGGGAAAAAATACATAGACACGTTTTCCGGAATAGGCGTTTTAGCCTTTGGCCATTCAGATGATGATGTAAAAGATGCCATGAAAAATAAGATCGATAATTACGCGCATCTTTCGAATTATTTTCTCGATCCAGATGCGGTTGAAGTCGCAAAAGCGATAGTCGAAAGAACGGGACAAACCGGAAAAGTTTACTTCGGTAATTCGGGAGCCGAGGCAAATGAAGCGGCACTGAAGGCGATTAAAAAAAGGAATGGCAGGATAATTTCATTCACAGGTAATTTTCATGGAAGAACTCTCGGGTCTCTTTCATTAACGGGTTTTGAAAAACTCAGAAATCCTTTTGAACCGCTTGTCGAAAACGTGACATTTTTACCTTTTGGGGATGTTAAATCCTTCGAACAGGTAATGAAAAAAGATGGTTCAGAAATTTCAGCCGTTTTTCTTGAAACTTTGCTTGGTAGCGGCGGACTCAAAACCATAACAAAAGAGTTCGCCGATCTTTTGATGGCTATGAAAGAAAAATACGGATTCGCACTTGTTGCCGATGAAGTTCAGACTGGTATGGGTAGGACTGGCAGATTTTACGCATACCAGCACTTTGAAAATTTAAAGCCTGACATCGTAACGCTCGCAAAATCGATAGGAGGAGGGCTTCCACTCTCTGCAACGATCTTTCTCGAAAAAAATGCAGACGTTTTTAAAACCGGAGATCACGGATCCACATTCGCTCCAAGTCCTGTTGCACTGGCAGCCTCTAAAGTCATTCTTTCAAAACTCACAGATAAGTTCATTGAAGAAGTCGAAGGGAAAGGAAATTATTTCAGAGATCGACTCGGATCAATTCGAAGTGACAAAATAAAAGAAGTAAGGGGAATGGGACTTATGATCGGAGTTGAACTTTATGTCAATGGGGCTGATGTGCTTAAAGCCGGCCTGAAAAATGATCTCCTACTTAACGTTGTGGGTGGAAATACAGTCAGATTTCTTCCGGCACTTAACGTGACGTTCGAAGAAATCGATGAGATCGTTGACAGATTCGGAAAAACCCTTGAAAGGATAGATTGAAATGGATGGAATCGAGTTAAGACATATAATTCACCAAAATCCGGAGCTTTCATTCGAAGAGCATGAAACGCAAAAAGTACTCAAAAGTGCGATAGAAGGCCTTGGATCCAAAGCATATCCCGTTGCCAAAACGGGTTTAATCGTGCCCATAACGAGAGACAAAGATGAACCTTACATGCTTTTAAGATCGGATATGGACGCTTTGCCGATAAAAGAGCAAACGAGATGGGAATATGCCTCAAAAAACGAGTACATGCACGCCTGCGGTCACGACGTGCATATGGCCGTCATGTATGAAACTTTAAAAAGAATTTTAAAAGAAAAGGTAAAAGGTAATTTCATTTTCGTATTTCAGCCGGCAGAAGAAAACGGAGGCGGAGCGGCACGTGTTATTGAAGAAATAAAAAATCTTTACAAGATAAAATGTGCGATAGCAGAACATGTTACGGACGAATACGAATTTGGCACCTTAGCCTGCAGACCTGGCGTGCTATTTGCCTCCGCAACGGAGATAAACCTTACATTCAAAGGTAAAGCGGCACATATAGCCTTTTACAAAAACGGCATAGATGCAATCATGGCAGGCACGGATTTTCTGACTCAATTCTATAAGGTTAACTTTGAATCAAAAGTGCTTGCCGGTTTCGGAAAAGTTTTCGGTGGAAATGCGAGAAACATAGTCGCCGACACTTTTGAACTGCAGGGAACTATCAGAAGTGAATCTCTTGAGAAAACCCAAAATGTCATCGATAAAATTTCTGAAATAGCAGATAAATCCCGCGATAAAATCGGAGCAACCTTTTTTTTGAGAAAAGGAAGCGTTTATCCTCAGGTCAGAGTTGACGAAAAAATGTTTGAATCGTTTAAAAAGACAATTTCAAAAAGCAACTTTAAACTCGATCTGTGCGATATGAAATACACAGGTGAAGATTTTGGCTTTTTTTCTCTCGAATATCCATCACTCATGTTTTGGGCTGGCACTTTTACGGGTAAAAACAAAGCGGGACTTCATAACCCGTTATTCTTACCGGATGATAAGATTATTGAACCGCTCGCAAAATTCATATCTCTCTACGTCAGAAATTTACTTGGCTCAGAGTAGATATCAGCTCGATTTCTATATCTGCATTTCTAGGAAGATTTGAAACTTCGACAAAAGATCTTGCGGGCTTTGCTTTGCCGAAATATCTTTCGTAAACGGCATTCACACGGTTGAAATTTCCAATATCCTTAACAAAAACGGTAACCTTTACAACGGATTCGAGATTCGATCCCGCAGTTTCAAGGATTGATTTGATATTTTCGAAAATACGAACCGTTTTTTGATCGATCTCGCCGTCTATTAAATTTCCATTCGCGGGATCTATCGGAAGTTGTCCTGAGACAAAGACAAAATTGCCCGCAATGACGGCCTGAGAATAAGGGCCTATCGCCTTCGGAGCCTTATCTGTTGAGATGTATTTCATGAACTCATTCTCCATTCTGCTTTCAAAACACTCATGATGATCTCATCATGATATTTGCCTTCTCTGAAAACTTGAGATCTTAGCGTACCTTCAATTTTAAATCCAACTTTTTGATAAGATTTTATGGCACGATCGTTAAAAGCATAAACGTGAAGCATTGTTTTGTGAATGTTCATCTCTAAAAATATGAAATTCACAAGCACTCTCATGGCATCGGTGCCATATCCCTGAGAAAGAAAAGGCTTGCCCAAAAAAATTCCCACCGTCGCAACGCTGTTCTTCCAATCGAGATTGTTTACTCCGCAACCTCCGATATACTGTCCATCTGATATTCTTTCTATCGCAAAGCTGTAACGTTCGGGATTTTTTGCGGATAATTCCTCGTACCATTTTTCTTCCTCTTCGAATTTCCAAGGTAATGGAACCCCAGGAACAAGATATTTTTTCACATCCCAGTCGTTTATGTATTCCCATGCAAGTGGGAGATCATCTTTGTGATATTCTCTCAATCTCACAAAGTCTCCACAAAAGATGTTTTTGGTCATTTCGCACCTCTTCAAAAAATTATATCATAAAATTTTTTTGAAATGAATTTCACAATCATTCCAATACCAACAGCGATCAAACAGGTAGTAACTCCAACTGAAAATTGAATGTAAAAATTAGATTTCGATGTTACGCTAGGTATAAATGGAACAAAAACTGCGAGTATTAACCCCATGATAAGCACATGATCTATGTATATATCAAGAGAATGTTTTCCAAAGATCGAAAGTACGCTTGAATATGCTTTATACCTAGCCAAATAAGATATCCATAAAAATACCGGCATTGAAAAAAAGTAAAGTAAATATTCAAAAGGACTTAATGCCACATACGCCTCATAATCAAATGTGAGTTTTGGAACTGTCAGGATCATCAACATAGTGCCAGCGTAAGAAAAACAAAGTCCTACCCATACCCACCATGAAGGAATTTTTGTCCAAAATAATCTACCGTTTTTTGAAGCATACATCCCCCAAAGATAAAAAAATGCCCATAAAAGCGGATTTCTGTAAGTTATCGTGGAAGCCACAATCATATGCCCATAATATTGTGGAATGTAGTAAAGCGATGTAAAAGCCATGCCGAATATGAATAAAATAACCATCAATGACATTAATTTTTTAATACCGAAGAAGTACGGTGTAAATATGAAGAGAATTAAAAGCGCAAAAAGAAAATAAAACGGAAGATACGCAGTTGCGAATAAATATCCAGATAAGATATTCCAAAAATTTAGATTATATGACATGCCAGCGTAATGTCCAAAATAAATCCCGAGTATAATATAAATCGTTGACCATAAAAAATAAGGTGGAAGGAAAACTTTCAATTTCTTTGAAATGAAATTCCAAGGATTTTTGTTTTTTTCATAACTTTTGTAACCAAGGAAGCCTGAAACGAAAAAAAAGATCACAACGACCGGTGTGCCAAAGGGGCCAAAGAAGTATAGAATACGTCTTGTGATTGAATCGTAAGTTTGAAAGTTGTAAAAAACAGAATGAAACATCACAACTGTCAATATGCCAAACCCTTTTAAAATATCGAATTCTTCAATTCTCTTTTCCATTTGCTCCTTCCAACAATGAGTCCTCATGAAGAGGACTCAAAGCCATTACAATCTGTAAGCCTCTTCTCCAAGTTCGACATCCAGACCTTGCTTTTCTTCATTTTCTGGAACACGAATTGGCATAAAGACATTTACAAATTTCAAAAGCAAATAACTAAGCCCAAAACTATATCCTGCGACTATTCCTATGCCAAGCAGTTCTATCAAAAATTGATGAACATTACCTTGAATAAGTCCTGACACGTGGTTTACAGCACTTTCTGCGAACACTCCAGTCAATATGATACCCAGAATACCTCCAACACCGTGGACTCCCCACACATCAAGCGCATCATCCCATTTTACTTTTTTTCTAAATTCAACAGCCGCGTAACACGCCAAAGATGCTCCAATTCCTATGACAGCCGCAGCCCACGGATGAACGTATCCGGCAGCAGGCGTTACAGCCGCAAGGCCGGCAACAGATCCTGTTAGAGCGCCCATTATCGATGGTTGTTTTCTTATCGACCAAGAGAAGATAAGCCATGTTACGAGTGCAACGGATGCCGCTATATCTGTATTTATAAAGGCATTTGCAGCAAGTGTATTTGCAGCAAGCGCACTTCCTGCGTTAAATCCAAACCATCCAAACCACAAAAGTCCAGTTCCAAGCGCAACATAAGTTATGTTGTGCGGTTCGTCTATCTTGAATTTTCTGCTTCCAACTATCAAAATCGATGCAAGGGCTGCCATTCCCGCTGTGGTATGAACAACTGCACCACCTGCAAAATCTACAAATCCCATTTGTTGCAAAAATCCGCCACCCCATACCCAGTGAGTTACCGGAATATACACGAAAGAACTCCATAGAATAAGAAAGAACATGTAACTTTTGAATTTCACTCTGTCGGCAAAAGCACCTGTTATGAGTGCAGGAGTTATGACGGCGAACATCTCCTGAAATGCAAAATACGCGTAAAGTGGTATTGTCCCTCCGTAATGAGGATTTGGACCTGCCATGAAGACATTTTGCAAGAGAAGATAATTGAATCCTCCAATGATACCATGAAAATCCGTTCCGAATGCAAGGCTAAACCCGTAAAGAAACCATAACGTTGTTACAATCCCCATCGATGCAAAACTTTGAAGCATGATTGTCAAAACACTTGTACGCCTAACCATTCCACCGTAGAAAAAGGCGAGACCTGGTGTCATTATGAAGACTAAAGCCGCACTGATTAAAACGAAAGAAACATCACCGTTGTTGATCATAAAACTTCCTCCTCCTTATAAAATGATTAAAAAAATCAATTGACATTGATCATTTCAACAAGTCTTTCTTTCAAAACTTTCAAAGCTTTACAATCGTCTTCGTTGTACTCTAAAACCTCTTTCATTATTGATTGATCCTTTGTCCTTTTCCATTCTCCCAAAGCCAGCATGGCATCGTAACCTTTGAAATTGGGGTTTTTCCACTTAAATCCCAAAATACCTGCGACATCTTTCAGCGAGTAGAATCTTACAGGTATAGCCAAAGATTTTCTCACCGTCGAATAAAGATCTACAAAGCGTTTCAAAAGATCTTCGCTTTTAGTCTTTGAAATATTTGCAAATTTTTGAATGACGTCTTTGTCGAATCGATCGTAATGGTAAATTGGAGCAGAGGGATACTTTGATATGAATTCAAGAAATACTTTCCATGAACTTTCCCAATCATCGGTATCAAGGATAAAACTATGATACGTTCCTTCATGGAAAACGCCAAAAAGATAAAGTTCCTCATCACTTTTTTCGACATCAAAAAAATATTCGTGATCTGACTTTGGTAGATCGGGCTTTTCAATTAAGATCAATTGAAATGTGGAAATGGCAGTTGCCTGTTTGACGATAGCGTTTGCCTCTTTTAGTTCTATTCCGGTGTAGGAAGCGATCATTTGGGGATTGGCATTCGAAATTGACTTGAGATCCGTGAAACCTGCTTTCAAAAGCGTTTTTTTCCTTTTTTCTCCTATGCCGTTTATTAAGGATATATCTTCTGTTTTCGAACTTATTTCGATGCATTCCGGATAAAACGGGCAACCTTTGCAAGCATAAGAAAAAACAGGATCCGGAGGAGATGGCTTTTCGAAACTCTCTTTTATGGAGTTTATCATCATCAATATGAGTTCATCGTGTGACTTTATTTTTTTCTGCCCGTTCAAAAAATTAACGACTACTTCTGATTTTTCGCCTCTGAGTTCCATCACGAATGACAAAAACGCAGATTCAATTGTATGCCTTTCTCTCACGCTTTTTGACGTTCTATTTAAAATCAGGGTTTTGTTTTTTCCGTCATCAATCATTTCATCGGCAAAAGCCACAAGGTGAATTTCGCCGTAATCTGCTTCAAAACTCAAATTTCCAGTCTGATGAATTTCATTTTTCAAAAGATAAGTTTTCCTATGACAAAGATAAAACGTGGTCAAAAGCATTTGATCGATCGTCACTTAAAGATCTTCTTTCGATATCATGGGATTATATCTTTCATTGTAATCGTAAACATCCACTTTCTCTATTTTCTTTATTTTTAAGACTATTAGATAAGTAAGAGGTGTTGCAACGACTTCGTAGATAACTTTAAACAGGTACTGAGCAATGATCAAAAAAATCAGATCTTTCAAGTTCATAAGACCTGCGAAAGTACCCGTTATGAATATCAAAGTATCCGCACCTTCTCCTATAACCGTTGAGCCTATCGTTCTTGTCCATAAGAATTTTCCTTTTGTCATGATCTTCATCCTGCTCATGACGACAGAATTCAAATATTCTCCAACAAAATACGCTACAATGGAGGCCAAAACAGCCCTTGGCGCAAGGCCGAGCACAAGGCTGTAAGATTTTGCCTCGCTTTGCCACCAAACAGGGGCCGGAAGTGCGTTTACAAGCAAAAAGAAAAATGCCATGAAAAGATTTGCTCCCAAACCCAACCATATGACAAGCCTTGATTTTCTAAAACCGTAAACTTCCGTAAGTACATCTCCAAAGATGTAAGATATCGGAAAGATCAAAACGGCTCCCGGAAGTGCTATGCCCCAGAAATCAACGAGTCGTCCTGCGGTAACATTTGCAATTATAAGGCATGTGACAAAAGCACCTGTTAGGAAAACGTAAAGTGGAGTTATATTTTTGCTTTCCAAATCCACTCTTCTCCTTTTTCAATCGAAGTTGTCGCGTCTATACCACCGCGTGTTTTATAAGTTAACGTTATTTTCATCCACACGGGATCTAAAAGCGCAAAGAGATCATCGAAGATCCTCTGTGTCGCCTTTTCTTGATAAATTCCAACATTTCTGAAAGATACGAAATAATATTTCAGAGACTTAAGTTCCACTATCTTTTTGTTGGGAATATACTCAATTACGATCCTACCGATATCTGGAAGCCCTGAAAAAGGGCAGACCGCTGAAAATTCATCTGTTTCATATTTGACAAATTCCTTATCTTTATTCTCAAAATTGATAGTTTCCAAAAGAGAAGACTCTATTGAATCTTCAGTCAGAAATGAAAATGTCTTTCCTTCTGCCTCTGGCATTTTATCACCTCTCGAAAAATTATATCATAAGGTGTGATTCTAAAGGCCATTTTGATATACTCTGTTGGGGGATAGGTTATTTATTATTTTACACAGGTGCATATGTTATAAAGCGTTTAACCTTTTTTGAGCAAGAATCCTCCCACTTCTATTATAAATGGTGGGAGCATGTCACGAATCATCGAAAGTGCTATGCTTTTAAGCGAAAACAATTTTGAAGAAGTTACGACGGAATTAATTGCCAGCCGTGCAAAGGTTGGGAAGGAAATGCTTTACACGTACTTCAAAAGCAAAGATGACCTTTTGGGAGAAATCTTGCTTTACGTGCTTTCTGAATTTCTCAACGCTACTGTATTTCATTATTCCATATACCAGACACATTTAAATCTTCCAATGCAAACAAGTTATCTCCACCGTATAAACGATAGAGTCTTCTTTGAAAAAAATAGATAAAGAAAAATTAACACCTTCAAAATTTAACTTCATTCTAAAAACTTCATTTCTTCATCTGTTAATTCTATATCACCGGCTTTTGCGTTTTCGATAAGGTGTTTTTCGCTCAAAGCCTTGGGTATTGCAAAAACACCCTTTTTGACAAGCCATGCAAGCGCAACCTCAGGTGAAGTTATTTTTCTGTTTTTTGCAATGTTTTCAAGTTTTGATGCAGTTGCGCTTATTCCCATCCTGTTGAGCGGGCTGTAAGCCACAACGCTTATCGCATTTTTTTTGCAAAAATCAAGAAGACCCGATCTTTCTATTTCACGATCCTCGATGTTGTATCTGACCTGATTACAAACAACCAGATTTTTAGATGCTTCAATTGCCTCTTTGAGTTGAGAAATTGAAAAATTGCTGACGCCGATGTATCTTGTATAACCTCGATCAAGCACAACATTGATATTTTGAATCGCCTCTTTTATGGAAAGATCTTCTGGCGGCCAGTGAATGAGATAAAGATCTACGTGATCCGTACCAAGCCTTTTAAGTGATCCCTCAATCGAATTAAGCATATCTTTGATTTTGAGATGGTTTGGCCAAACTTTTGACGTCAAAAAGACTTTATCTCTTCCAATCTCTTTTAAAGCCTTTCCGACAACTTCTTCTGTATGACCGGATCCGTAATATTCCGCCGTGTCAATGTGAGTCATTCCGAGTTCTACAGCCTTTACAATTGCCTTTACCGATTCTCTGTCATTGGATGGATCTGGTGAGATTCCTCCGCCCATTTCCCATGTGCCCAAGCCTATTGCCGGAAGAAACTCATCTGTCTTTCCAAGTTTCATCTTTTTCATTTTACCACCTGCTTTCTCTGAATGAGAGACATTATCACAATCAAAACGCCTATCAAAAGGCTATTCACCATATTTCCCGCTTTTGTGACGAAAGCAGGCACAAAGGATATCACAGACATCCAAATGCCGGACAAAATTATAATTATAACGGAAAAATTGACATTTCTTATCATCAAAAGGCCGAAAAGTATTACCAATATGCCCATGAAAAAGTTATTCCATACGTCAGCAGGCATACCTAAAATATACGGTAGAAAAGCGGAAATCACAAACCACAGTCCTAAAATAAGGGTTATGATCTTTTGCCATCTCATACCATCATCTCGAAGATTTGTACTGTGGAGATTTTTCGGATATCTGCATCAACTCTATTCTGTTCCCATCCGGATCTCTTATCCAGCATTGCCAATTGAAATCTTTTCCCTGTTTTGGATCTATGTCTAAAACGACATTTTTCTTTTTAAGATCTTCGGCAACTTTTTGAATGTCATCAACTTCAAGGCAAAGGTGAGAAAAACCTGCCTCGTTTTGAGAGACTTCTCTTTTTTTGCCTCCGCAAAAGAGTTCTATGAATTGATTTTTGCTTACCTTGATGTAATTTATCCAAGACTTACCTTCATCATCTCTTATTTCAAAGGCTTTTTGGAATCCAAGTTGATCGCAATAAAAATGAAGTGCTTTTTCCATATCGCTGACCGTATATGCAACGTGCGCTATACCTTTTATCATACAGATCATCTCCTCATGATATGAAAAGGATCTTTTTGACGTCTTCAAGGCTTATGTCAAAAATATGGACCGTTATGTAATTAAGTGCATCTTCTACTTTGTTGAGATCATTTCTCATCTGCAATGTATAGGAATCTTTGAATTTAGCAAGTAAAAGCGTGGATGCAAATATATCTGTCTTTAATTCTTCAGGTATCTTCATTGTTACCTCTGCATCGATTAAATTCACAACGTCATCCCTTTTGTACGCCATAGATCACCTCTCGTAAATATTCTATCACATGGCTGAAATATTGTTTATATGCCAGTTTCAGTGAAAGTAGCCTAAGTTGATTCCAAAAAAAGGTATAAAGGCTGTGAGCGAAAATGCAAGTATACTAAAACAGTTTCAAAAGTCGAATGTCATCTGCCTTTGCGAGGATAGTTCGACGGGTACCTGCCGGAGCCGAGATTCGGAATCTAAAATTGTTTTAGAGCTTATCCGTAAATAGTTCATTGATGCACAGGAATAATCTTCCTCCAAACTATAATCGCACACGCAAAATATACCAATGAAAGATAACTTACCGCCTTCTTTTCATACCGAACTAACAATTTTC
>JAJYYZ010000007.1 GCA_021800445.1 bacterium | reverse complement strand
TTTAGCCTCTGTAAGAATCTGGATGATCTTTTCGACTGAGAACTTTGAAACTTTCATGATGCACCTCCCAAGAATATTTTACAAAAGATTCTACTTTTGAATGTGTCGGTACAGGGGAGCATCACACATATGAGAATAATTGAAGAAAGAATAAAACGAGGATGGGAAAGGTTACCATCCAGAATTGGAGGGACACATGAACGTTAAAGAGTTAAGAATGTCAAGGATTTTGAATCCAAAAAGCGGAAAATCAGTCATCATCCCCATTGATCATGGCATTGTCATGGGCAACGTCGAAGGGCTTGAAGATCCGATCAAGATTTTGAAACAATTGATAAACACAGGCATAGACGGAACGCTTTTAAGTCCCGGAATTGGCAAAATATCGATTGATTTGTTTTCGTCGAAAGATGCTCCTGGAAGAATTTTAACGGCAGACATTCCATTGCTGTCGACTGTTCCAGGAGGATCTGGAGAGGTTGTCGGACACGAGATAATCGCAGATGTCGAATTCGCTCTAAGATATAATTTTGATATTGTCAAAGTATTGTTCCCGTGGGGAGAGCGCGAACATGTACAGATGGAAAGTGTAAGGGTAGTCAGCGCACTTGCGAATGAATGTGACGGATGGAATATGCCGCTCATGGTTGAACCTGTCTTATGGGGGGAGGCTATCTCCAAAGAGAAAAGAAATGATCCCAAAATCATCGAGCATGCATCGAGGATGGCGCTCGAGATCGGGGCAGACATATTGAAGATCCCATACACAGGCGATAAGTCTGAATTCAAAGATCTTGTAAATAACCTTAAGGCGCCGGTCTTCATTTTAGGCGGGCCTAAAATGGATAACGTCGAAGGAGTCTTAAGGGTTGCAAAAGAATCCATTGAGGCCGGTGCAAAAGGAATAGTATTCGGAAGAAATGTGTGGCAAAATCCAAAGATGAAAGGCCTTGTTGGTGCACTGAAAGCAGTAGTTCATGGTAACGCAGAGATTTCATACGCCATGAACAACTTTAACCTTCTCGGGTAAGATTTTGATAAGTTCATCTACTCTGCCGTCAGTTATGACGGCATTTATTTTATCCACCGGTACAGTTAGAAATGTGGACTTTTTGAATAACTTCGAACTGTCGACGAGCAAATAAACTTTGTTCGAATTTTCAACCATCGCCTTTTTTATAACGCTTTCTGAAGGATTGGTCTCGAACGTGCCTTCGTTGGGCTCAAAAGTTCTGCAAGAAATAAAAGCCTTTTCAACGTTTAAATTTTCCGCCATGTTTTCTGCCGTTGCACCGATCACAGACATGTTGTCTGTTCTTATCATTCCTCCTATTATATTAACCGTGTTTGTAGTATTTTTTATCAATTCAAGAGCCGTTACGAGGCTGCTTGTCACGACATGCAAATTGTTTCTTTTTTCTCTGCACATCTTTGCAAATTCAAAAGTCGTCGATGACGCGTCGATAAAAATCGTGTCCCCGTCTTCGACAAATTCTAACGCCAATTTTGCGATAAGCGCTTTTTCATTCGCGTGAGACATGCGTCTTTGCGCAAATTGAGCCTCCGGAGGATTTGAATCTATCTTTTTTATTCCGCCGTAGACCTTTTGAACAAGTGCTCTGTCGTTCAATTCTCTCATATCACGTCTTATGGTTATCTCTGAAACATTGAGCAACTTTTTCATATCTTCAATTGATAAAAAATCTTTCTCATCTACCAAATCTAAGATCTTATTCCATCTTTCTCTTTTAAAAAGTCTATGATCGATTTTATCATCACACTCCCTTAGAAGATTTTATCACAAACTGACATGATATCATTCTACATTGTTTTATCATTTTGATAAATTCACTTTTCCCCTTTTCAATAACTAAAGTATTTGAATAAAACTTGATGATAAAGTTAGTAAATCGGCGATAAGAATTTTCTATCGCCTTATTTCACATTTTTTCACCGAATTTCGTCAATAAACGGAGTTGACAAAAAATTATCTAAGAATTAAAATGGTCTCGTCAAAGATATATGATCAACTTGATCATATAGATTGGAGAGGAAATCATGAATGTTATAGAAGAACTTGTCGAGTATTCTAAACTTGTCTGGGACAGAGGCCTCACGGATTCCACCGGCGGAAACATGAGCGTAAGAGCAGATGCCAATATCATATATATAACTCCTCACTCAAGCATAAAACACTTTCTTAAGCCTAAAGATATCATAAAGATAACCTTGGACGACAAAGTCATAGAAGGCGATGGAGAACCATCGTCCGAGCGCAAGATGCATTTTCTCATATACAAAGAAAGGCCGGACATAAATTGTGTCTTTCATGTGCATCCGACTTACGCAACTGCCTTTGCGGTAAGCGGTGAAAAGATTCCTATAAACACGCTTCCGGAGGCCGCACTTTTGCTGAAAGACATCGCGTATCTTCCGTACAGAATGCCAGGAACACAGGGATTTGCAGATGTATTCACACCGGAATTGAGAGCCGGAAAGGATGTTTTCATTCTTCAAAATCACGGCGTAACGGTGATAGGAAAAAGCATCAAGGCAGTTTATGAAAAACTGGAAACACTTGATTTTGTGGCAAAGGTCGTACTCACACTTAAAATGGCAAATCTGAATGTTAATGAGATCAAAGAGAGTGATATTAAAGCATTTTTACTTAATTTGTAAAGTCAAAGATTATAATGAAAAGGTGATATAAATATGAAATTTGGCGTTTATCTTGGTTTATGGGATAACAAAATTTTAGAAAATTCTATAGCAGAATATATATTTAAAACTGTTTCCAGTATTGGATATGATGATATTGAGATCCCTCTTAATGAACCGAAAAATATAGATATTCAAATAGTAAAAAAGTTATCTAAAAAGTTTAATATAAATGTCACCACTTCTGTTGCTTTACCGCTTAAGGCAAATTTTATGTCAGAAAATGAAAAGGAAAGAGAATATGCAAATGAATTTATGAAAAATTGTATCAAAATAGCAAATTCAATTGGTTCTTCAGTATTGGGTGGTGTAATTTACTCACCTTGGGGGGGAACAAATATTGTTAAGACAACTCAAACGTTTGATTTTTTGATAGAAGGTTTAAAAGATGTAAGCAAATATGCCAAAAATTTAGGTGTGCGCCTCTGCATAGAACCTGTAAATAGATTTGAAAGTAATGTTATCAACACAGCTGATGAAGGATTATCTTTAATAGAAAAAATAGGTTCTGATAACATTTTCCTTCTTTTAGATACTTTCCACATGAATATCGAAGAAAAAAATATTGTTTCAACTATCAAACAAGTGGATAAACAGATAGGTCATTTTCATACTTGCGAGAATGATCGTGGAGTTCCTGGAACAGGACATATACCTTGGAAAGATATTATAAACGCTTTAAAGGAAGTAAAATATGAAAATTATTTGGTTTTTGAGGCTTTTAAGGCACCAGAAACATTAAAATCAGCAAGCATTTGGAGGCCAAACGAATTAACTCATGATGCAATCGATTCTTCTAAAGAATCTTTGAAATTTTTAAAATCATTAATGTGAAATAAGTTCCCCAAATTTAAATAGGAGGTGCACGGTATGAAGAAGGTTTCTTTGGTAGTTTTTATTTTGGTAGGAATTTTTGCGGTTGCTAGTATGGCAACATATACGATTGCTTTTGTTCCAAAGCTTGTTGGAATACCCTATTTTACCGCTATGCAAGAGGGCGGAGAAGCTGCTGCTTCTGCGTTAAACGTTAAATTTATTTACACAGGTCCAACTACTGCTAGTGTTGAAGGTCAAATTCAAGTAATAAGCAATTTAATAACAGAAGGTGTAAATGCTATAGCTGTCTCTGCTAACGATCCTGTTTCTCTTGTTCCTATAATGCAAAAAGCAATGTCCAAGGGAATACTCGCAATGGCAGCAGATTCTGATGTCGCAACGCCTGGAAGAAAAATTTTTGTCGAGCAAGCTAGATCAAAAGATTTGGGATATGCTCTTATGGATGAAACAGCCAAATATCTTAAAGGAAAAGGATATTTTGCGATAATTTCCGGCGGTGAAACTGCTACAAATCTTAATGAATGGATAATGTATATGAAAGAAGATTTGAAAAATTACCCAGATATACATCTCGTTACTATTAGATACGCAGGTGAGAGTATCTCCGGTGCCGAACAAGCGGCTGCTGAAATAATGGAAGCATTTCCACAAGTTAAAGTGCTTGTTGGTATGAATTCTACCGCTTCTCCAGGAGCAGCGGCAGCGATTGAATTGTTGCATAAAGTTGGACAAGTAGTTACAATAGGTATAACAGATCCTATTTTGATGAAACAATACATGAAAGACGGTGTTTCACCAGCTTGTGTACTTTGGAATCCAAAAGACCTTGGTTATTTAACTGTTTGGGCTGCCGTTCAATTGCTCGAAGGTAAAACTTTACCTGCTAATACCCAAATTAACGTACCAGGCATAACTGAGAAACCAACTTATGATCCTCAAACCGGAATTCTACTTCTTGGTGCGCCCCTTGTGTATACTCCACAGACTGTTGATCAGTATAATTTCTAAACTAATTTAATGTTTGTCCTCTATGGGCTTCCGCCTTTTTATGGCTGAAGCCCATAGGAGATATCTCTTTTAGGAGCTGAAAGTGTCCCATTTTCATCAAAAGTTAATGAACGAAGGTCTTTGAAAAGCAATGTTTGAATTGAGATAAGTGAAGATGTCACCTTTTGTAATGAATCTCTAATCGAGGTAATCTTGTTTTTTAGCCCGTCTCCCACCATAAGTAAGATCTCGTATTTCCTTCCGTCGAACACACCTTACAAGAGGAAACATGTCCAAAGATTCCTTTCATCATTTAATGAAAGTATCTTTCATGTCATGTTCTCTATTGCATGGAAGGTCATAGGAAAACCCGAGCATACAGACAGAAAAACTGTGCTTGACAGACTCAGATAGATATTCTTTCGAGGATAATACCTTCGTACTTATACACAGTCTGTCATCACCGGTTTTTATGGCTTAGATCTCCAGGCACGGATTTCATTATGTAATGAGGGCGAGACGTTCTACTTTGTTCAACGGAATGCCACTTAAGAATTACTCTCTGACATCGGATGTAAAAGATATGGGATTTGGTACACCTCATCAGGTTTAAGGACAAGAGTCCTAATCAACAAGCACAAAGATGATATTATCTTGTCAGTGATCTTGAATATGAAAGCAAAGTAGTGGATGGGGTATACAAACAACGGTTCTGGATAGAAAAAACGTTCAGAGATTTCAAAAGTGGAATGGGATTCGGGAAGTATTAGAATGAGCAGAACACAGACAGATTATTTTGTCTTTTGTGCGTGTACAGTTTAACTTACATGGTGATGTATAAAGAAGAAAAGCATGTTTTCAAAGCACTGGGATATCCTTTTACACACATTTCAAAACGACGATGAAAGATAAGATAACACGAACTGTATTTCTTTCTGAGTTGATTGCACTGAGAAAAACGTCAAGAGAAAAAGTCAATTAACATTCAAATGTTAAAATGGGACAGTGTCAGTTTAGGAGTGATTAATAGATGGAAAATAAAATATTATTAGAATGTAAAGAAATAAAAAAATCATTTGGAGGAGTTCATGCTCTAAAAGGGATTGATTTTGTTTTAAACAGAGGAGAAGTTCATGCTCTTGTTGGTGAAAATGGTGCAGGTAAATCCACTCTTATTAAAATATTTTCAGGAGTTGTTTTCCCTGATGAAGGAAGCATATTTCTTAAGGGTAAAGAAATAAAAATTCAAAATCCGTTAGATGCTCATCGAAAGGGAATAATTGCAGTTTATCAAGAGCCTCTTGTTTATCCGAAACTTTCTGTTTTAGAAAATATTTTTATTGGAAATGAAATAAAAAAGAGCAATGGCGAAGTGGATTGGAAGTCTGAAGAAAAAAGGGCAATAGAGTTGTTCAAATCTCTTGATATCAAAAGTGAGGATTTTATTCGAAAGCCAATTGGGAAATTAACAACTGCAATTCAACAATTCACACTTATTGCTAAAGCTCTTAACTACAATGCAGAAGTAATAATATTTGATGAGCCGACTGCAATACTTAGCGACATTGATGCTCAAAATTTATTTAAGATCATAAAATTATTACGTTCCGATGGAAAAGGAATTATATATATAAGTCATCGATTAGAAGAATTGCAAGGTTTGGCAGATAGAATTACAGTTATGAAAGATGGTGAGATCGTAGGCACCGGAAACAACGTAGATATGACCAAAAAGAGAATTATAGAATTAATGGCAGGGAAAAACGTAATAGAAAAAATTCAAAGAAATAATCATGAAGAAAAAAAAGATATTATATTGAAAGTTCAAGGTTTTAGTAAGGATAGAGTATTCGAAAATATATCTTTTGATTTAAAAAAAGGTGAAATACTGGGTTTTGCTGGACTTGTAGGTTCCGGTCGAAGTGAAGTTATGGAAGCAATTTTCGGTTTTACTAAATATGATAAGGGAAATATTTTTTTGGAAGGCAGAAATATAAAAATTCATAAAACCTCTGATGCAATTGATTTAGGGATTATGTATTTACCAGAAAGCAGAAAATTAGGCTTACTTCAAAATAAATCCATTTTGGATAATGTAGGGCTTCCGGTTTTCAATAGATTTTTAAAATCTCTTGGATTTATTAACAATAATAATCTTAACTCTTCAATTAAACAGTATGTTGAATTGCTTTCGATAAAAGCTCCTTCCTTATTTACTAATGTAGAAGCTCTTAGTGGTGGGAATCAGCAAAAAGTTTTATTTTCAAAAGGTTTAATTGCTCAACCAAGGGTGTTAATCCTTGATGAGCCTACTCATGGAATAGATGTTGCAACGAAAGTTGATATACATAAATTAATTGCCAAACTTGCGGATGATGGTATATCCGTAATTGTTGTATCTTCTGAATTACCGGAAATTATAGCGTTGTCAGATCGTGTTATTGTAATGCATGAGGGTAAAATAACTGGTACCTTTGAGGGTAATCAAATAACTTCATTAAATTTAATTTCTGCATTTGTTAAATAAGAGGAGGAGAAAATAAAAAATGCAACTTTTTAAAAGAAGAGAATCAATAATTTTATTTTTCATAGTTGCACTTATAATAATTTTTTCAATTGTAACCTCAGGTAGATTTGCAAGTTACAGTAATATTATTCAAATACTTGTCAACGCAGTTCCCATAATAATAAGTTCTATTGGAATGACAATGATAATTATTACAGCTGGAATAGATGTATCAGCAGGTTCAATTGTTGGTCTTGTTGGAATGACTGTTTCTGTACTTTCTTTACAAGGTATTTGGTCTCCATATGATTGGATAATAGGGTTATTGCTCGGGGGACTTCTCGGATTTTTCAATGCTCTACTAATCTGGAATTTAAAAATAGCACCAATTATAGCTACTTTAGCTACAATGGGAATTTATCGTTCACTCGTCTTTACTGTTTCAGGTGGACGATGGGCTATAGGAATGCCGACGCTATTATTATGGATAGGAAGTGGAACGATTTTTAATATACCTTTTTCTATATTTTTAATGGTAGCTTTTGTTATATATTTTATATATTTTATGTCAAAGCGTGTTACCGGAAGGAACATTTATGCTATAGGTAATAATATTGAAGCGGCAAGAACTTCTGGTGTCTCGATAGGAAAGACTATATTTTTTATTTACACGCTTGCTGGCGTACTGTATGCTGTTTCAGCCTTTGCAATCCTCGGACGTACCGGTCTTGCTCAATCTACTATGGGGACTGGATTTGAGTTAGAAGTAATAGCGGCAGTTGTTATAGGAGGCACAAATATTTTAGGTGGAGAAGGAACAATAGTTGGAAGTTTAATAGGTGCGTTGCTCGTAGCAGTAATTGAAGATGGAATAGTTTTATCTAATATTCCTCCTCTGTTAACTGATTTTGTACTTGGGGCTCTTATCCTTATAGCAATATCAACCGATGTGATTATAAAAAGGAGAGAAATTGCATGATCAATTCAATTAAAAATAGTACTGTTGATGATGTTAAGAGTTTGGAGAAGAATAAAAGTATCGCTCTTATTTTTTTAAATCGTAAGTTTTTACTTTTATTACTTTTTATAATTATATATGCTTTTTTTGCTGTTTTCGCCCATAATTTTAATAGTTTTCAAAACATAGAAAGTATAATGATTTTTTCAGTAGAAATAGGATTACTATCACTTGGTGAAACCCTTGTTATCACTTCAGGGTTTGGTGGAATAGATTTGTCTGTCGGATCGATGCTTGGACTAAGTGCAATAGTTATCGGAGAATTAATAGGAAGATTTGGATTAAACATTTGGCTTGCTATAATAATTGGTTTACTTGTCGGTACAGGAACTGGATTATTTAATGGCTTAATGATAGTATATGCTAAAATACCACCGCTTTTAACTACTTTAGCAACGATGTATTTGTATTCTTCTTTAGCATTGTTAGTTTCTATGGATCAATATGGAAATGCTATGCCAATATCTAATTTCCCAAGTATTTATTCTATTTTCGGTCAATCAAATATTTTAGGAATACCTTTACAATTTATACTCTTTTTTATACCTATAACAATAATTTTATACATATTAGTTCAAAAAACTATTTTTGGAAAGCATCTTCTTTCAACAGGAACAGACGAGATTGTTTCTAAACTATCTGGAATCAACGTTAATAAAATTAGACTTTGGGTATATACAATTAGTGGTTTGTTAGCTGCTATAGCAGCTTTAATAGAAACCTCTCGTATAGCAAGTGCTCGACCTGATCTTGGTTCAAATATGAATCTTGAAGCTATAACAATATCAGTCTTAGGTGGAACTTATATTTTTGGAGGAACAGCTGACATCATAGCAGTATTTATTGCTTCAATTCTCGTAACAATGTTAGACAATGGATTGTTTTTAATAGGCGTAAATACAATTTGGCAAACAGGTGCTTTAGGTTTTCTTCTTATTGGGGCCTTAATACTTGATTTAATAATAAGAAAAAGATCTCTATAGTTTAAAAATTTGAATTTGTTTTTAAATACAACGAATTTTAATTTACCAATTTGATAAAAAATGAAAGTATATTTTTGTGCGATTTTCAAATTCGTTAGAAAGGCCTAAAATGAAATCCTTCAAATTACCGGAAGCAATTTATAGAGTCTATCCTTTCTTCAGTTTAAACGATAAACTGGACAAAGATGAAATTGAAAGGCAAACAGATGAATTTGCGAATAAAGGCTATGGTGGTTCATTTCTTCACACTCGAGTCGGTCTTGTAACAGGCTATCTTTCGTCTGATTGGATAAAATTAACACGTGTCTCTGTTAAAGAGGCACAAAAGGCAAAAACTTACGCATGGCTTTACGATGAGGATAAATGGCCATCTGGTTTTGCCGGTGGAGAGGTGTCAAAATTAGGTAAGCCTTACAGAAACCACGCGCTTATTTTGATCGAAGACGCAGATCCAACCGAAAATGATAAGGTTATATCCGAGTTAGATTATAAAGGTCACCATTACAGACTTTGTGCCAATGTATATCCGTTGGGTAATCTCTGGTTCAACAAAACAAGTTACGTCGACCTTATGAATCCGGATGTAACTAAAGCCTTTATTGAATCAACCCATGAAAAATACAAAAAATCATGCGGAGAGTATTTTGGTAATGTCATTCCAGGCATTTTCACGGATGAACCATGTTATTTAATGGATAATCTCTACAACGTACCGGCTGTACCGTGGTCTGATTTTCTTCCCGAATATTTCAAGAAAATAAAAGGATATTCAATTGAAGAGCATTTGAAAGAATTGTTTTTCGACGAAGGAGATTACCAAAAGATAAGATTTGATTTTTACGATGCTGCAACAAGACTGTTTTTGGAAAGTTGGACAAAACAATATTTCAACTGGTGCGAGAAAAACAATCTTAAAATGACAGGTCATTTTATGGCCGAAGATACGCTTGTTTTCCAAACACAATGGATTGGCGCTGCCATGCCTCATTACGAGTTTATGCATCAGCCG
This sequence comes from bacterium, assembly GCA_021800445.1. GTDB lineage: Bacteria > Thermotogota > Thermotogae > Mesoaciditogales > Mesoaciditogaceae > Athalassotoga. Next base: position 49,859 of record JAJYYZ010000007.1, on the reverse strand, counting down.
GGAATAGATAAACTCGGAAGAAATCTCGAGCCGATTGGTAACACGTTGACTGTCAAACAATTGACATCCGTTGGAGATCAACTTGGAAAAGCGCGCACGTTGTGCGAGGCCTTTGGGACGTTCGGACAGCAGTCAAGTTTTTACCACAGAAAATGGATTGCCGACTGGCTTGTTGCACTTGGGATAAATTTCATAAATCAACATCTTTCACTTTATTCTATGAGAGGAGAAAGAAAAAGAGATTTCCCGGCGAATTTATTTTATCAGCAGCCATGGTGGGACAGAGAAAAACCATTTGCAGATTACATGGCACGGATAAGTTACTTTGCCGCACAGGGTAAAAGAGATGTGGATATTTTGGTCATCCATCCAATCTCGAGTGTTTGGAGTGAATACTCTCCACTTCATGAAAAGGACAATTTCATGGTCGAGACAAATCTTTACGATAAACCACTCGAGACACTCTCAAAGTCTTTGATCGCATCAAAGTTGGACTTTCACTACGGCGATGAAATCATAATGGAAGGACATGCGAAGATCGAGAATGGTAAACTCGTAATTGGCAATTACGCATATTCAACCGTCATCGTGCCACCATCTTTGACTTTGAGATCAAAGACATTTGAATTGTTGTCTGAATTTTCAAAGTTAAATCCAAAAAGACTTATTTTTATCTCTCCGACACCTACAAGAATAGACGGCATAAAAAGAGAGATTAAACTCGAAGGTGCTATTATCCTCTCTTCCGCAAATGAGGCTTTGAAGATCACAGATACCTATTACAAAGATAGAATAAATGTAATTGACATGGTAACAGGTCAAAATGCAGAAAAGGTAATCTGCCATGTCAGATCTTCCGAAGACGGAAAGGCGATCTTTTTTGCCAACACAGACGAATCAAGAGAAATAGTCGCTAAAATCTCTTTGCCCGAGTCAAAGGTGCCTTATCTTCTTGACACAATGACGGGAGAAATTTACAAAGTTCCATATGCTGTAAAAGATGGACGCCAGGAAATAGATGTGAAGTTTTATCCGGCATCAAGCATGTTGATTTATTATCCGACTCATGAGTTTGATGTGCCTATGGCGCCTGCATTTTTAGACTCGGGAATAGAGTTTGAAAGCAGTTTTAAAAGAGAATTTGTAATGATGAAGTGGGACGTAAAACCACTGGAACTAAATGTTATGCCGCTTGATAAAATCACGCTTGAGATAGACGGGAAAATGATTTTAGAAGGCGATCACATATCAAAGGCATGGCAGCCGTTTTACGATACGCAGGACGGCACTCCGTTTCGGGCAATTTATTCTTTTGAGGTTTTGAACCTTCCGAAGGGAGAAATCTTTGCCGTAGTTGAACTTGCAGAGAATTTAGATAGAATTACACTTAACGAAAAAACGGTAAAACCTTTGAAAAAATACGGCGAGATGGGCGCATTTGATCCTGACAAAAGCTGGAAAGATGTGAACTTCACAAAAATTCCCATAACTGGGCTTTTGAAAAAGGGAAGGAACATGCTCGTGATAGAAGGCAAGAAGTTCAACAACGTAACAGGTCCCGGAACACATGTCAGAGTTGAAAACTTCAAAGATTACGAATCGACAGAACTCGATACGGCATACATAATCGGAAATTTTCAGGTTTTAGGTGAGAGATTTGGCGAATTCGCGATAAACGGAAAACAAAAAAAGGGGGGATTTGATCTGACAAAATCCGGATATCCGTTTTACGCAGGGAAGGTTGAATTTTCCGCCAGAATAAAAATTAAATCTAAGTCAAAGATGTATTTGACGTTAGAAGATGTAAATGCGGCATGCGTTGAAATGTATGTAAATGACAAATTTGCGGGCGTCAAATACTGGAAGCCATACATGTTCGATGTCACAGAACTTGTCAAAGAAGGGGAAAATGAAATAAAGGTCATAGCATCGACTACGCTTTTTAACCTTATGGGGCCAAACTGGATTGCGAATATTCTCAAAGACGAATTCGTAGGACCTGGAACATTCAGGGATTTCAAAAGATTTACAAAAAATTACACCTTTGTCCCATTTGGAATAGGTGGTACTATGGAAATAAAGAGGTGATAACATGCAAAAAAGAATTTTAGGTAAAACCAAAGAGAAACTTTCCATTCTTGGAACGGGTGGAATCGTTGTGATGAATTTAGAGCAAGATAAGGCAAATTCGATCGTCGCCGATGCGATAGACAGAGGTGTCAATTATTTCGATGTTGCGCCGAGTTACGGCGATGCCGAGATAAAACTTGGGAATGCGCTAAAGGGAAAAAGGGACAAAGTCTTTCTCGCGTGCAAGACAGGCGGACGCACAAAAGATGATGCACGCAAAGAACTCGAAGAATCGCTCAAGCGCGTCGGAACGGATCATTTCGATCTTTACCAGTTGCATGCAATGACGACAGAAGAAGAATTTGAAAAGGTTATAGGCCCAAACGGCGCACTGGAAACATTTGTAAAGGCTCAAAGGGAAGGACTTATAAGGTACATAGGTTTTTCAGCACATTCAGACAAAATCGCGATAAAGCTTATTGACGCATTTGATTTTGACACGATACTCTTTCCTATAAATTGGGTGTTGGCATTCAAAGAAAACTTTGGACCCGCCGTGATAGAGAAAGCAAGAGAAAAGAATATGGGAATTCTCGCGATAAAAGCGTTGGCCTTAACGACGAAGCCAAAGAATGATGACAGGCATCCCAAAAGTTGGTACACGCCAATAGAAGATCCGAAACTTGAGGAGTTGTCTTTAAGATACACTTTGTCTCAGCCGATAACTGCCGCGATTCCTCCTGGAGATGAAAGATTATTTCCAATGGCATTAAAGATAGCCGAGAACTTCACGCCGATAACCGAAGAAGAGATAGAATATCTCAGATCGCGTGCTATGGACCTTGAGACTATCTTTCAATCAAATCTGTGAGGCAAACAATGGATGTTATAGAAGAGATGAAAAGATATTTTGGAAAAGATCAGAAACTTGTGGATCACACGCTTGAGGTTTTGGAATATGCGCAAAAGATAATGGACAAAGAACATTTAGACGAGAAGACAAAAAAGATCGTCACAGATGCAGCGGTACTTCATGATATTGGCGTTATCGAAGCAAGACGCAAATATGGATCATCGGCCGGGCCCTATCAGGAGAGGGAAGGGCAGATAATAGCCAGATCGATTCTTGAAAAGATCGGCCGATCTTCTGAAGAGATAGACAGGGTTTGTTTCATAGTAGGCCATCATCATACGCCTTCCGCGATAGATGGAATTGACTTTCAAATAGTCTGGGAAGCTGATCAAATAGTAAATGTCAAATCAAAAGGTCTTCGCGAAGAGAAAGAAAATTTAGATAAGTATTTCAAAACATCCTACGGAAAGCAAATGCTGAAAGAAATGATTGATAAATCGATCTGATGCACTGACATTCATCGAGGTGATAAAGTTGAGAAATGATGATCTCAAAGAGAAGATTAAGAATTTCAAGGTAGAGATTCCATCATGGGGTTTTTCCGATTCAGGCACAAGATTCAAAGTCTTTCACATCCCCGGAGCCGCGAGAAATATCTTCGAAAGAATAGAAGATGCCGAGCAAGTAGAGAAGTTCACGAAGGCCGTTTCTGCAGTTGCAATTCATATCCCGTGGGACAAGGTGGATGACTGGAAAGCACTTAAAAAAATTACTGAAGATAAAGGATTAAAAGTTGGTGCAGTTAATCCCAATCTGTTTCAGAATGAAGATTACAAATTCGGAAGTCTCACGAATTTAGACGACAAAAAAAGATCGAAAGCCGTCGATCATGTACTTGAGTGCATAGAGATAATGAAGTCAGTCGATTCAAAGATTCTTTCTTTATGGCTCCCCGACGGCACAGATTATCCGGGTCAGGGAGATTTTGCAAAAAGGCAGGAATTACTCATCGATTCCTTAAAAAAGATATATCCTGCATTAAAAAATGATATGACTTTGCTTATCGAGTACAAATTTTTCGAGCCAGCCTTCTACCATACTGACACGGCGGACTGGGGCATTGCCTACGCGCTTTCAAGAGATCTCGGAGACAAAGCAAAGGTCATAATCGATCTGGGCCATCACGCTCAGGGCACGAATATAGAGTATATAGTGTCGATTCTTTCATTGCGGGGGAAACTTGGAGGATTTCATTTCAACTCACGAAAGTACGCAGATGACGATCTCACCGTCGGATCGGTGAATCTTTACGAACTGTTCTTGATCTTCGTCGAACTGAATAAATTTTTTGATCTGTCATCCGAGAAAAAGCCTGCGCTTGTCATAGATCAAAGCGCAGCAATGAAGCCAAAGATCCAGGCAATGATTCAGTCGGTGGAGGCGCTGCAGATCGCTTATTTGAAGTCTTTGCTTGTTGACGTGGAGTCTTTGAAAGAGGCCCAGTCAAAAAATGATATCGTCATGGCAGAAGAAATCATAAAAGACGCCTTTTTGACAGATGTCAGATCTATTTTGAAAGAATCGAGAGAAGAGATAGGCCTCGATCCAGACGCGATCAATGCTTTCAGAAAGAGTGGTTATGAAAGCATTGTTGCAAAGAAAAGAGGGTAATCTTGAACTTTCTGGCAATAGACATAGGTGCATCTGGGGGAAAGGCCTTTTTATTGTCTTTAAAGGATAAAATTCATATAGAAGAAATTTACAGATTTCAAAATATTCCAATCAATCTAAATGGCATCGATTACTGGAATGTTTTAGATATTTATTCAAATATTCTAAAGGCAATAGAAATATCCCTTCAGAAGGGCGATCTGACGTCTGTCGGAATAGACACATGGGGCGTAGATTTCGGACTTTTAGACAAGAGTGGATACATGATTGGAATGCCAATGCATTACAGAAATGCGTACAAATTCAATTCCATGTCAAAGGCTCTTGATAAAGTCGGAAAAAGATGGATTTTCGACAGATCCCCCACGCAGTTCCAACCATTTAACACACTCTACCAGATCATCGGAATGAAAGATTTGAAAATGAAAGCGATCGAGTGCGCAAGTACTTTGCTCGGCATACCATCTTTGTTTGTCTATTTTCTGACGGAGCGGAAGGCCATCGAATTCACCTTCGCGACGACAACCCAAATTTACAATCCTTATTTGAAAGAGTGGGACAAAGAGATAATAAAGACCTTTGATCTGGGCGATATCTTTCCGGAAATCGCCAATCCTTCCACGATCGCGGGTGATGCCAAATTGTCAGGAAAGAAATTCAAAGTTATCTTCCCTCCAACCCACGATACAGGCGCGGCCTTTGCCTGCGTTGACGATATGGATGCGATGATAATAAGCGCAGGCACGTGGTTTTTGGAAGGAATGCTTTCAAAAATGCCTGTCAAAAATGAAGATGTGATGAAATACAACCTTGCAAACGAGGGATGTATAGACGGAGGATACAGATTACTCTCTAATGTTACAGGCATGTGGCTTATAGAAGAGTTAAAGCGCAAATGGAAAGTTGAATATGGTGATCTCATTGAAATGGCAAAAAGCACAAAGCCTTTTTCGGGCATGATAGATGTCGATTCGGCCGATTTGCAAAAGCCGGAAGATATGGAAATTGCGATAATAAAAGAATCTGAAAAATTCGGAAAACACATAAAATCGCGAAACGAAGTTGTGAGAACTGCCTTCGAAGGGATTGCTCTCAAAACTAAGTGGAGTTTGGAAAGGCTCGAAGAAGTTTCTGGAAGGAAGATAAAAAAGGTAAGAATGGTAGGCGGTGCAACGAGAAACAAATTGATCTGTCAGTTCATTTCAAATTCGACAGGCCTTGCGGTTGAAGCAGGTCCGATAGAGGCGACGGCAATAGGAAATGGACTGTCCCAGATGATCGCAAACGGGCAAATCAAGCCAGACGATATTCCGGATCTCGTTGGCAGATCATTTGAGATATCACGGTACGATCCGCAAAACACCGAGGAATGGCAGAAAGCGTATGAAAAATGGGAAATGGCATATAGCGCATAAAAAGCCGTAACGAGTAACGCGTAATCAGTGAACAAAAAAAGGGATTAGACGTTGGAGATTAGAGAAAAGACGTAGCACGTAGAAAAGAGATTGGAGATTGGACATTCGAGACTGAGAACTGTAGAAGGTGAAATGATGCGAGTAAATATAAGGTATGGCAAAGGCTTTAAAAGCGTGGATCTATCCGGAGATACGCTTATACTCAAAAAACCCGAAACACAGCCAATCAGAGACCCTATCGATGAAATAAAAGAATCCTTTCAAAGTCCGATATTATCAAGACCTTTGATCGATATTGCGAAAGGAAAGAGAAATGCATGCATAGTCGTCTCGGACACGACGAGACCTGTTCCAAATTCGATTATCCTCCCTCCTTTAATCGAAGTGTTGGAACAGGCCGGCATCCGGGACGAAAAGATAACGATTCTCATAGCCATAGGCACCCACGATCCTGTGTCAGAAGAAATGTTCGAAGAATTGCTTGGAACTGAAGTTTTAAAGCACGGGATAAAAATAATCAACCATAACGCCTACAACGATTCCATGATAGTTGATCTGGGAAAGGGTGTTTACGATTGTCCTGCCCTGATAAACAAAATTTATGCCGAATCCGATCTGAAAATATGCACGGGCCTTATCGAGCCACATTTTATGGCAGGTTTTTCCGGCGGACGCAAAGCGATATGTCCAGGCATCACCGGAATTGAGACTTTGAAGATCTTCCACAGTGTCGATGCGATGGGCCATCCACTATCCAAAAGTTGTTCTTTGGATGGGAATCCAGTCGATGAGATGGCAAAAAGTGTCTCAAAGATCGCGGGATGCGACTTCATGGTAAATGTTTCTTTGGACGATCAAAGACGAATAACGGGAATCTTTTCGGGCGATCTCTTTAAAGCGCACGAAGCCGGATGTAAATTCGTGTCGGATCATTCAATAGTTGAAATAGAGAAAGAGGCTGATGTGGTCATAACCTCAAATGGGGGGTATCCACTCGATCAAAATTATTACCAGACCGCAAAAGGTCTTGTAGAGGCCTCCGAGTTGGTCAGAAAAGACGGATTTATAATAATGACCTCCGAGTGCAAATTCGGATTCGGAAAACCATCTTTTAAAAATCTCATGATCGAATTGAAAGAAAAGGGTACGGAAGCCTTTTTGGATTCGCACAGCACGCCACAAACTTTTGAAAGCGATCAATGGGAAGTGCAGGAATTCACAAAAGTCTTCGAGAAGACGAAGAATATCCTTTTACTTTCTTCGCTCAACAGATCAGATCAGGAATTAACCTTTGTAAGGCCTATAAAATCTTTAAATGAAGGATTTGAAATCGCTAAAGAGGCGATCAAAGATCCGTTCATCGTTGCGATTCCGGAGGGACCGTATGTGGTGGGAAGAATGAAGAATTGACTTATTTACTGTGAGCGCAGGGCAGGATGCCCTAACGGTTAACAGTGAAAGGTGAGAAGTGAATAGTTTTTCTAAAGTTCCTTTTGCGCTACAGGCCACGTGCTACGTGCTCAAACATCTGCTGAAGCGATAATGCGAAATTTGAATTAATATTTCAATTCTTTGGAGGTGTTTTTATGAGGCGTTACCAGTTGTTTATAAACGGAAAGTTTGTCGATTCATCATCGGGGAAGCTTTTCAACGTTATAAATCCATCGACAGAAGAGACGATATCAGAGTGTCCCGAAGGCACTGTCGAGGACACACGAAAGGCCATCGATGCAGCGGACGAATCACAGAAAAAATGGGCAAAGTTGCCTGCGATAGAGAGAGCGAAATATTTAAGAAAAATCGCGGACGGGATTCGCAAAAATGCAGAAATGCTTGCAACAACGATAGTCGAAGAGCAGGGCAAAATTCGATCTCTTGCCCGCGTCGAGGTGGATTTCACGGCCGATTACATCGACTACATGGCAGAGTGGGCAAGAAGATTGGAAGGTGAAATCATACCAAGCGATAGACCCAACGAAAACATCCTGCTTTACAGAATGCCCATAGGTGTTGTTGCAGGAATTCTGCCGTGGAACTTCCCGTTCTTTTTGATAGCAAGAAAGATGGCCCCAGCGCTTATCACAGGAAACACAGTTGTGATAAAGCCGAGTTCCGATACACCAAACAACGCCTTTGAATTTGCCAAAATCGTGGCTCATACCGATCTGCCCGCAGGCATCTTCAATCTTGTAAGCGGTAAGGGATCCGTTGTAGGAAATGAACTTGCCTCGAATCCGAAGGTCGGAATAGTCAGTTTTACAGGATCTGTCGAAACAGGATCGAAGATAATGGAACTGGCATCGAAAAATATAACAAAAGTTTCGCTCGAGCTCGGAGGAAAAGCACCTGCCATTGTCATGGACGATGCCGATGTGGATCTTGCGGTCAAGGCGATAAAGGACTCAAGGGTTATAAACACAGGTCAGGTATGCAACTGCGCCGAGCGCGTCTACGTTCACGAAAAGATTGCGGACAAGTTCATAGATAAGATGACGAATGCCATGAAAGAGACAACCTACGGCGATCCTTTGCGCGAAGAGATCGAGATGGGACCTCTTGTAAATGCAAATGCCTTAAAATCTGTAGATGGCATGGTAAAGCGTGCAATAGAACAGGGCGCAAAGATGGTAACAGGCGGAAGGGCAGAAGACAGAAAGAAAGGATTCTTCTACAAGCCGACAGTTTTGATCAATTGCAAACAGGACATGGAAATAATTCACAAAGAAATCTTTGGCCCCGTGCTTCCGATAATCAAATTCAAAACCCTCGATGAGGCAATAGAGATGGCAAATGATTCCGATTATGGTCTCACCTCTTCAATATACACTCAAAACATAGACGTTGTCATGAGGGCGGCAAATGAAATAAAGTTTGGAGAAACTTACATAAATCGCGAGAATTTCGAGGCAATGCAGGGATTCCACGCGGGATGGAGAAAGTCCGGAATAGGCGGAGATGACGGAAAACACGGAGTTGAAGAATTCACAAATACCCATGTCGTCTATTTGCAGTATAATCAAAATAAGCAGTGAAAGCACATTGTGCACATGGTGCATAGCATATGGCTAATGGTCGAAGTGCTTTGTTTTTTGTGTGCCATACGCCATGGGCTATATGCCATTTTGGATTGGAGGTTTCAAATTGAAAATAGGCGTTTTGATAAAGCAGGTTCCGGCAACGGACAAGGTTAGAATGGATGAAAAAACCGGCACGATGGTAAGATCCGAGATGGAGGCCGAACTCAATCCTTTGGACATGTACGCGGTCGAAGAGGCCGTCAGAATAAAAGAAAGGCTCAAAGATGTCCACATTACGGCCATAACGATGGGTCCCCAGTCTGCCTCGGATGCGATAAGGGATGCGATCTCGATAGGATGCGATGACGGATATCTTTTGACGGACAGGCGTTTTGCCGGAGCCGACACATGGGCGACGGCCTACACTCTGTCCATGGCGATAAAAAAGGTCGGCGGATTTGATCTTATACTTTGCGGTGAACGCGCAACAGACGGTGAGACAGGCCAGGTCGGGCCTTCAGTCGGATCGCAGATGGGAATTCCCGTCCTCACGTACGTTAGCGAGATAGTCGATCTTACAGATAAACACGTAAGGGTCAAAAGAGCCATAGAAGGCGGTCATGAGATCGTCGAAGTCGATCTGCCGGCACTTATAAGCGTTGTTAAAGAGATAAACGATCCGAGGATACCGAATCTTTCTGGAAAATTGAAGGCCAAATTCGCCGAAATCGGAAGTCTTGATTCTGTTTCAATAGAGGCGGATCAATCCAAAATAGGTCTTGGAGGATCTCCGACAAAGGTTGTGAAGGTATTTTATCCCAAATTAACAAGAAGTGGCGAGATCGTAAGATCAAAAGATCCTCAAAGTTCGATAAAAGCACTTTTGAATTTTCTCAAATCAAAGGAGATAATTTAAATGTCGGGCGTATGGACACTTGCCGAATTTCGCGAAGACAGGATAAATTCAGTCTCTTACGAACTTTTAGCGTGGGGCAGATCGCTTGCGGACACTCTAAAGGTAGAACTTTCAAGCGTGATTTTGGGGTGTGAAATTAAAGACGTAGAGAGCCTTTTCGATCACGGATCGGATATCGTTTACAAAGTTGACGACAAAAGGGTTGAACATTTTCTGCCGGACACTTATTCGAATATAATTTTTTCTCTCGTCAAAAAATACGATCCGCAGATAATCATAGCATCGGCAACAACGTACGGAAGGACTATAATGCCTGTTCTTTCGACCAAACTCAACACAGGCCTTACGGCCGACTGCACAAAACTCGAAATAGGCGATGATGGCACCTTGCTTCAGACAAGGCCTGCGATAGGCGGAAATGTTATGGCGACGATACGGACCCAGACAAGGCTGCAGATGGCAACGGTCAGGCCAAGATCAAAAAAGCCCATTTCGTACGATAAAAGCCAGAGAAAGATCATTGTGCCGGAAATAGAGGATGAACTTTTCAAAAGCGCTTACAGATGGATAAAATTCGAAAGAGACGAAAGCACGGATTTGCCAATTCAGGAAGCAGATGTTGTCATCTCGGGTGGACGCGGGATGAGGGACGAAAAGAATTTCGAAATGCTTTACGCACTGGCCAAAGAATTGAATGGGGTCGTCGGTGCGTCACGCACGGCGGTGGATATGGGATGGATCCCTTATTCTCATCAGGTGGGTCTGTCTGGAAAGACTGTCAGCCCGCACCTTTACATGGCCTTTGGCATTTCGGGTGCAATCCAGCACATAGCGGGCATGTCCTCTTCGGATATCGTTATCGCCGTAAACACCGATCCCGATGCCCCGATCTTCAACGTCGCGGATTTCGGAATAGTGGGAGACGCCACCGAGATTCTGCCGGAACTTTTGAAAGCACTTGGTGATAAAAATGAATGAATTCAAAAAGGTAGACGAAAAAATTGTAAAAGAGTTAAGAAGGATGACATCTGACGCATCCGTCATATACGAAGATAAAGAAACGCTTAAAAATTATTCCCATGATGAAGCGGGAGGAGAATATTACGCACATATGCCGGAAGTCGTTGTAAAGGTCGAGAATGCAGATCAGATATCCAAAATTCTTAAATTCGCAAACGCAGAACATATTCCCATAACGCCGAGAGGTGCTGGAAGTGGACTTGCCGGAGCGGACGTTCCGCTTTACGGCGGAATAGTTTTGTCCGTTGAAAAGATGAACAGGATAATCGAAATAGACAAAAACAACCTTGTCGCTGTCGTCGAGCCAGGGGTCGTCACGAACGATCTGTGTAAAAAAGTCGCAGACACGGGATTGTATTACGCCGGATATCCTATGAGCGTTGAGACGAGTTTCATAGGAGGCAACGTCGCGACCAATGCGGGAGGAAGCAAGGTCATAAAGTATGGCAACACGGGCCATCACGTTATAGGTCTTGAAGTTGTCATGCCAAACGGACAAATAGTGGAATTCGGTGGAAAGAGAAGAAAAGATTCTTCCGGATACGATTTTATTCATCTCTTTGTGGGATCCGAAGGGACGTTGGGGGTATTTTCAAAGATTTATCTCAACCTTATCCCGCTTCCCGGAAAGACAGTCGATCTGCTTGCCCCGTTCAAAGATATGGAAAGCGCAATCTCGAATGTCGGCAGGCTTATGATAGAAAGTAAAACCCTTCCAAGTGCGGTAGAGTTCATAGACGGAATCTCCGTGAAATTGGGATCCATTTACAACAACATAAAACTTCCATTTCAAGATGAGGCCGGCGCATATCTTTTGATCCAGTACGAGGGCAGAAAGAAAGAGGAGATAGAAGACCTTTACGAGATCGGCGGCAAAGCGCTCATCGCGGGAGGCGCAATGGATGTCTTTGTGGCCGATAACAGGACGAATTCCGAAAAATTATGGAGAATAAGAAGAAATTGGCTCGAAGGCATAAAGGCCTTTGATCCTTACGCCCCAACGGGAGACGTCGTCGTGCCGACTGACAAAATTCCACAGATGATGCAGTATATCTCTGAAATTTCTGCGGAGTACAAAGTCCAGATTCCCGTTGCAGGTCATGCGGCAGACGGAAATATCCATCCTGCCCCGATGAAGCCAAAGGAGATAAATCCTTTGGAATGGAAAGATCTATCCGAAGAAATTCTCGACAAAATAGCCTTAAAGGCTGCCGGCCTGGGCGGTGCGATAAGCGGTGAGCACGGAGTGGGATTCATAAAAAAAGTGCTCTTGAAAAAGACAAAATCAGATCAATACGTTTTCATGAAGAAAATAAAAGATATTTTCGATCCCACCGGAATAATGAATCCCGGGAAGTTATACTGAATCTTTTTACAAGTATAATGAGAAAGGCAAAGGGCATCTTCCGAAGAGACACCTGCTGGAGTTCTCAAAGATGATAAATAATCTCTCGAGTTTAACATATTTTAAGCGGGCTTTTATGCCCGCTTATTTCATTCGATGACGAGATTTGGATTTGCTTCCAACTTTACCTTTAACTCTTTTTGTATCTGTTCGGCCGGAATTGTTTTGGCAAGGCTTCTTATGTATTCTTCATCCGTTTCAAAAGATATGGCATTCCAAAGACATCCGACTTGACAATTGTTGCAGCCAACCATACAGCGATCTTGAAACATGACAACGGCTTTTTTATTGACAGGATCGTATCCAAACACATTTCGCTTTTCTCCACATGTTATAACGCACAATCCGCATCCCGTACATTTATTCGGATCTATTATGGGACCCCAATTTATCTTTTTTCTATCCAATCCATGCCATTTTGCAAATATATCTTCAGCCATTGAAACTACCTTCTTTCTTTGATCCTGTCGAAACTACATGATCTGGAAATTTTTGAAGTCTTGCATCAAGTTCCTTTTTCACCGTCGGGAAAATCTTGTATTTTACAATCACAGATTTAGTAAGTTTGGCAGAATCTTCTGGGAAAGATATTGCCTTTTCGGGACATACTTTTCCGCATGTTGTGCACCCTACAACGCAATTTCCACCATTTGCAACGATGTATTTTTGTTGAGATTTCGAAAAACCAAAAACGGCATTTCCACAACTCAACAAACACAATCCGCAGTCTGTACACTTAGAATAATCAATAACCGGTGCCCATTCAATTTCAGTGCGATTAACGCCATGCCACATTTTTTCGGCCACTTCAATCATCTCCTGATAAAAGTCAATTGTTTTTTAAAACTTCTTTTTTTCTATTTTCAAGAATCTCGCAGGATCTTTGGGGATCATGTGGAAGATCTGAAAGTTTCAAACCGACTATCTCACTGAAAGTATCTTCTGCTTCCACAATTTTCAAAAATTCTTTCAAAGCAGAATCTAACATTTCTTTATTCGTCGAATAAAAGACCCACTGTTTTTCTCTTTTTTCGCTTATGAGATCCGTATCTTTTAAAATCCTTAAATTTTGAGAAATAGCAGGCTGAGTGACATCAAAGACACCTTCAAGTTCGCAAACGCAAAAAGATCTTCTTGCCATAAGGAGCACCATTTGCAATCTTAGAGGACTTGACAAAGCGCTGAAGAATTTTTCAAATTTTTTTGAATCCATCGAATCACCTCATAAGCATATTAGCATATACTTATGATCTTTTAGTTATGACAAAATTAAACTTTCGTCATTTATTTTATTATTTCATCGATTTCATGTCGTTTTTTATGGCAATTTATTTCCCGCCGCTTTGTAAAGATCGTACCATTCCTTTTTTGTCAAATTCACATTTGATGCCTGACATATTTCTTTGAGGCGTTTTGCATTTGTCGTGCCGACAACGGGCTGTATTTTGGCGGGATGCCTCAATATCCACGCTATCGGTATGGCATCCTTTGGAACATCGTGATTCCTTGCCACTTTGTCCATTTCATCGTTGAGGGTTTTGAATTTTGGATTGTCCAAAAACACGCCATCGAAAAATCCGTACTGAAATGGAGACCACGCCTGAATTGTGATGCCGTTAAGACGGCAATAATCGAGCACGCTGCCGTCACGATCGACAGATTTGTCGATTTGCATGTTAACATTTAATCCTGCATCTATCATACCCGTGTTTGTGATGCTGAGTTGCAATTGATTGACGATTATTCTCTGGTTTAAATACTGGCTGAGCAATTCTATTTGCATGGGATTGTGATTGCTCACTCCGAAATTTCTTACCTTTCCACTCGCGTGCAGTATCGAAAAGGCCTCTGCAACTTCTTCCGGATCGACAAGTGCATCGGGCCTGTGAAGCAAAAGCACGTCTATGTAATCGATCTTCAAACGTTTCAAACTACCATCGACGGCCTCGAGAATATGATCTTTTGAAAAATCGTAGTATCCATCTCTTATGCCGCATTTTGTCTGGATGAAGATCTTCTCTCTTATTCCTTTCATCTCTTTGAGCGCCGTGCCAAAAACTTCCTCGGATTTTCCGCCACCGTAGATATCCGCGTGATCGAAGAAATTTATGCCTTCCTCAATGGCAGTGGTTATCAACTTCGAAATATCTTTTACAGGCATATCGGCAATCCTCATGCATCCAAGCGCAATTTCAGAAGATCTTATCTCGCCGCTGGCTATTTCTATCATTCTCATCTCAATCACCTCTCATATTTTGCTGACTTTATGTAAAAATCTTGGAACGTCAGGATTCAAACCCTTAGAAATTGAAAGATTATAAGCAAATAACTGGATAAACAAAGCATTTTCAAACGGATACAACTCTTTGTCTGTTTTAAATATTTTAAATGACAAATCTCCTCTTTTTAAGATTTCATCATTATCGGAAATGATGAGAGTATGCGATCCCGTTTCCTTTATCTTGTCTATGATTTTAACACTCAATCCCAAAGTTGAATCATCGGGAGCAAATACAATAACCGGAATATCCGGATCCAACATTGCTAAAGGACCATGCACAAGATCGACTGAAGAGAGACCTTGCGCGCTTATGTAACATGTCTCTTTTAATTTAAGTGCACTTTCGAGTGCCACAGGATAGTTAAAGCCGGCTCCGATTACGACGAGATCTCTTGCAAATGAATATCTTTGTGCAAGATCACGTATGAACTCTTCTTGATCAAAGATGGAATCATACGCAACCTTAAGATCATCGATCTTGAAAGTTTTACCCTTTATTGCATACGCAAACAAAAGTAAACTCATCAAAGAAGCACTGAATGTTTTTGTTGCCGCCACGCTTTTTTCGACACCAGCATTCATAAAGATCGCGTTGTTTCTCAAAAGTTTTGCCATTGTGCTTTCCGGATTGTTAGTTATGCCTATTGTGAAAATATCATGATGTATAGACTGGTTTAGAATTTCACAAACGTCTTCCGTTTCACCTGATTGAGATATTCCCATCATGACTCCGTTCTTAATATCGGGTGGGGTTTTGTAATGTGTGTAAAGAGATCCAAGTGCAAGGGCAACAGGTATGCCGATGTTGGATTCAAAAAGGTATTGACCGTAAATGCATGCATTATCCGATGTCCCACGCCCAGCCGCTATAATAACAGAAGGAGACAATTTTCTGAACATTTTTGCGATCTCATTTATCTTTTTGCCTTCATTTTCAATCAAACGTTCTATCACCTGAGGAGTTTCGTGAATCTCTTCGATCATCTTAGCCATTTCACACCCTCCATTACATTTCAACGATCATATTCAGACGTTTAACCGCATCGTAGGCAAGCGTTTCAGGATGCGTCTTGTACGGACTCAATTCGGCCGTTAAATATCCATTGTAATTTGTTTTTCTCAAAAATTTAATGACCTCTGGCCAGTTCACATCTCCTTCAAACAAATTCTTAAACCCTTGGGTGTTTCCAATGGATGTGTCAAAATCTTTGACATGAACTCTTACTATATAATCGCCAAGCACCTCTATCCAGTGCTCTGGATAGGAAAAGGCAAGCACGTTGCCGATATCGAAGTAAAATCTAACGTAGGCACTTCCTATCTCATCTATGAATCTTTTCATTTCAAGAGGGCTTAAGAGAAATTTGTTCCACACATTTTCTATCCCTATGTACACCTTTGCCTCTTCAGCCTTCTTTGCAAGTGCTTTTAAAGCATCCTGAGACCTTTTGTACGCTTTGGAGTAAGAAACACGTTCATTTACAACGCCCGGAACTACGAGAATGGCATCGGTATGAAGTATCTTTGCTGCATTTATCATCTTCTCAACGATTTTGATTCCTTTGTCTCTTACATCTTTATCATCGTCGGTAAGAGGATATTTCCAGTGAAGGCCTGTTGCAACACTTGAGATTGGTATATCATTCGATTGTGTTATTTTTAAGATCTCTTCGATCTCGGCCTTTGTCGAATCGGGTCTCAAAGAAGGGCTGGCTTTGCTTTCTTCCATGTTTATCTCTATTCCGTCGTATCCAGCCTTTTTCGCGTTTTCTATACATTCCTTTACCGTGTAATTTGCAGGAAAGGTCCAGCAGTTTATCCCTTTTTTCATACTTTTATCACCTTATCTTTCTTGACAGACTCGTAAGCCATCAAAGCAACTCTCAACGCCTCAAGCCCGTCTTTGCCGGTGACTGGCTCTCGGAGATCATCTTCGATACACTTTACAAAGTCTTTTAGCATGAGGTAATCCATGTCGTCTCCCCAGTAGGCGTATTTGCTGTGCTCAATATCGTCCGAGTACATAATACCGTGCTGGGCGAACGCATCGACATTCATAGACCCTTTTGTGCCGGCTATCTCAAAGGTCACGTCTCCCCATGTCGGAAAAGACTTTGGCCTTGACCACGATGCGTCCAAAGTTGCAAAGACCTCATTTTCGAACTTCATCGATATTATGGCACAGTCTTCAACGGGTATGTCGTGGATCAATGTACCCATCTTTGCATACACTTCTTTTACCTCGGATTTAAAAATCCATCTTAAGATATCCACAACATGAACGGTGTGATCGATTATAGATCCTCCGCCAGAAAGCGCTTTGTCTGTAAACCATCCTCCCGGCATCGTTCCATGATTCGTCGCGCTTATCCCGATTATCTCTCCAAGTTTGCCATCATCGATTATCTCTTTCATTCTCTTTATCGGAGGCGCATATCTTACGGGAAATGAGACCATGAGTTTGACTTTGTTTTCTCTACAGGCATCTATCATACGTTGGGCATCTTCAATCGTCGTTGCGATTGGCTTTTCGACTATGACGTGCTTCTTTGCGCGTGCCGAATCTATCGTCATCTTTGCATGTTTTGCATTTGCAGAACATATCACAACGGCATCGACGGATTTGTCAGAAAGGATGTCTTCGTAATCTTTGAAATACTTTATGCCGTGCCTTTGGGCAAAATCTTTTCCCCGCTTTTCATTCTCTTCACCTATCCCTGCTATCTCAACCTTTTCTATACGCTTTAAGGATTCGACGTAACTTTCCGCGTGCATATGATCGCAACTCAAAATTCCGATCTTCATAATTTCACCTCCAAAGGCTTATTCACCCTCATTGATTCTATGCAGGTTAAAGCAACCTTAAGTGCGTAGAGCGCGTCATGGGCGGGAACGGGAATTTGAGAATCTTTCTCGACAGATTCAAGAAACTCTCTTATTTCACGTGTGTAAGGCTCTATGTCCGGAGAAAGCGGACTTTCAGGAATAGAAACGCTCTCGGCTTTGCCTTTATTTTCTTCGAAAAGATTTAACTTTAAAGGAATATTAAAACTGTTGAATTCAACGAGGCCCTTTGTGCCTGCTATCTCTATCTTTGCACCGAACTGGGTCTTTTGATTTCCTGACCAATCTGAGACAAGGTGGGCGATAACGCCGTTTTCGAATTCCATCATCACAAGATCGTATTCCGGATCGAATGGCTCTTTCCGCTTGAAGACATTTCCGCGCGCATAAACTTCCTTGACCGGGCCAAAGGTCCACGCGAGAAAATCTATGTCATGGATCAAAGAATCCTGAATCGATCCGCCGCTTTTATCGTGGTAGCCGTACCATTCTCTGACAATCGCAGGATTCGGCCCTCCTCTGTATGTCCTTACCATCTTCGGAAGACCAACAGAACCAGCATTTATGACCTCACGTGCCTTCATGTATTCTGGAAAGAATCTCAAAACGTGTGCTATCATGAACTTAACTTTATTTTTGGAGGCAGCCTCGATCATCTTTATTCCATCTTCGTAATTTAGAGCCATGGGCTTTTCACACAATACATGCTTTTTCGCATTTGATGCCTTTATCACGAATTCACTGTGAAGATAGGTCGGTACGCATATATTTATGACGTCTATGTCCTTCCTTTTGATCACATCGTCGGCGTTTTCGTAAAAATCTGCCCCAAAGATAGAGGCGAGTTTTTTCGATCTTTCCGGTATGATATCCGCTACGGCAATGACCTTTGCGTTTGGGATACTTTTGTAGCAATTGGCATGAACTGTCCCGATTCCACCTGCTCCTATGATTCCAACTCTAAGCATTTTATCACCTCAATTTTGATGATGGATTCATCTATATGATACACCTATCATTCACACATGATAAAATAAAAATAGAGAGTAGGCATTAGAAGTTAGGACTGTAAGTGGCGAGCGACGGGTGGAATATGGCAAAGTCATATGATTTTTATGAAAAGATAGCGAAAAAAATCAACGAATAGGAGGCTATAAAATGAAAAAGAGTATCATGATTTTTAGTTTCGTTATACTTGTTGGCATTTTATCCTTTGCAGGAACAGCAAGTTCAACGAGTACAACTGTGAACTGGTCAGGCTTACCATACACTTTATCTGCCACCGTTGAAAGCCATACAATATTTGGCACAAAGGTTGATTTTCACTCAACTGTCAAGGACGGAGTGTTAGATCATTATTCAGCCTTTGACTTTGAACACCTTGTATTCACATTCAATCAGAATTTTATCAATGAATTGCCATACGGAATAACAATACTTAACTGCTCGATAAATCGCAACTTCTTTTCATGGATTGTATCTTCAAAAGAATATCCCTGGGGGAAGGTCAGCATAAGTGCGCCTACGGTCGGGGTGATAGAGATATTCGTCGTCGGTGGAGTTAGCTTATATTTTCTTATCACCCACGATCCCTTTTCTCTTTTCTACGGCCTTGGCGTCCTTACAGTCGAAAATCTATTTGTATCATCACTTCAGACAAATTGCACGATAATTTTGGACAAAGAAAAATTATAAGTTTCTTTCACCTTGCATCAAATTCACTCTGTCTTGGGAAGGCAGAAGTCTAAAGAATCTCTTGTACTCTCTGCTGAACTGAGAAAGGCTATCGTAGCCCACTGATAAAGAGGCGGTCGTTACATCGTTTCCCGTCATAATGAGTCTTCTTGCCTCACATAAGCGCAGTTGTTTCTGATATTGAAGCGGTGTCATGCCAGTTAAAAATTTGAAATGCTGGTAAAAACTTGAAACACTCATGCCCACAAGTTCAGACAGTTCTTTCATATCGATAGATTCAGAAAAATGTGCTTTGAGATAATTCAAAGCCTTCATCACATCGCTATTTTCTGAAAGGGCAATCTGGATAAGTCGTGGACCTAATTCACTCATCAAAAGTCGATAAATTATCTCTCTTGAAATGATAGAAGAAAGTGCTAAGAAATGTTCTGGCTCGTTCACAAGATCCAAGAGCCTTCTAAAAGCATCAAGAAGGTGAAATGTTACTTTTCCGAGTGCCATTCCACTGAACATATTTCCAAGTTTGGCGCTGAATTTATGTTCAACGATCAATTCTGAAAGGATATTCATGTCTATTTCCCAGGTTATGCCGAGGTAAGGTTTTTCTTTCGATGCCTCTATTATCTGGGCTGTGACGGGAAGATCCAAAGAAGTAAGTAAAAAATGTTCTACGTCATAAACGTAGTATTCCTCTCCTAAAAGTACACGTTTTGTTCCCTGAACTGCGAGACAAATTCCAGGAGGTAGCATATAACTGTGAGGTTGCGTCGGCTCCTCATGTCGGCTTACGGTAAGATCTGGGAAAGGATTTACCACGACTTGTTTTTCTGTAAGTTGGAAAATTCTTTCTGTCAATTTTTCCCTTACAAAATTAAATTCATCCATTTCAAGTCACCTCATATGTTTGTAAAATTTTATAATATTTTAGAAAATTATGCAAATATTTGAGAATATCTTTCTACCATTCTAACACCAAAAGGGGATATATTAAGATTGAGAAATGAATTAAGGGGTGTATCTATGGATAAGTTGATTGCCTATTACAGTTGGTCTGGCAACACTCGCAGAATAGCCGAGATCATCCACAAAATCGTCAGGGGAGACATAATCGAAATTGAGCCTGAAATACCTTATCCTACCTCTTACTCTTTGACTTTAGATAAAGCGAAGAAAGAAATAGGAGAAGGTTACAAACCTCCGTTGAGAACAACGATTGAGATCGAAAGGTATGATCTTATCTTTGTAGGTTCTCCAAATTGGTGGGGAAGAATTGCGCCTCCTGTTGCCTCTTTCCTTTCGAGATACGACACTTCGGAAAAAATCGTTGTGCCATTTTGCTCGCACGGAGGAGGAGGTAAGCAAAGAATGATCGAAAACATAAAAACTTTGTGTCCTAATTCGAAGATTTTACAGGAATTTGTTGTTTACGGAAGTAACGGCGACGATGTTGAGAATAAAGTTTCCGAATGGCTGAAGAAATTGAAGATAGAATAGTTAGATAACAAGTACAACAAACTATAATAAGTAAAGGAGAGAAGAATATGGAATATGTAAAACTGGGAAATTCCGATCTTGTGGTTTCACGAATCTGTTTGGGTTGCATGAGTTTTGGTGATCCTACGAGTAATTTTCGTCACGAATGGACGTTGAATGCCGAAGATAGCGAAAAAATAATCAAGCATGCACTCGATCTGGGCATAAATTTTTTTGATACAGCAAATATATACTCGGACGGTACCAGTGAAGAGTACCTTGGCCGTGCGATAAAGAAAAACATATCCCGTGACAAAGTGATCATAGCGACAAAAGTTTACTTTAACGAAGGCAAACTTTCAAAAAAAGCGATATTGCGTGAAATTGATGGCTCGCTAAAAAGGTTAGGCACAGACTATGTAGATTTGTACATCATTCATCGCTTTGATTATGATACGCCAATAGAAGAAACGATGGAAACACTTGACGGTCTTGTCAGATCAGGAAAAGTAAGGGCTATTGGCGCGTCGGCGATGTACGGTTATCAGTTTCACAACATGCAAATTGTGGCCGAAAAGCATGGCTGGACTAAATTCGTCTCGATGCAGAACCATTACAATTTGCTCTATCGAGAAGACGAGCGCGAACTCATACCAATTTGCAAACAGTTCAATGTCACACTCACTCCCTACAGTCCTCTTGCCGCAGGCAGACTTTCACGACTTGAATGGGAGACCGATACAAAACGAAGTAAGACAGACAAAACGGCAGTTTCAAAGTATGACAGCACAAAAGAAACAGACTACAAAATTGTGCTCCGCGTCAACGAACTTGCCAAAAAATACGGTGCTACAATGACACAGATCGCCCTTGCGTGGCATTTTGCCAAAGGTACAGCGCCGATAATTGGTGCGACAAAAGAAAAGTACTTAGATGATGCTGTTGGTACTTTTGATGTAAAACTCACCGAAGAGGACATAAAATACCTTGAAGGACCATACGTTCCGCACAAAATTGTCGGCGCAATTTAACCTATCCCGACCTTAGACTGTGTCCTTAACAGTTTCACGGGCACAGTCTCATTTGTATTTTCGTCTCGAACTTGATTTTCAAGGTCTTATTCGGGCCATCAGATAAGCGTCGATATATTCTCCGTTTCTTATGGCATAACATTTGAGCGTACCTTCGATCGTGAATCCGAATTTCTTGTAAAGATTTATTGCTATTTCATTATCAGTGTAAACTTCCAATTCAATTTTTTTGAGATCGTACCAGTTATCGGCAAGATCCAACAATGCCTTCATAAGGGCAGTTCCTATGCCTTGATTTTGATAATCATCGTGGACAGATATTCCTAAAGCGGCGCTGTGGCGCCTTCTGCCCTTGAAAATATTCAATCCAGCAGTTCCAACAAGTTTGCCATCCAATTCGGCAACAAGGCTAATTGAGCCTTCTTCCTCTGTCATTCTGTTTATCATCTTTGCGACATTTTCTTTAGATGTAAAAGGCATCGCAAGCGTGTTCGCACCTGCACGCGAGCAATTTCTCAATTCGTAAAACCCATCGACATCCGTTTTTTCAATCGACCTTATCTTCAGCGTCATAATCACAGTTCTCTCCTATTTTGGGGCTTTACTTTGCTTTTGATTGATTGGCGACGGCCTCGGCCTTTTTCTCGATCTCCTCTTGATTGCCGAGATAATAATGCTTTATCGGTTTTAGATTATCGTCAAGTTCGTACACAAGAGGAATTCCCGTCGGGATGTTAAGAGCGATTACTTCTTCGTTCGATAAATTGTCTAAATATTTTACCAATCCTCTCAGACTGTTTCCGTGTGCGACGACAATAACTTTCTTTCCAGATCTTATCGTTGGCGCTATCGTTGAATTCCAGTAAGGTATTACCCTGTTTATCGTGTCTATAAGGTTTTCGGTAAGCGGCAGTTCAGCCTCTTTCAAATTTGCGTATCGTGGATCATGGCCGGGATACCTCGGATCATCTTTATCAAGCACCGGCGGCCTTACGTCTGCAGACCTTCTCCACAAAGTTACCTGCTCATCGCCGTACTTTTGCGCAGTTTCGGCTTTATTCAGACCCTGCAAGGCACCGTAATGTCTTTCATTCAATCTCCATGAATTTTGAACGGGTATCCACATCAGATCCATCTCATCGAGTGCTATCCACAAAGTTCTTATGGCCCTCTTAAGTACAGATGTGAATGCGATATCGAAGTGATAACCTGAATCTTTGAGAATTTTACCTGCACTGTGGGCCTCCTGAATTCCTCCCTCGGTAAGATCCACATCCGTCCAACCTGTAAACCTGTTTTCTTTGTTCCACAAACTTTCTCCGTGTCTCAAAAGGACAATTTTGTACATTTAAAAAACCTCCTCGTATAGGTCTATTATACCAATTAGAAGAAAGATTTTGACTTTTACTAATGACACTTGCATGGTAAGATCAAGATATGGAGGTGAAAATTATGAGAAAATTGAAACTGGGAATAATCGGATCGGGTATAGCGGTAAAAGAATTGCATCTTCCGGCATTGAGAACTCTCGATACGCTTTACGAGATAAAAGCAATTTCAAGCAGAAATATAGATCACGCCACATCACTTGCCCGAGAATGTGGAAGTAACGTTATGGCCTTTGATGATCCTTCAAGGATGAAGGACATAGACGCTGTCGACATAGCGGTACCTGTAAATTTGAATTACGATATGATAAAGATCGCTTTTGAAAAGGGCTGGGATGTGATTTGCGAAAAACCCATCGCCGAAAATACTCAAAGCGCACGAAAAATACTTGAACTTCATGAGAGATATCCGCAAAGAATGCTTTACATCGCCGAAAGCCATAGGCATGATCCTGCCATAAAGGTAATAAAAGCACATCTTTCCGAAATCGGGGAGGTGGTCTTTTTCGATTACACATTAGTTATTCCAACAAAAGACAGCAAATACGCCAAAACGGAATGGAGAAAACATCCGGCACACGTTGGGGGCTTTCTATCAGATGGAGGCGTTCACCACGTTGCATTTTTGAATGCTATTTTTGGCAAATATCTTTCTGTCAACGGATTTGTAAAGCAGATCTCTGACTTCACTGAGGCTTATGACACGATGATCATGAATATAAAGTATGAAAAAGGTTTTGGCACATATTCCGTTACTTACGCACCTAATTACAGAGAAAATGAATTTTCAATCTACGGATCTGCCGGATTTTTAAAGATGAAAGATTCAAAAGTCACAGTCGTAAAGGGCAATGACATCAAAGAATATCCTGTACTTCCAGCAAATTTCTTTGCAGAAGAATTCAAAGATTTTTACAATTGTGTCGTTAACCGTCAAAAACTCGTTTTGGGCGATCCTTACCTTGCATTCACAGACCTTGAAATGATAGAAAAAGTCATACACTAATTCTTTTAGAAGTGATCTTCACACCTTTTTTCTGAAATATCCAAAAGATGCTTCTTTTCGAAATGTCTTATTGACTCGATGGTACCGTCGTCAAGGTAATTCAATTTTTTTATTTCTACATTCATTTTTTCCTCCGTTTTGGAATACCGAAATCAGATCGGTGATCATAATTATAATTACACACAATGATATCCAATTTTTTGAAAGGATCATTTATCGAACTTCATTTATCATGAAAAAAATTAACATTTCCTTAAATTAAGTTAAACAAAATTATTCGTTTTTATGATATAATAAAAATGAAAATCGTTTTTGGAGGTGGAAATATGAAAAAGTTTCTAACGATCGCGGTTTCATCTGCGTTATTAATAGCGGCATCGATAGCCATTGCAGCGGTTCCGGATTTCACGATGTATGGATTTCCCAATGTAGTTGCAACAGTGATAATTCAGCCAGATCAAAACGCGGTGCTCACACTCGGCAACGCGTCTATAAACATTCCAGCAGGTACTTTTGGCAACGTTCCGGTTAAATTCGAATTGCTTACTGCAACCCCGTCTTCATGGCAAAAGTATGTTCCATCAAATCAGAAAGTGCTTTATGCCTTTGCTTTCAAAATTACAGACCTTACAACGGGTGCTTTGATAGGAAAATTCTCAAAACCTGTGATCTTCTATTTTTCATCGAGCGAAATCACGTCGGAAGCACAATATCTTGACACAACACCGTCCTTTGAAGTTTCTAAAAATCCCATACCACCAAAAATAGACATCATTGGTCAGATAGGCACACTTTCTCATCCGATAGCAGGCACCCCCGTTGGATGGCTTGTAACAGTTCCAGAATAAAAATTTGATTAAATAAACAAGCCGGCGAGAGCCGGCTTGCTTGATTTTACCTTACCAAATGCGATTCTTTTTTTCAACACCTTAAGATGTTTTCTTCATTATGATTATGAACTCTTTCAAAGGGCTCGAATGCGATTCTGAAAGCAAACAGATCCAAAAAATAGTCGAGGAAATAAATCTCCTCTACATGGCCATGATGTTGTATCACGCGTATACGGGCATATCTTTGTCACAGGCCGAAACTTATCTGTTCCTCGATGTACTTCCAGAGGTTATGCTCGACTTCAAATACCCACAAAGATTCGGGCACTTCTATGAACAAAAGCAGTGGCGTGACAAGGAGTCCTTCTACCGCAGCTATGCCAAGGTCTTTCAGCCATGCAGCGACTCCTATTCTTATCGTCAAATCATCCGAAGTGCCTGTTATCGTTACGGTCAAAGATTGATCCGCCGCTATTATGGTCCTGAATAATCCGGTTTTCTGAGCCTGGATTATGGTTCCATCAGGATGTGTGGCACTTTGTACTTTGAACTTTCCATTTTTGAAGAATTCCTCGATTTTGCCGGCCAACTTTTCCATATCGATATGTTTGTCTTTGTATTCCCTTACCGCATTTTTCATCTTATCCGGCACACCATAAAATGTGCCTTCTCTCCTTTCAGTATAAACATATATCTATTAGATGGATTTCATATGGAAATAGTTCATTCAACGCTATCCTTGAAATTTTTGTCGGCATGAAATTAAGGCAGCAGGTATAGCAAAAGCCGAACTTTTGAAAGTGTTTAGCAGTAAAAAAGTACGGCAAAAATGGCGGACGTTGCTGGACGATATTTATACCGGAGACGATGTGGTTGTCGAAAGAAACGGCAAGGCTGTCGCTGTTGTCATTCCATACAAAGATTATGCTGAGATAAAGACAATTCTTGAGGATAGCAGAGTCGAAAAACATGCAAACGATGTGTATGAAGAATGGAAAAGAAATCCTAATATGGCGACATCTCTTAAAAAGTTTGAAAAAGAATTAAAAGATGAAGGCCTGATTTGAGGAAATACGAAATTCTAATTCACCACAACGCTCAGAAGATCATCAAAAAACTGCCAAATAATTTGATCCGCGAGATACTGGATTCCATGAATGATCTGGCAGATAATCCACGACTAACCGGAAGTGAAAAATTAAAAGGGTACAAAAACTTGTGGAGAATCAGAGTCGGAGAGTGGCGGATCATTTACGCGATTGAAGATGAAAGACTTATCGTCGTGGTGGTTGAACTTGCTCCGAGGGGACAGGCTTACAAAGACCTCTAAATTACAAACTTGGTGAATCTGAAAATAAATCAGAGGTATATCCATGGTTTATCCATTATGGCTAATGATCGTGGCAATGTCATGCGCTTTTTTGATATTGGAGAACAGTTTCTTATCTCTTCGGAAACTTTACCAACATTTCTAGAAAAATTCAATTGGAATCTATTAGTAGCGCTGTTTAAGATCCATTCTTTAGACACTTGCACCATCTACTTTCATGAATATTTTTTTATATTTGAAGTCTTCATTCATAATATCGACCATTTTTAACTTTATAAGTTCTTTGTTTATGAATATTTTATTCTTCAGAAAAACATATGCTGGCATAATCTCATTCTCTGGCTTATAAAAAGCATCAAATTCCAAGTAAACGAACTTGCCTTTTAAATATTCATTCAAATAATCCAATATTTCTTGATACTTTTCCATTCTTGGAACTATTCCCAAAAATTTTACTTTAAGCCCTGTATTCAACTCTATCGTATTTGTATCAATAATTTTTACAACTTTGTAAGATTTGTTCTTTCCAAACTCGATTTTTTCTGGTTCAATTATTGGATTCGCATCTTTTATGCCCGGTTCATATTCTGGCAATTGTCCGATTTCTATTTCATCTAAACGATTTATTATTTCTACGTTTAATTGAGACAATAAATTTTCATTTTTTGCGATCTTTTCTTTTATGATTGGCAAAAAATCAGGATTTATCTCATATCCTATCGCATTCCTTTCAAGTTCATTTGCAACTTCTACTGTTGTGCCGCTTCCAACAAAAGGATCTAAAATGACATCTTCAGCAAAACTGAACATTTTGATCAACCTTCTTGGCAGTTCTTCTGGGAACATGGCTTCATGTCCTATTTGTTTAGCCCCATTAAAGTTCCAATGGCCAGAAAAGTATGATTTCCATTCTTCTTTGGTTAATTTAGATTTCTCTTTTATTGCTTTGTTAACTGAACGACTTTTACCAGATTTTTTGAAGATCAAGATGAATTCGTAATCAATTTCTATCAAGCCATTTGGTGGGTAAGGGTATGAACCCATAATAGTAGCGCCACCGGTAGTGTTCATAGTGGTCTTTTTTTGCCATATAATTGAACCCATATAATCAAAACCTATCTGCTCACATTGAGAAATTATTTCAGCATGGAGAGGAGAGATTTTATACCTTCCATAAACTATGCTTCTCAAAAACTGATCTCCTATATTCACGCAAAGTCTTGAGCCTGGTTTAAGAACTCTAAAACATTCACTCCATACAAGGTAAAGACTTTTGAGATAATCGTGCAAAGATTGACCATATCCTATCCGCCCTTTTACTTTGTAATTTTTAATATGCCAATACGGCGGAGATGTTACCACCAGATCAACTGTTGAATCACTTATTTCTTCCATTTTTCTGCTATCGCCGACTATTACCTTTGTCGATATCACCAAATTTCCTCCAAACTATTTACTTTATTTATTATATCATTTTCAAACTTCTCACGCTTCTCGAATATTCGTATATCCAATAAGCGATTCCCGTGATTATCGAAAGTGCTCCGAAGAAAAGATATCCGTTTGCAACACCGAAAAGGTTTGAAACCCATCCGCCAACTATATAACCGAAGATGGCCGAAATTCCTATCGTGACGACCCAGAATATAGCCTGAGCGTCGGATCTATGTGAAGGCTCTATTTTAAGGTTGACGTAATGCCATATCGCGTAATACACGGCTATGAAATTGAAAAATTCAAAGGCCTGAAAGGCTATCACGAGTGTCGGATTTGTGACGGACCACGTGAGGATCCATCTTATGCCGTAAGCAAAAGATGCCATGACAAGTATTCTCTTGATGCCCAATTTTTTCACGATGCGATCCGCGAAGAACAAAAAGGGAACTTCGGATAGGGCATGAACGGCTATCGCGATCCCGGCGTAAGAAACCGATTCTCCTCTTGCTTTCATAAGGATGGGAAAAAAGTAAAGACCGAAATTTCCCGAAGAGATGACAAGCGTTTCGAGCAAAAGCATGACGTAAAATTCACCGGGCAAATTTTTGAAAGAGAATTTACGCTTTTCCTTTTTTAAGTTGTATCCGTGTGTCTTTGGAATAAACAAGGCAGACAGTCCTATTGAAAGAAAGGCAAGGGATCCAATTGCAAAAAAGACAAAATTGCTTTTCAAATATCCAAAAAAGATCATTGCGAGCGCGAACCCTATCGAACCCATCATCCTGGCCTTTCCGAAAGAAAAACCGCGCTGATTCAACTGGGCTATCGAAATTGATTCGGCCAGAGGAAGAATCGCGGTCCATATAAAGCCGATTGCGAAGGTCATTATCAGGACAGGCAAAAAGCTTTTGAAAGAATAAACTCCCCAGATCAAAACCGCGCTTGCCATCGATACAAAGGCAAGCACGTTGTTTTTAACCCTTTTATCAGAAAAACGCATCCAGAAAGGATTTGAAAAAAGCACCATTATCGCCGCTACACTTCCGAGAAGGCCATTTTGAAGATCCGAAAAATGCAACTCGTTGAAATAATTGCCAACAAAAGAAAAGAATGCTCTCGGTATGTATATGAGTAATTCCAAAAGGAAAAATTGCCAGATCACAAGATTATTGACCTTGCGTATTCTATGCTTTCTTTGGTTTCAACTATCGGATCACCCGTTCCTTCGTACTCGATGGAAAGAAAACCGTCGTAACGATTTGCGTGCAAAAATTCGACAATTTCTTTCAAAGGCACTTCTCCTTTTCCCAAAACAGTGCCTTCGTACATTTTGCCGCTCAAAGATCTGTAACCGTTTTTGCCCGAAGGTACTTGCTTGAAATCTTTGAAATGAACGAACCTTATGTGATCTTTGAGATTTTTAACGGCATCGAGAGGTTTTTCATCAGCGAGCAAAAAATTCGCGACATCGGCGTTTGATTTGAAATTGGGAGAATTCACTGCATTTATGAGCGCTTTAACCTGACTGCTTTTTCCGACGAAAAGGCCATGATTTTCTATCACCAACGTGATGTCGTTTTCCTCCGCGTAAGGTGCGACCGCTTTGAATCCGTCTATTATCCACTGTTTTGCATCTTCAAAGGCGATACCTTCCCTTTCGTTTCCACTGAAGACCCTTATGTATTTCGCACCGAGATCGCAGGCTATATCAATACTTTCTTTGATGTAATTGACTTGCTTTTCGCGATCGGCCTTTTGATTCTGAACGAAATCGTTGTTTATGGAATAGGACGAAACTTCCATTTTTCTTTCTTTCAAGTTGGCCTTAACCGTTTTTATCTCTTTGACACTCAAAAAATTGTCCAAAAGTTCAACGTACTTTACGTTGTTGTCATGACAAAAGGAGATGAAATCAACGTTGTTCATCTGCTGTGAATAGACTTTTTCGTGAACACTCCATATGCTGACGGAAAGTTTCATATTCAAATCATTCCTTTCATTTTACGATCACTTCGTGACCCGTTTTCCCCGATTCGTATATCGCATCCAATATCTTCATAAGGGCAAGGCCATCTTCTGCCGGACTCAAACACTTTATTCCGTCTTTGACGCAATCTTTGAAGTGCTTTATCTCTTCTTCGAAGTTATGGATGAAATCATAAGAGGCCGGATCGACCAGAGGTTTCACGTCTGTGAAGTAATGATTCTTTTCTTCGTAGTACTCTATGAAAGGTTCCATTTGTGCACCGGCTTTGTCTCCGTAAAGACTGAGGTAAAGGTAATCTTCTTTTACGTGCATGACCCAACTCGTTTCAAAGAACAAGGTCAAGCCATTATCGAATTTTATAAGAGAAGTTGCCGCATCTTCGACATCGTTGTACTCCGAGTAATCGACAGGATAGTATTTGTTTATCCCTTTTACCTCCGGCTTCATTCCAACATGATTAAAAACTGAGGCTGTAACAGAGATAGCGTTTGGCTTCCCAGTGAGAAATCTTACCAGATCAATCATATGAACTCCTAAATCTATTATAGGGCCTCCTCCGGAACGCTTTTTGTCCGAAAACCATCCGCCTGGATTTCCCCATCTTCTTATGACGCCTGTCTTTGCGTAATAAACCTTTCCCAATTCTCCCTGATCGACAGATTGCTTGAGTATCTTGGCGTTTTCTCCGAAACGTCTCACGAACCCAACCATAAGCAATTTTCCTGTTTTTTTGGATGCTTCGACCATCTCTTCGGCCTGATCGGCGTTAAGCGCGAGCGGCTTTTCGCACAATACATCTTTTCCTGCTTTAAGTGCATCTATGGATACAAGCGCATGAAAGTTGTTCCATGTCGTTACGCTTACGGCATCTATTTCCTTCATCTTAAGCAATTCTTTGTAATCTGTGAAAACATTCGGAATTTCATATTTACGGGCATAATCTTTTACCCTTTGGGCGTTTACATCGCAGGCAGCAACGACTTCCACATCTTTAAGTTTTTTGTACGCACCAATGTGCAATTGGCTTATGCCACCCGTACCTATTATTCCCACTTTGATTTTATCTTTCATGATCTCCTCCTTGTTTTATGCGGCATGAATTATTTTTTAACAAGATATTCCGGGTTGTGAATTAATTTGTTCAAAACATATTCTATCATGTCGATTGATTTTATAAGTCTCAAAGTTGAATTCCCGCATTTTTCTTTACGCATTATTCCCAATTTTTCAAGATCGTTGTCTATCACTTGAAAGTTTCTCGGTGTCCCCCA
Source organism: bacterium (assembly GCA_021800445.1). Lineage (GTDB taxonomy): Bacteria > Thermotogota > Thermotogae > Mesoaciditogales > Mesoaciditogaceae > Athalassotoga. Next base: position 18,919 of record JAJYYZ010000007.1, on the reverse strand, counting down.
ATCGTGAAGGTAAAGGCTTTTTATCGATTTGTTTCCATTGTAATCTATTATGACACAATTTGTCGGCATCTTTTGCATGTGATACGGTACTTTTGCAATTTCTTCGACAGTATGAAGAGTAGAGTTTGATTCTTGATTGACTCCTATCAGTAGGATGTATCCTCCTTTTTGGGCGAGTCGATAATAAGGCGACTCTTTTCCACATGGTGTAATCGAATTTTCGTGATCTTTTATCAAAAATTCAGTCAAAGGGCCAATAACGGATACAGAATGTGTAGGATGAAGACTTCGCTTTGATCTTGGATCTTTCATGAATTCGTTAGGAATTCTTCCAGTCCAGCATGGAGTGTTTCTGACATCGAATACTGGCGGATTGTCCGGTCCATCTTCTCTCTTGCCTGTAAGTGTCGGAATAACGATGGTACCTTCCTCTCCAACACATCTGATAAGGGCTTTTATAACTGTCTCAGATCCTCCTTCAACGTAACCAAAACTGCTTAAAGAACTATGAACAAGAACAGCATCACCGTTTTTCAAGCCCAATAGTTTCAAACTTTCGACGATAGTGCCAAGATCGACATTCATGTCAGGCACTTTCACTTTTTCGCTAACAGAAATTCTTTGTATCTTTCGAAGAGATTTCTTGCAGACGGCCATATCGAATTAGGGCTCAAAAAATGCGAGAATTCGAAAGTTATGAGTTTGTTGACGTAAGGTTGAACGACATCCATTTTGTGAAAAAGTTTTCTATAATCTATCGGTGGAAATTTTATTGGTACGTCTCTGTCAAAAGTTTCAACGTTTGACCAGAGTTCTATCTTATTTTTCTTTGATATCTCAGACGTTGCTTTAACGAATTCTTCCAGATCAAAAAGATTGACCGTTCCGTCCTGAAACGCGCAGTAATTAACAAGATCTTTGAAATTTTCAAATATCTCTTCCCATTGTCTGATATGCTCGTCGGCACTTCTTGGCGTTGCCCGCTCTCCATAAGCAAAAAAACTGTATGGATCTACTTTACCAAGAAAATAAGGAGATATCAAAATTGGCAGTTTTGTTTTTTCCTTTAGATGTTTTGCAAGAGTTGTGTTGATGTCGATGATCCTCATCGAAGTATCGGCCGTTTCATGCGGTAAATACCATCCGGCAAAAGATTCGTTTTCCCCGAATTTTTCCCAGATTTCATCAGCAAATTCGACATTTATTTTAACCTCTGTTTTCCAATCGTTTCTGTACCAGAAATAATTGGAATCGTAAAGGCCGAAGAAAAGTTTCATTTTGTTTTCTGACGCAAGTTTCAAAAATAAACTTGCAAGATCCTGATAAACAGGCAAGATTTTTTTGTACTTCGATATTGTCTCCGAGTTGAATATGATCTTTTCACCGAGACCGGCCCTAATGATTATCACCGTATCGATGCCGGCCTCTTTCATTGTCGTGAATTCTTTTGCCCATGCTTTTTCTCCCCAGTTCGACGAAGCGATATCGTAAGTTATCTCATCAAGAAAAGTTCCGGTGATCTTTTTGTACATATCAGTTCTCCTCTCGTTTACCTTAAGGTGGGAGATACTTCTCCCACCTTCGGATTTATACAAAAATTATTTCAAATGCACGTTAAGCATGTTAAGTTCCATTACCATAGGATCCCACGGGGCGTTAGCATCGTAAGGATTCGACGGGCTCGGCCATCCCACAAATCTTCCGGCGTAATATTCTTCGGTAACAGGTGTATAGAATAGCGGAATAATTGGAACCTGAGTCAGCATTATCTGTGCAATTCCGGAAATGGCACGTTTTTGAACCACCGGATCAGACGTAGAGGTGAATACCTGCAATAAAGCGTCTGTTACAGGATCATTCCATCTTTCGTAGTTGCTTATCGCTTGCTGGCCGATAGGCGCTGTAAAAGCACTGTTCAAAACGGAATTGTAATAGTAATAAGGGTTGATCCCTTCACCAGGGCCATTAAGCGCAAGATCGAAATTGCCGGAAGCCAGAGACGCGGCATATTGTCCATAAGAAACCTGTTGAACACTCACGTTGATCCCTATACTTTTAAGTTGATCAGCTATCACAGAAGCGCTTGATATCCAGTCAGTCCAGCCCGTGACTACCATAAGATTGAATGTGAAGGGATTACCTGTATTCGGATTTATGAAGTAACCGTTTGAATTCTGTTTTAATCCAAGAGATCTAAGGATCTCAATTGCCTTTTGCGGATCATAACCGTAAACAAGTGGTTGAAGTGCCGGATCAAACCATTCCTTGAGTTGAGGAATAGTTATTCCGGAAGGATTGGCAGCCGGTGTATACCCAAACTCTCCAAGCTGTGCAACCTTCGCCTTGTCTATTCCTAAAGAAAGTGCCATACGGAATTGACTTGAGTTGAAAGGATATTTCGCATCATTAGGATACAATGCGACAAAAGAACCGTTGGATATCCAAACAACGTTTGTTTCCGGATTCTTATCAACGTAATTTTGCTGAAGACCTGGCATGAAAGAGCTTGTCCAGTCAAGTTCTCCTTTTAAAAGCATAAGCATGGTGTTAACATTTGAAAGGCTATTTGTGAATTCATAACCATCTATGTATGGCACTCCTTTTTGCCAGTAATTTGGATTTTTGACGTAAACTTCAGTGTAAGTTGAAGGATTCCAACTTTTGAACAAAAACGGACCCGTACCAACAGGATTCGGGTTTGTCCACGTTGTAGGTTCACTTACTTTTGACCAAATATGTTCAGGTACTATAAAAGAAGAACCTATGTAAAAGAGTGCAGGCACGTTTGCTTTTGAAAATTCAAACACAACCGTGTAGGAACCCTGGGCTGTGACAGATTTCAATCCGGATCCCCAGACATTACTCAGATCCAAAGCAGGATATTTTTTTATCAAATTAAAGGTAAACACGACATCATTTGCCGTAAATGGTATACCATCTGACCATCGCACATCTTTTTGAAGATTAAATATCAGTTTTAAATTGTTGTCTTCCCAGTTGTACGAAGTGGCAAGCCATGGACTTATGCTTCCGGTGTAAAGGTTGAAGTTTAAGAGAGGTTCGTAAATGGTTCTTCCGCCGTAAAGAAAATTGGGACTGAACGGATTGTAATTTTGTGTTTGCAAACCGCTCGAAAACGCTATTTTGACTGTTCCACCATAATTGACAGTTGCATTATCGGCAAAGACGATCATCGAAACGATTAACAACACCACTGCCATGAAAAAGACAATTTTCTTACCCATACTAACCACACCTCCTGAACAAAATTTTGAATTTATCATCAGTACAGCTTATCACTCACAGCTCTTGCACTTTCTTCACCATGCTTTTGTGCCTTTTTAGGATCCATAGAATAAAGCAAACCTACAATTGTTTCTATTAAAAAGATCTGGGCAACAATTGAACGTCCAGCGCCACTTTTTACAGGTGTTTCTCTTGAGAATGTTTCTAAGATTATATCTGAATACTTGGCTATTGGAGATTTTGGATGATCCGTTATGCTTATGACAAAAGCACCATGTTCTTTTGCAATTTTTACACTGTCAACTGTATCTTTCGTGGATCCTGTATGACTCACACCTATCACAACGTCGCCAAAATTCATCGTTGATGCGGACATTGCCTGAATATGCGGATCATCATACGCCTTGCACGAAATTCCTAATCTTATCAATTTGTATTGAATCACCATGGCAACAGTGGCAGATGTTCCAACACCGTAAGCTTCGACACGTTTAGCACCAAATATTGCGTGCGCCGCACTTTCCAACTTTTTTATATCTACAATTGAATTTGTGTCTTCTATTGCTTTGATGCAACTAATTTTTGTTTTTTCAACGATCTCCTTTGTTGAATCGTTTTTTGATATTGCTATATCTTCATCGCTGATATTTATACTTTCTCTTTCTTTGGCAAGTGCAATTTTCAATTGCTGAAATGAATCAAATCCTAACTCTCTTGCAAATCTTATAACCGACGCATCGCTAACTTTGCTTGCATTTGCAAGTTCATTCACAGTCATATACAAAGCTTTTTCTGGTTCTTCCATTATGAAATTAGCTATTCTTTTCTCAACTTCTGTCAGATCCTGAAAATGTGATTTAACTTTTGTGATTAATAAATTCGTTTTCAACCATGACACCTCCCGCAAATAAAGATTCAAGTCCCGCTCCGATAACCGTTCCCATCTTTCTCATTGGAGAAATTTCAACGATACTTTCATCATAAAGACCATTTGGCTTTATATAAGATTTTAAGTTATCTTTCAGCTTTTCTAAAAATTCATTTCCAAAGTCCTCGATGATCCCACCAAAATAAATCTTTTCAACATCAACGGTGTTAACGAGTAAATCAACAAGCCATGCCGCGTATTCTGTCATATCATTTACAATGTTGTCTGTCCAATCACTTTTTGTTTCCAAGAGTTTAAAAAAATCGTTCCGTGAAAATTTTCCAAATTTTTTCTCATATTCATTGCTTGCGAACCTTCCGGACAAAACTGTTTCAACACATCCGATTTTTCCGCATGTACAAACTTTTTTGTTTCCAGGAACTACAATATGTCCGATTTCTCCGGCATTCCCAAAAGGTCCTCTTCGTAATTTTCCGTCAAGTACAAGGCCGCTTCCCAATCCCGTTCCAACTGCAATGTATGCAAAATTACGTATCTTTCCTTTCATAAAGAACCAATGACCATAAGTGGCGGCATTAACATCATTATCTACTGTGACAAATATCTTATATTTCTTTTCAAGATACGTCTTTATTTCCATTCCAGACCAATTATGAAGATTACCAGTTGCATAAATTACTTTTCCGCTGTTAAAATCAATTCGTCCGGCACTGCCAATTCCTATTCTTGAAATGTCCTTATCGAATAATTGTTCGATCACTCTCTCAACACTTTTCATTGGATTATCAATATCCGTCACAATTTCAATTGAGTTGAAAAGTTCTCCATTTGAATTTATCACACCCCCTCTTGTATGTGTCGCACCAAGATCGATTCCTATCGCCCTTTCACTTTCATCTGCTATCACCTTTACAGCATTGACAAATCTTTTCGTTGACTGTTGCGGTCTCGTTATCGCACCACCTACAACAACAGCATAAGCACCTGCGATTAATGCATCAACAACCTGATCCGGAGAAGTATAATTTCCCTCCGCTATAAGGGGTATCGATGAAATTCTTTCGTGTATTTCTCTGACGAGATCTATATCTGGAGCAGGACGATTTTTTGAATATTCCGTGTAACCTGAAAGTGTTGTAGAAATGAAGTCCGGCTTCAATTTTACAATCTCGATGGCCTCTTCAATAGTCGAAATATCGGCGACAATCGGAATATGTAATTTTTCTTTGATATAATTGAAAATTTCTTCGAGAGATTGAGGCCTTGCTCTTTTTGTGCAATCCAAAGCAATAAGATCTGCCCCTGCTTCAAAGATATGCTTTACATGATCGACAGTTGGCGTTATGTAAACATCAAATCCTTGCATTTCATCTTTGAAAATACCTATGACAGGAAGAGAAACTCGTTTTTTTATCTCCGCTATGTCCTGAGGTGTATTTGCACGTATTCCAACTGCCCCGCCTTCTTGGGCCGCAACAGCCATGCGTGCCATCATATCTGATCCGTAGAGAGGTTCATTGTTCAAAGCTTGACACGAAACTATAATTCCTTTTCTCAAAACTGATGTCAATTCTATTCCTCCAAAAAATATAATTTCAAAATTTATATTATTATAAAAAATTATATTTCATATAAATAAAAAAGTCAATTCTCAAAAATGGTATTTCTGTCCATTTTATAGAGACTATTCGTGATTACTTTTGATTTACTTTCATTTGCTAAGAATATCTCTGAATATCATGTACTTTTGAACCTTATTTTCTGAATTAAAGTATTGAAATCCATCTGAGATGTTCTATATGAGAGTCTCGATAGATGGGATCTCGTCTGAGATTTTACAGAACTTTCGATACGTTTCATTTGAATAGAGTTCTTTGACAACATCTCTCAAAGACAATCCCTTGATTTCTTTTAGCACCATAATTCTGAGTATTTGTTCATTTGAGAACTTGAATCTTTTGTCTTTGAGAGAATCTGAAGAGATAACGTCGAGTATGATAGAATAGTGTGACATTATGAACTCAACTCGTTGGACACTCTTTAAAGAAAGTTTTATTCTAAATAAAGTTCTATTTAAGGTGAATATTCAATGCTATCATCTCTCCGTTTATATCCCCAAGAACATTGCTAGTTGACATTGAATAAGGATTCGAAGCAGATGGCATTCCAACGAATTGTGCCTCGCTCCAATTTCCAAATGTAGTTCTGTTAGTCAATGGAATAAATGGCACATTTTCAAGGATAATTCTTTCAATCGTGTACATGGCCTGTTTTTGAAGCCTTGGATCGCTTGTTTGACTATGCACTTGAAGCGCTGCTGTTATGAGTGGATTTGTGTATCTAGCGTAATCAGAAATAGCCGTTTCACCTATCTTTGTTGCAGAGAATGCTGGATTGAATTCTTGATAATACAAGTAATAAGGGGTTGGACCCCATCCTGTACCCCAACAAACAACCATATCGTAATGACCACTCATGACAGATGATATATAATTATTCCACGCTTCTTGATCAATAAAGGTATTTATGCCAATCGCTTTAACCCTTTTTAAGCAAGAATTCTCCCACTTCTATAAGTGGTGAGATGAATTGCTCTTTGATTTGTGTTAGAATGGAATCAGATAGAATCATTCGTCAGCATGTATTACCATCTTGTCTTGATAAATATAGATGATGCTCAAGTATATTGAAAGCCAAGGTGATAAAGATTATAAAGCATAAGGCTTATCGCTTCAGGTTATATCCGAACAAAGCGCAGCAGGTGATCTTTGCAAAGACATTTGGTTGCGTGCGGTTTATCTACAACAAAATGCTTGAAGATAAAATCGATTATTATCAAGCGCATAAGATGATGCTTAATACCACACCCGCGCAATACAAATCTGAATTCGAATGGCTCAATGAAGTAGATAGCCTTGCACTTGCGAACGCACAATTGAACCTGCAAAGGGCATTCAAAAACTTCTTTCAACACCAAACTGAATTCCCGAAATTCAAAAGCAAACATCGCGGAGATAAATCTTACACGACGAACAATCAGAATGGAAGTATACGAATTGAGGATGGAAAATACATAAAACTACCGAAGATGGGTCTTGCAGAATACGATGAATTGGAAGGAATCGGATGGGAGTGGCAAAGCGCTGACGGAAGTATGCTCAAAGCGCCGTTGGCAATTGAGGCAGTAGGAAAGAATCCTACTGACAGGGGAAAAAAGGGGAAGCAAAAGAAGCATTCTGGTGGATGAAAAAGGGTTACCGTTATCCATAGTGCTTTCGGGAGCGAATGTGCATGATGTAAAACTGCTGGATGAAACTCTGAGAACTATCGTGATTGAAAAGCCTGAAGATATAGTGCAGAATTTGTGTTTGGATGCCGGATATGTCGGGACTGAAGAAATGATAAAGAAGTATGGGTACATTGCACATATTCGACCGAGGGGCGAAGAAAAAAAGGAAATCGAGCATAATCCGAATTTCAAGGCAAGACGATGGGTGGTAGAAGTAGCGCATTCATGGCTTAACAGATTCAGAAAATTGTTAGTTCGGTATGAAAAGAAGGCGGTAAGTTATCTTTCATTGGTATATTTTGCGTGTGCGATTATAGTTTGGAGGAAGATTATTCCTGTGCATCAATGAACTATTTACGGATAAGCTCTTAATTTTTGATCAAAAACGCTGAATTTTATTGAATTTAACACAGGACTTGCGTGTTAAATTGAGATTTATGTTAAATTTTCTGTGAGAGTGGAATCACAGTAACATGCTCCCACCACTTATAGAAGTGGGAGAATTCTTGCTCAAAAGAGCGTTAAATTGATCCAAGCTTGTCCAAAAACTGAGATAACTTTATAGAAATAGAGGTTTGGACAATCTCTAAAAAAGAGATTAGAGAAAAAGCAGTTACGAGTAAGCAGTCAAAGGTAAAAAGCGATTTTGCCACCGACCATGCCGAAGGCAACGTTAAGGATACAAGCCTCATCTACACATTGCCTTCTACTTTTTTGTTGGATAAACTAATTCTCCACCGTAATATCCTATTATCATGGCAAAAAGTGCAAGTAGCAAAGTCATGATAAAAAAGATCCAACTGTTAAAAGAAAAGTTTCTTACGTTTATCAAGATATTCGAATCAAGAGATCGCCACCAGATCAAAATCACGGCGTCTGCATCGAGTATAAAAGAAAACACTATTTTGATGATAACCGCTTTTATGGGTTTTGACATGTAATTGAGATACCATGTAAAAAATCCAGATACAATTGCAAAGACACTAAAAACAAGACCGGCTATCATGAGATCAAAAACAGTTGCATTGAATGATTTTACACCGAACAAAGCGTAAAGCAATGCAAAAAGGCTTGATCCGATCATGAATGCCAACGGAAAATGAACAAGGCTAAGGTGTGGATGTCTTTTGAGAGATGGATGTTTCTCGATCAAATTCGAAAGCCATTTGGGAATTCTTTCATCTTGAGCAGCAGAGACTTTGAAAGTACCGACAATTTTGAATTTTGAAAAAACTTCTTCGCCATGTGGTGCCGCAGACAACTGAACGGTGAGATCTTTTCCGGCGAAATGTTTGTTCATATGTGTGCCTGTTTTCCACATTTTACTCTCGCTTACATCGTAAACCTTTCCTTTGTAAGCGATATAAACCTGCTTTTCTTCTTTTCCGTTGTATCTGGAAAGAGATTTTTCGTCAAACTCTTCCATTTTTTACCTCCCCCAATTATATATAACCTCTTTGCAAGATCGCAAAAAAAATTATTTTTTAAATCATTCATAATGTTTATTATAGCAACGCCTGAAGAATTTTCAGATCTTCTTTTGTCGTGATTTTTATATTTCGTTTGTCTCCATCCACAAGTTTAATCTCAAATCCTTCCAGTTCAAAGGCAGATGCGTCATCTAAAAGATCGATATGTGAAAATTTTTTGTAAAGACTGGCAAGTTCTCCTGCAACACAACCTTGGGGTGTTTGCATTCTAAAAACTTTGTTTCTGTCGAAAAGAGTGCACTTCCCGGCATTTTCTATTCTTATCGTGTCTTCACTTTTGATGGCGGGTACAACACATCTTTTGGATCTTATCTCCGATAAGACGTCTTTTACGATTTTATCGGTCAAAAAAGGCCTTGCGCCATCATGGACGAGCACTTCGCTATCGGCCGGCACAAGATCAAGTGCATTTAAAACTGAGTCCTGTCTTCTTGGGCCACCGTAAGCGATTTTGATTTTAGGATTTAGGTACTTATCGAAGGATTTTTTTTCCTCTGCTTTTATGACTATCACGATGAGATCAAAATTAAGTCTTTCAAAGACATTGACTGAATAAAGAAAAATAGGTTTACCTTCAAAAAGGTAGAGAGTTTTGTTCTCTCTACCTCCTGAAAATCTACTTGAATTCCCGGCACAGACTATTATGGCAGATTTCATGACTTAGGATTTATGCGCGCAAAAAGCAATTTACCTGCGTTAGTTCTAAGGATATTCGTTATAACCACTTCTTGCGGTTCTCCCACGTTCTTCCCGCCATCTTCGACGACTATCATCGTTCCGTCTTCTGTGAATCCTATTCCTTGTTCTTTGTTTTTACCATGTCTGATTATCTGCAATTTTATTCTCTGACCGGGCAAAAGTGTTGGTTTGAGTATTTCCGCGAGATGGTTAAGGTTTAAAACTTTTACACCCTGAAGTTGGGCTACACGCGTAAGATTGTAATCAAGCGTTACTAACCTTCCATTGTATTTTCTCGCGAGATTGACGAGATCTTCATCAACCTTCCCCGTTCTGTAGGCTATTGAATCGTCTATCGTAACTTTTAGATCGTCCAAACCTTGCATTTTTTCAATTATTTCAAAGCCTTTTCTGCCTTTGTCTTTTTTTTCGTCATCCGAACTGTCCGCCAATTTTTGCATCTCAATTAACACAAATTGAGGTATTACTATTTTGCCGTTAAAAAGTCCTATATCGAAGAGATCCAAAAGCTTGTCATCGAGAAGAACGGAGGTGTCGAAGATGAAACTCCCGTAATTCCCAGATATCTCTCCAACTTTGAACATCGACAGAATTGACCTTTGGGCAATGATCCATGCACCCATAAAAGAAAGGATCACGATTATAGATTTTCCTATTGTAACAGATAAAAAGTTATAGTTTGTGAAATCGGTCATAAGGTAATTTCCTACCACCATAAACACGACGAAGGCGGCAAGGGCAATCAGAAAATTAAACGCGTTTATCCTGTTTTCTTTCAAACGTTTGGCTAGAAAATAAAGTACAATTCCAATCAGAAGCCCTGCTATTCCACCAATTAAAATCACAAAGTAAGGATACCACCATCTTGTATCGAAGAGAGCATAGTTCGGAAACCATGCGTAACCAAAATAAAGTCCTAAAAATAACGGAAGGATCAACAGCAACCATTCGATCATAATTTGTACCCCCTTATGAATTAATTACCATAATTAATCCTATTTTTCAAAGACGAAATGCCACTCATTATAACAGTTGCACGTTTCTCGGCAACACCATCGACACTCATAAGATCATCGAAAGAAGCCTTTAAAAGCCCTGATATGTTCTCAAATTTTTTGACAAGATCGTGTGCTATATTCATGGGTATTCTTGGAATACTTCTTAAAAGTCTGTATCCTCTTGGTTGCAAAGTCATTTCAAAGATCTGATGTTCCTCTATATCATACCCCATATGACGAACGAAAGAGAAAAGATCAAGAATCTCTTCTTTTTGATTCGAAAAAAGCACTTTCATGAGTCGATCCGGATCATGTGATTTTCCTATGACTCTTTCACTTGCATAATCCATAATCAACAATCCGATATTCTCATCAACGCCATCGTTGAGTTCATCCATATGTAATTTGGTAAGAACTCCTTCATTTCCAAGTTCGGAAAGGTAAAATGAAAGATCTCTGTACAAACTTATTATCTTCAAACCACGATTGATAATTTCGAAAACATCGAAAAGCGTAACCCTGTTTTCCATCTCTTTAGTGCTCAAAGATATGATAGAATTGTCGAAATTTGTCCTGTACCTCTCCATAAGTCTTATTCCCTGATTCATCTGAAGTACGATAACGGAGACATCTTTTACCATGTATTTCCAATCTTTTTGGTAAAGTGTTATCACCTTCCTTCTTTGAGAAACGGCTATCACGAGTTTTCCTGTCTGAAGTGCAAGTCTCTCAGCGGTTCTGTGTCTTGTGCCTGTTTCGTCCGTTGGAATACTCCTGTCGGTGGATAATTGAACATTGGCGTACCATATTTTCTTGAGATCTTCCGAAAGCACTATCGCTCCATCCATTTTTGCAAGTTCATAAACTTTATTCGGAGTAAAAAGGCAATTAAGATCGAAACCACCCTGAATAACGCCATTTTTTAAGTATTCTTTTGGATCCTGTACAAGAAAAATGAGTGCTCCTTTGTCAGCCCTCATTATGTTGTCTATCGCATCTCTTAAGGGTGTCCCAGGTGCTACCATCGAAAGTATATCTTTTACACTTTTATCATCAAGCGACATTTTTTCCTCCGAATGATTTTAAAATGGCTTCTTTTAAAATTTTAACACCTTCTGTTTCGTCAGACCTGTAACCGTTCGAAACAATAACACGTTCTATACCCATCCGTTTTGCCTCCGATATTCTCATTTGCATTTGAGGCACATTTCTAACTTTCCCGTCAAGGCCTATTTCTCCTATGAACGCAATTTTGGGCGGAAATCTCAACTTTTTGACGGCCGAAAATATTGCAACTGCAACTGCAAGATCAATTCCGGTATCAGTTGTGCGTAATCCTCCGAGAATGTTAAGGTATATGTCTTTATTTTCAAGTGAAATTCCAAGATGACTTGACACTATGGCAGCCATGATCATGAGTTTTGTGTTTTCAAATCCTCTTGTTATTCTCATAGATCCATTTCTGTAACTCGGAGTTGCAAGCACTTGAACGTTCACCATCAAAGGCCTTGATCCTTCTACTATAACAGAAAGCGCGCTACCGGGATCTTCAGAATCAACATCTGCAAAAATTTTTGAAGGATCCGGAATTTCAATCATTCCATTCGTTTCCATATCATAAACCGCTATTTCATCTGTTGGGCCAAATCTGTTTTTAACAGATCTCAGAATCCTTCTTCCAGATCTTGGCTCACCTTCAAGATAAAGCACGCCGTCGACCATATGCTCAAGCACCATCGGGCCTGCGATATTTCCTTCTTTTGTGACGTGCCCTATCATGAATATCGCAACATCGTTGGCTTTTGCGTAATCTATGAGTTTCATCGTGCATTCTCTCATTTGAGGAACACTGCCGGCGAGTGCACTCATGCCGGATGTGTAAAGTGTTTGAATCGAATCAAAAACTATTGCCACGGGTTTTCCTTTTGAAGAAACGGATGACAGTACATCATCCACATTTACCTCGGAAGAAAGAAAAAGGCGATTATTTTCAACGCCGAGACGTTTTACTCTCAGCAAAGTTTGCGGAATAGACTCCTCTCCGCTTACATAGTAAACGTTCCCGTAAGCGGTAAGTGCACTTGCATATTCAATCGCAAGCGTAGACTTTCCTATACCTGGGCCTCCGGAAATGAGAATGACGCTCCCTGAAACAACCCCGCCACCCAAAACTCTGTCCGTTTCCTTCATGGCAGTGGTCATCCTTTGAGGAATGGATATGTCAGATGTGGATGATTTAAACTCTATCAAAGAAGGGGTACCACTTTGTACCCCTTCTTCAACTCTAACTGCAGAATCCCATGCGCCACAACCGGGGCACCTGCCAAACCATTTTGTAGATTTGTATCCACATTCAGAGCACACGTAAACGATTTTATTTTTGTCCCGGCTCACTTAACGCAACCTTTCTTTCTCTCTTCCTTTTAAAGACGATCTTGCCTGAAGAAGCGCCTATCACTATGGTATCTCCGTCTTCAAACCTATCTGACAGCAAATCCTCCGAAAGCGGATCTTCTATCATTTTTTGTATTTCTCTCTTCAACGGTCTTGCACCATAAATAGGATCGAACCCCTTAGAAATTATCAGTTCCTTGGCCTGATCGCTTACTAAAATCTTTATGCTGCGCTCGGAAAGACGCTTTTTAAGGTCTCCAAGCAATATGTCTATGATTTTCTCTATATGCGCTTTGCTAAGCGGATGAAACACTATGATTTCATCAAGTCTGTTCAAAAATTCCGGCCTGAATGTCCTTTTAACTTCATCCATGACTATGGATTTCATGCTCTCGTAATTGGCATCGCTGCTTTCTTCGACAAATCCGAGTCCTCTTTTTGTTTTGTTTATGAACTCTCCTCCGAGATTAGATGTCATTATGAGTATCGTGTTTTTGAAATCGACTATGTGACCTTGCGAATCCGTCAATCTTCCGTCGTCCAGTATCTGAAGCAGCAGATTGAAAACATCCGGATGTGCCTTTTCTATCTCATCAAGAAGCACAACCGAAAATGGTCTTCTTCTTATTTTTTCGGTTAAAGTTCCGCCCTCTTCATATCCAACGTACCCCGGAGGTGCACCGACAAGCCTTGACACCGAAAATCTCTCCATGTATTCGGACATGTCAATTCTCACAAGAGCATTTTCGTCACCAAAGAGATATTCCGCAAGCACTTTGGCAAGTTCTGTTTTACCGACGCCTGTCGGACCGAGGAACATGAACGATCCCATCGGCCTTCTTGGATCTTTAAGACCCGATCTCGCACGTCTTATCGCACTTGAGACAGCTTTAATGGCTTCTTCCTGAGCAACGATACGTTTGTGAAGTTCTTCTTCAAGTTTCAGGAGTCTATCACTTTCAGTCTTTTCAAGTTTGGTAAGCGGAATCCCCGTCCATATAGATATAGTTTTGGCTATGCTGTCCGAATTAACCGTTATTATTTCTGTCTCTCTGCGCTTTTTCCATTCGTTGTACTTATCGTTAAGCACCTGCTGAAGATCCCTTTCTTTGAACCTTATCTCGGCGGCGCGATCGTAATTTTGCTGGGCTATTGAAAGTTCTTTTTCTTCTTGAATTGTCTTTATCTTCCTTTCAAGTTCTTTTATCTCATCCGGAACTGTCATGCTGTTGAGCCTTGCACTTGCCCCCGCTTCATCTATGAGATCTATGGCCTTATCAGGAAGATAATGGTCCGTTATGTATCTTTGAGAGAGTTTAACAGCCAAATCAAGCGCGTCATTGGTATATCGCACTTTATGATGTATTTCGTACTTGGATTTCAATCCTTTGAGTATCTCAAGCGTTTGGTCTGTCGTTGGTTCTCCAACATAAATTTTTTGAAATCTTCTTTCAAGCGCTGCATCCTTTTCTATGAATTGCCTGTATTCGTCAGGAGTCGTTGAACCTATCATTTGAAGTTCCCCGCGTGACAGGGCAGGCTTAAGTATGTTTGCGGCATCAACTGCACCTTCGGCTGCTCCTGCTCCCACTATTGTGTGAACTTCATCGACAAAAAGAATTATGGAATGATCGTCTTTAACGGTCCCTATAACTTTTTTGAGCCTTTTTTCAAATTCACCGCGATACTTTGTACCGGCTATAAGTGCAGCTATGTCAAGCGAAAAAATGACCTTCCCTCTTAGCAATTCCGGCACATCCCCGGATGAAATTCTTTGCGCTAATCCTTCAACTATCGCGGTTTTACCCACGCCGGGATCACCTATCAGGACAGGATTATTTTTCTTTCTTCTCGTTAAAATTTGCATGATCCTTTCAATTTCACGTTCTCTGCCTATGACAGGATCAAGTTTACCGTTTTTGGCTTCTTCGGTAAGATCGACTCCAAGTCCTTCGAGATTTTTAACAGATCTCATAACGTCCTGAGATGGATTCGGACGTGTAAAATCCTCTTCATCGGAATCTTCGTTGTTTTGCGAAGCACCACCCATTTCATCTATCAATTCACGTCTGAGATCAACGAGATCTATTCCAAACTTCCTTAACACATGCGCTGCAACGCCTTCTCCTTCTCTCAGAATTGCAAGCAATATATGTTCTGTTGATATGTAATTTTGTCCCAAAAGTTGAGCCTCTTCGTAGGCGAGTTCTATTATCTTCCTTGCCCTCGGTGTCATCTGGGGCGAAGAAACATTCTCTCTTGGAATTCCAGCACCTACAACGGCTATGATTTCCTGTTTTAAAGATGCATAATCCAGGCCATGTTCCCTTAGAACATTGTAAGCCTCGCCGTTCGCCGATTTCATAACGCCCAACAACAAATGTTCCGTTCCAACGTAAGAATGTCCAAGAGCCCTTGCTTCATCTTGAGCAGCCACAAAAACTTGGGCCGCACGTTTTGAAAATTTATTGAACATAGCTAAATCACCCTCTTTCAAACCCTCGGTAAGTAAGCAATGGAAAGATAAATCAGGTTAACCATCACATGAACCGTTGAACTTACCGTCAGGGTTCCTCTCTTATAGTATAGCAAATTTAACAGCATTCCGAAAACAAAAAGTTTCATCCAATCTTGAAAAGGATGCACAACCGCAAAGGCCACCGAGGTCAAAATTATGGCAAATTCTGGAGAAAAGAAATGTTTCAGATATCCATAAATTGCTCCTCTGAAGATCACCTCTTCAACAACCGGGAAAAACAATCCTAATGATATGACAGCCACAAATGCATTGGGGTTCATGCTCATCTTCGAAAATATGGGTTCATCCCATATAAAAGCGGTTAAAAAACTCATCACAAAGTAAACACCAAAAACACCGGGAAAAACTATAACACTCCATATAAGATCGGGTCCAAAAGAAGAAATTCTAAACCACGAACCAATTCCATATCCTTTTTGTTTCAAAATCAAATGAAAACCCCACACAGTTAAGACAGAAAGCAGTATCAGAAGAAAGGCAGAGAGTGTGTCAGAACTCCCCCCCAAATATTTGAAGATCGCAAGAAGTAAAAAGATTGGGAAGTTAATGGCCAAAATTATCAGTAAATCAAAGAAATCGACGTAAATTTCATCGCTTTTTTCTTTCACAAAATAATTATAACATATTTTAAGTTCATTTAATCAAAAAGCCAACAAGAACGGCACCTTCGCCGGCGTTTAAAGTTATTGCGGGGCTTGCCGGGCTAACGGTAAAAGTGTAATCCTTTCCGAGCTTTGATATCAGATAATCCACGCTTTGCTGTGCATTAACGTGTGCTATGTAAATTTTTTTATCCATTACCTCATACGATTCGACGTAATTGACAATTTCCCTCAGAACTCTTTGAAACCCCAGCATGATCTTGTGAAATTTGATTTCTCCGTCTTCTCCTTTCAAAACAGGCTTCACATTGAGCAAAGTAACAAGTTTGCCGGCTATAAGGTGTGCTCTGCCGCCTCTTACAAGATTTTCGACGGTTTGAACACCAAAGATCGTTTTTACCGTCAAAGAAAGTTTTCTCAATTCTTCGGCGCTTTTTTTTAAATCGCCCGTTTTTGAAAGTTCAACGCCTTTTGCAACCAGAGCGCCCAGTGCGGCTGTTGTCGTAAGTGAATCTACCGTTTCAACTTTTCCTTTGAATTTTTGGGCCGCCAATGTCGCGCTGTTGTAGGTACCGCTCAACTTGGATGATAAGTGAATTGAAAGAATTTCATCATACTCTTTAAGAATTTTCTCGTACATTTTTTCGAATTCATCCGGATTGGGTTGAGAAGTTGTTACCTTTTTACCCATTTTTACCTCTTCAAACATCTGTCGTGTTGTTAATTCTTTGATCTGCCCATCTACAAGTATTTTCAAATTGATAACTTCAACGTCATTTGCTTTGAACCACTCCGAAGGTAAATCGCATGAATTGTCCGTTACAACTTTTATCTTTCCCATGGCACTCAAACATCAACGATTTCGTTGTCTATAAGTCTCGTTTTTCCAAGGTATATTGCAGCGGCCACTATCACTTTAGACGTGATCTTCGAGATTGGTATGAGTTTTCTTTCATCTACGATTTCAAAATATTGAACTTTGATTTCCGGATAAACCCTTAATTTGTTCATGGCCTCTCTTTTTATTTTGTAAGCGTCTCTTCTTCCTGATTTTATCTGATCGACGGCGTATTTTATTGCCTGATGAAGCATCGGAGCCACTTTTCTTTCTTCCGAAGAAAGATACATGTTCCTTGAACTCAAAGCAAGGCCATCCGGTTCTCTGACTATGGACATTTCGATCATCTCAACGTTCATGTTCAAATCATCGACCATCCTTTTAAGCATTCTGAATTGCTGAGCATCTTTCTGTCCAAAGTAAGCGCGTGTTGGTTTTACAATGTTGAAAAGTTTATTCACCACCAACGCAACGCCGTCGAAATGACCTGGCCTGTAATAGCCGCAAAGATAGTCCGTCAAACTCGCAACGTGAATTGATGTAGAAAAACCTTCAGGATACATCTCCGAAGATTCAGGAGCGAAGATGTAATCGACATTTTCGCGATCAAGCAATGCTTGATCTTTATCAAGCACTCTCGGATACGCACCGAAATCTTCCCTCGGACCAAATTGGGTAGGATTCACGAAAATGCTGACGACAACGATGTCGTTATGCTTTCTTGCTTCTTTCACGAGGGAAAGATGGCCCGCATGAAGCGCTCCCATCGTTGGAACAAAGCCCACACTTTTACCAGCATAATTTTTTGAGATCTCAACCATCTCACTTACGTGCTTTATCGTTTTCAAACTTTTTCTCTCCTTTCAGATATTCAATTACAAGATTTTTAAGGGCAGGAAGAATTTCTTCCCTGCTGACTGTCGATACCATTTTACCATCCATATAAATTACGCCGCCATTTTTGGTACCAAAGACGGCAACATCTGCACCTTTTGCCTCTCCAAGTCCGTTGACGACACATCCCATGACCGCAACTTTTATCTTACCTCTAACATCCGCAAGCGATTTTTTTACCTCTCTTGCCAGTTCCTCAACGTTTATCTCGGTACGGGCACAAGTTGGACATGCAATGATTTCAGGCCCATCAAAGACATTTACACTTTGAAGTATGGAATAAGCAATTCCTATTTCATTAACAGGATCGCCCGCGATCGAAACCCTTATCGTATTACCAATCCCTTCGTAAAGCAAATGTCCAAGCGCAAAGGCCGATTTAACGATCGCGTCTTCATAAATACCGGCTTCGGTCACTCCGATATGCAGCGGATGAGAAGTCATCTTAGACAATTTTTCATTTGCAACAATAGTTTCAATTGGATCAGAAGACTTAACGGCCACCACTATATCATCGAATCCAACTGACTCAAGCGTGTTGATTTCATCTATGGCACTCTGGACAAGCGCATCAACGGGATCGTCAAATTTCTTAAGGTAAGATTCATCTATCGAACCAGCATTCGATCCGACCCTTATCGGAATACCGTGATCTTTTGCAACACGTGCAACTTCTTCAACTTTCCACCTCGCACCTATGTTGCCAGGATTTATTCTTACCTTATCAACCCCTGCAAGAATCGATCCTATCGCTATTTTGTAGTCAAAATGTACATCGGCAACTATCGGGATTTTCACAAGGGATTTTATGGCTTTCAAAGATTCAACGCATGCTTCATCATAAACACTGATCCTTGCTATTTTACATCCTGCCGATTCCAGATTTTTTATCTGTTCAACTGTGGCAGTAACGTTTTTTGTATCCGTGTTGGTCATAGATTGAACGGCCACAGGATTTCCACCGCCAATAAACACACTTCCGATTTTAACAACCTTTGTCAAGCCAATTTCACATTTAAAATTGATCGAGTATATAATAAA
>JAJYYZ010000049.1 GCA_021800445.1 bacterium | reverse complement strand
AAGAAAACGGAAAGGAGGCATCTCGATTCCGTCAGATTCTAAATGTAGATTTTATTTTGAAGCAATGAATCTTACTTCCTGTAGATTTTATTTTGAGGCATCACGGATCAATCTCATATATACTTGATTAACTTTAAATGTGAAACATTCGGCTTTTAACCCTTTTTAAGCAAGAATTCTCCCCCTTCTATAAGTGGTGGGGGTATGTCACATGATTCTTTATATAGTATAATTGTTGCAAGATCTAACGGAAAGGGATGATCACGATGAACACATTTTCATCAAAGACATTTTTAAGATTCAAATTTGCTGGAGATCCACAGATAGATCCAAGCGGTAACAGAATAGCGTTTACCCTAAGTCATTCAAATGAAAAGAAAGATGGATATGACAAATCCATTTACATGTACGATGGAAATCTATTTCAATTTACAAAGGGGCCTTCAGATAGTTCTCCAAGATGGTCTCCAGATGGGAAAGAAATAGCCTTTATCTCTGCATCCAAAGATGAAAAGGGTTCTAACCTTATGTTAATAAGATCTGATGGAGGAGAATCCGTTAAAATAGCTCATTTTGATGATCAAATAACGGATCTCGCATGGCTAAATTCAAACGAATTAATCCTTTCGGTCGCTTTAAAGGCAAAAAGGAAAAGTAAAGAAGGTCAAGATGATGTACATGAAATAGAGAAAATTCCATTTTGGTCAAATGGAGAAGGATTTACATACGATGTTAAGATTCAACTTTATCTTGTTGGTAAAAACGGAACAAAAAAGTGCTTGACAAAAGAAAGCGGAGACATATTCACCTTTGCTCCTTCTCCTGATGGGAAAAATGTTGCCTTCGTTGAAGCGCTTGATCTTGAACGCGATCCACTCGTGTCTGACCTTTTTGTTTTAAAGATAGGATTCGGAGAGCCTAAAAAAATCACGAATTCAGATGTGTCTATTGGGAATATATGCTGGAGTCCAAATTCAAAGGAAATGGCGGTCGCGATCTCGGATTTAAAGCACGGATCTTTCACAAATGAAAGATTATGGATAACTAATTTAAACGGTAATTTCACAAAAATTTGTGATGTCGATCTGGCAAAGGGAAATTCTATAAACAGTGATTCGCGCGGTGGTTCTCCAAACAAAATTTTCTGGAGAGATTCCGGAATATATTTCATGATGACTGATGGTCCTCTCTCCAAAATTTACAAATTTTTTGATGGAAAAGTTTCGGAGATCATCGGCGAAGAGAGATCCGTATCCGGATTCAATGTTGCCCCAAATGGAAATATAGTCTTTCTTTCTATGAACTTTACATCTTTAGACGAGATTTATCTTTACAAAAACGGAAAAGAAAAGAAAATCTCAAGGTTAAACGATCTGCGAAATTTTTCAATTTCAGTTCCAGAACATTTTGATGTGATATCCTCCGATGGTAAAAAAATAGACGCATGGATCATGAAACCAACTGATTTTCAAAAAGGAAAAAAGTATCCGACGATCCTTGAAGTCCACGGAGGTCCGAGAACGGCTTATGGTAATGCCTTTTTCCTTGAGTTTCAAATGCTGACATCAAACGGTTTTGCCGTCTTATTCTCAAATCCAAGAGGAAGCGATGGATATGGTGAAGAATTTTCTTACATACACGGAGCGTACGGTAAAAGAGATTACAAAGACATAATGGAAGTTGTGGATGAAGCGATAAAACGCTTTGATTTTGTCGACGAGAAACGTTTGGGAATTACAGGCGGATCTTATGGCGGATACATGACAAATTGGGTTGTAACTCAAACAGACAGATTCAAAGCGGCCGTCTCACAACGCTCGATAAGTAACTGGGTGTCATTTTTTGGAACAACGGACATAGGATATTTCTTTGGACCTGATCAATTAGGCGGCGACCCTTGGTCGAATCCTGACGGATATGCGGAAATGTCTCCTCTTACTTACGTAAAAAACGTCAAAACACCTATAATGTTTATTCATTCTATGGAAGACTACAGATGTTACATGGTTGAAGCATTTCAGTTTTTTACGGCATTAAGATATCTGAACAAAGAAGCAAAACTCGCACTTTTCCCTTCTGAAAACCATGAATTGTCAAGATCAGGTAAACCTTACCATAGAATTAAAAGATTAGATCTTATACTTGATTGGTTTAAAAAGCATCTTGAAATTTAAAACAAGGTCTCCAGAAAAGGAGACCTTTTAACGTTTTTTTAAGCAAGAATTTTCCGCCATCTAAATAAAAATGCGTAGGTATACTGAACCAGTTTTAAATTCCGAATCGTAGCGATGGCAGGTGCCCCACTCGATGTCTGTCCTCGCTCCGCTGCGAAGGCCATCTCGGAGGCATCCTGCTCTCCGCTTAAATTAAATGAACATTCGACTTTTAAATTTATTTAAGTATAGTGAGAGTATGTCACTTTCTTGTTTTGTTGTATTCATCGTAACTCATATCTGGATTTTTGTTTTTTAACATCTGCCTCCACATGTCGATGAACATCTTTGTGGTATTCAAAAATCCACCTTTTTTAAATCTTCTTGCGGAAGTAAACACAATTTTGTTTCTCAATTTGACTTTTCCAAATTTTTTGAGTCTTCTTCCAAGATCTATATCAGGGCTACCCCATTTCCAGTTTGGATCGTATCCGCCAGATTTAACGTAAAACTCTCTTCTGAAGAGAAAATTAAAGCCAGCAGTGTTATCAAGGCCGAGCAATTTCGAAAGCCATAAAAAGATCGTGTAAAAGATAAGACTTGCAGATGCCGTAAATTCATTTATATCGTAAAACATGGCCGTTCCGTAAACAGCAACGATGTTTTCCCTTTTGAAAGACTTTATCATTTTTTCAAGCCATCTTTTGGGATATATCGAATCGGCATCGCATATCGTTAAAATTTCACCGTGTGTTTCTTCAATGCCACGTCTCACGGCAAAGATATAGCCTTGCTTTGATTCATTAACGGTTTTGACGTATTTTGAAGCGATCTCACGTGTTTTATCTTTGCTGTTGTTGTCCACAACGATGATTTCAAAATCCTTATAACTTTGACTCAGAAGACTTTTTATCGTTTTTTCGATAGATCCTTCTTCGTTGTAAGCGGGTATCACGATAGAAACTTTCATTTAAATCCCTCCATCATCTATGTCTGATCGAAAAGGATCTTGTAAAGATCCTCGAATTTTTTTTCGATATCGAATTGTGCAAGAGTTTGAGCATAATTTTTTGCGAACGCACTTATTAACTGAGGATTTTCTATGATTTTTGTTATTTTAGTGACAAAACTTCTTACATTTGGTTCGGCCAAAAGTCCGTTGTAACCATCTTTGATTATCTCTGGAATACCGCCAACATTTGAAGCCACAACTGGGATGTTCCTCGACATTGCTTCAATGATAACAAGTGAAAGGGCCTCCATTTTTGACGGTACTACAAGCAAATCTATCTTTGAATAAATTTCATCTGTGTTTTTGACAAAATTGTGAAAATAAACATTTTTAATTTCATTCCTTGTAACAAAATCTTCCATCGCTTTCTTTTTGCTCCCATCTCCAAAAAGATGCAAAGAAAGGTAACCATACTTTTTTACGAGAATCCTAAAAACCCTGATCGCTAAGATAACATTTTTTTCCTTTTCAAATCTTGCCACTACGCCAATGTTTTTCACGCTGACAGGAGGGTTTGATTTTAAATTGATGTCTTCTACTCCATTATGAATCATGTAAATATTTTTCTTCGATGGCAAAATACTCTTGATCTTATTTTGTAAGAATTCACTTACACATATCACATTGTTTAATTTTCCAATATATTTTTTGATTGCAAGTTTGAACGGCCAAATGCGTACATGTGAAGGTATATTGCTGTAAAAAATGACATTTGTGCGTTCCAAAAAATTCTTCAAAATAAGCACATCGGTTGGGGCATGTGCAAAGATCAAATCGTAATTTTCTTTTTTTACCTTTTTTTCCACAATTTGCTTTTCTGTTCTTAAAAGCCTGTAAAAATTTAAGTTTAGAAAATTCTTGTCGACGGTAAGTGTATCAAAATGGTAATTTATAAATTCAACCTTTGCTGATCCAATATCTCCCCAAAAATCTTTTAGAAGTTGTATATCGGGGTACGCTATGGTTATTTTATCAATCTCATTCTTCAAACATAGAAATTTTATGAATTTTTTTAAATTTATTTCTCCTCCTCCTATTGTACCAAGAGAAGGAGTCACAGAAAAAAAACTTTTTTCATGACCTTCCTCCATACACTCATCTTCTTGATTTTAACACGAACCTCGATTTAACTCCAAAATTTTGCTATAATCTCTCAAAGAAGGTGAGATGATGAAAGAAGAATTTCTAAAAGAATTTTTTCCTCAAAATGCGCTTGGCTTGGAATGGGAATTGTCCAAATTCCACAGATCAAAAGGCGGTATCGGATTTTCCAAGGCGATAAATGTAATTCAAGAATTCATCGGAGAATCACAGATTTTAAAATATCCTCTTAACAAATCTTACGAAACGTGGCGTATGCCACGCGGGTGGAATTTAAAAGACGGTTTTTTGAAAATTTCAAACGGTAGTTACATAGTTGGTTCTCTTGCACTTTCTCCGATAAGCGCTGTTTTCCTTTCCGGAAAGACAAACGGGATCGAAAAACTCAAAGTTATCGATGTTGAAAGCGGAGAAGATGAGAAAGATTACAAAAAGATCGTACATGATAAAGCAATCCTTGCAAGTGGAGATCCCGCGAGAGTTTACAAAACGGCAAAAAAATTTGGTGCAAGATGTGTGCTTTCGTACTTCATGAGGGCTCAGGATCCTTCAATAAACAGAAATCCTGAAATGCTTCCACATGCTGTAAATTACACTTCATTTCCCGTTGAAGCCGATGAAAGTATATTGGGTTTTGCCTTATCCTACAATCAATACAATTATTTAAAAACACTTGCCAAGAAAAATTTGGAAATAGAAATCTTCATAGATGTAGACAGTGGAACAAACGAACTTGAAATTTTGGAAGCGCGAGTAGGTAAAAGGGGAAAGGAAAAACCCATAATTTTAACTGCACATTTGTGTCATCCGAAACCAGGCGCGAATGACAACGCAAGTGGTTCCGCTTTGCTCGCGGAAATCGTCAGAGTACTCAGAAAATTCAAGATAAATCGTGAAATAACGGCACTTTGGGTGCCTGAAATGTATGGCACCATATCTTACTTTACAGATCACAATAATGATTTTGAATTCAACATAAACCTTGACATGGTCGGAGAAGATCAAAACATTACCAGATCCACACTCGATGTATCGGCGACACCGTGGTCTTTACCTTCCTTTGTAAATGAATTGATGGGAGTTCATCTTGAAAACCCGCATTTTCGCGTAAAAGAAGGAAGTTATTCCGGTGGATCAGACCATTACATTTTTGTGGATTCATCCATGGGTGTTCAGGCAGTCTCTCTTACCCAGTGGCCAGACAGGTATTACCACACAAGTCAAGACACCCCCGATAAATCGAGTGTTGAATCATTTGAATGGATAGGAAAGGCCGTTTTAGAAACTCTTGGAGATATACTTGAAGGTCCTCAAGATACCACCAGCAAAACGATTCAACGTATTTTCGATAAATTTTTGAGAACAGACGGAGACGATGAGGTAAGAAACTGGATCGCTTTTAGATCCTATAAAAGTTTAGAGGCTTTTTCGAAATATGCGAATGTCAAAAAGTTAAAAGACTATTTGAAAAAAGAGATCAAGTTCGATGATATACCTAAACCCAAAAAGATCAAAAAATTTAAAGGTCCGCTCGGAGACTCATGGATGAACGAATCGGACAAAGATTGGGAATTCAAAGTTTTAAGAGCATATCCAGCGTATAGAGATTACAAAGATGAATTTCTCAATTTTCTCGATTTGGGATTTGATCTTGAAAGGGCTGTTAAGATGGCTTCCAAAGAATTTGGCATAAAGGATGATTTGAAACCACAATCCGAATATCTTGTCAGAAGGCTCAAAGAAAAAAATTTGATCGATTAGGAGGGCGGAAATGAGAAAATTATTGATCGTTTCTTTCATCTTGAGTTTGTCTTTGATAGTCTTAGGATCAAATTTAAGCCAGGACTTTTACAATTACAGAGCATCTCAAAACGCGACCGGCATGTTGAATTTGATAAATCAGGTTAAAATTCTCCCCAATCTTACCAAAAGCGCTACAATCTTGACACTGCTTGCAGATGCCTGTACGGAATACGGTTTATGGGGTGCCCCGAAAGATAAAAAGGCCGTTTATTTTAATGATTCCCTTGATTACGCAAAATTAGCGCTTAAGATGACTCCAAATGACGCTTATTTGAATTTCGTCGCAGGCGCGGCAATAGGGCGTCTTGCTCAATACAAAGGAATAGTGCAAAGCCTTTTTATGCTTGGAGATTTCGACAATTACATAAATAAAGCCATAAAACTCGATCCGAAACTTTACCGTGCTTATGTCGCGCTTGCCATGAGGTACAGGGATACACCATGGCCGTTTGCCGATTTTGAAAAATCAGAGATGCTTTTCAAAAAAGCACTGTCTTTGGATCCCGAATATGTTTACGGTTACTACGAACTTGCGATGCTTTACGTGAAATGGGGTAAAAAAGACCTTGCACGTGAGACTTTCGAAAGAATCGTTTCGATGCCCATTGAAAAAGAGTTTGCAGTTCAGGAAACACAATGCAAAATAGAGGCAAAGGCATGGCTTGACGAAAATTAAACGTATGTTCATAGTTTTGTAATTGACAAATCTTCTCGTCAGTGATAGCATACAGAAAAGCATTTATGGAGATTAAAATGGTAGGAAAGATTTTTTGCTTTGAAAAACTGAACAGAAAGCATATCAAGTATCTGCCCAGTGGAGGAGCAGGCATTTGATCGTGCTTTGATCATAGTGAATTCACCGGGCCACATCGAGCAGATGTGGCCTTTTTCATTTAAAAAATCTTGGAGGTGTAATGAATGGATAACTCGCAAAAAGTTACTAAAGGTAATTCTGCATCATCATTTGCAGCTGAATCAGACAAAAAATTGAAAAAAGTTTTGACTTTTCAGGATCTTTTCTTCCTTTCGATGGGCGGGATAATAGGTTCTGGTTGGTTACTTGGTGTTGCCGCCGGAGCAAGTGCCGCAGGGCCTGCTTCAGTACTTTCATGGATAATAGGTGGGGTTATAGTGTTATTCATAGCGCTCACACTTGCAGAAGTTGCAGGGGCTATCCCGAAGAGCGGAGCGATCGTCAGATATCCACACTTAACTTACGGAAGTTATACCGGATTTATCCTTGGATGGGCCTATCTTTTAGGTGCCGTAACGACGCCTACAATTGAGGCCGAAGCGGTTTTGACATACGTTGCCACGTACGTGCCTGATCTCTTCAGGACTGTTTCTGGAGTCTCAGTTTTAACTCCGATAGGAATTCTTTTCGGAGTTGGATTGCTTGGGGCTTTTTTCTTACTCAACTGGTTTGGAATAAAATTTCTTGGCAAATTCAACAGCATTGCAACATGGTGGAAGTTCATACTTCCGGTTACAACTTTTATATTTTTACTTTTCATGTTCAACAAATCGAACTTCGTTTCTTACGGCGGATTTGCACCTTTGGGCACTGGTAGCATTTTTTACGCGATACCGGCAGCGGGCATAATATTTTCATACCTTGGATTTCGTCAGGCAGTCGAATTTGGAGGAGAAGCGAAAAACCCTCAAAGAGATATTCCGCGAGCAACCATCCTCTCCATAATCGCCGCGATGGCTCTCTATTCCTTACTTCAACTTGCTTTCATAGGCGCCATCAAATGGCCGGCAGGAATAAGTTGGGCTAATTTGACATCGAGTGATCTAGGTACATCACCGTTTTTTACAGAATTAAAATACAGTGGAATAGCCCTTTTTGGTGCTTTTGCAAATTTACTGCTTATCGATGCATGGATCTCTCCAAGTGGAACTGGATGGATATACCTTGGAACAAGTTCGAGGGTACTTTACGGTATGGGAGCAGATGGATATCTTCCTTCGGCGTTACTTAAAATTCACAGTAAAACAAAGGTACCCTACATTGCCCTTATAGCCTCTCTTGTAATAGGCATCTTCTTTTTTCTGCCATTTCCGTCATGGTATTTATTCGTTGGCTTTTCAACCAGCGCAACAGTTTTAACTTACATAATAAGTCCGGTAGCCTTACAAGTTTTCAGAAAAAATGCTCCCCAACTCAAAAGATCCTTTAAACTTTCATATGCCGGCATCATAGCCCCAATAGCTTTTATAGGAGGAGCACTTATAGTTTATTGGTCTGGCATAACCACTCTTACCATGATCACGTACGCAACGCTTATCGGAATACCGATCTTTTATTTCGTTTATGTGACTAAAAAACTTGGGATTTCAAAACATTTCGCTTATACCTTTGGAATTGTAGGACTCATAGTCTCGATCACGGGAATAATACTCAATTATCTTTACGTTTTATACGCTCCCGCCAGCGAAAGCATGACAATGAAAACATCGGTATTTCTTTCAACGCTTATCGTATCTGCTTTGATTTTCGTGGCCGGAACGGTTATGACAGGAAAACGACTATCGGGAGAAAAAAAGATCATCTTCACAAGTTCTTATTGGCTTTTTGCCCTGATCTTTTTAACAGATTTTGTATCCTATTTTGGAAGTTTCGGAAACGGTGTTATTCCATTTCCATGGGATACACTTATAATGGCTGCCATTTACGGTATTATATATGTTTTTGCGATAAGAGCAGGTTATAAGACGGAAGATCTGCAAAAGATAATAGAAGAGCAATACGAATTACCAATAATTCCAGAGAATTTTGAAGACAAATGATTATATTAAAATTCAGCCAAAATGTGTTAAAATAACATTGACACAATTTTCAAAACATGGGGGTAGAAAAAATTCAACAAGGGGGGATTCGCATGTCCAAGAAGTATGTGATATTGTTGATGATTGTCGTTCTGCTTTCTCTTACTCTGAGTTCGTGTTTTCTTGTCAATCTTTTCAAAACGGACCTTGATCGTGCTATAGATACGGTAAAAAGCGATGTTTTGCCGCAATTGCTTTCTCAAACTCCAAACGCTTCTTACCTATGCGTTAGGGCCGAGAGTATCGTTGCAAGTGGTACAATCATAATGCCAGATTTCATTCAGGCAAGTGCGAATGATTCAAATTCCTCGATAATCGTTGAAAGGATGGTTGCAAAAGGAGATTCTTACTTTTTCCTGCTTGATCTCGAACCCGGCGCATTTTATGCTCATCCGGTTCAGTACATTTTAGTTCCAAAGTCGGGTGCCACTCCAACGGTCATGCCGGCGAAATGGCTGCCTCGAATTGGTGGGGTAATACCTCAAGAATTTAACAACAAATTGCCTTCAAGTGATCTTATCATCCAGTCAAATATAAAAATGTCAACCTCACCCGGCACACTGCTTGTGTACAATTTTATTCCGCTCGATATCCGAGAAAATGAAGGCATCATAATAGTTCAAGGTCTCATGCCGAATGAAAACCTTTACGATGAAGCTGAAAGTTCTTATCTTCAGGTCATAAATTTTTTCTTAGCATACAAAGCAGCCAGATATCCTGGAGTGGTAGTTGTGCATTGGTTGACTGGCAGCAATGCAAACACAATTTTAACGGAAATCAATTCTATGGCTAACTCTCACAGCGTTGTTACCATTTACATAATAGCCCATGGAGATGTGAATTATGTTAGGCTCGGCGGCGTGGGATTTTACGCCTCTCAGTTTGTAAATGTCATAAACAATCATCCATCTACTAAATTTAATTTCTTTCTTGGTTCATGCCATGGAGGAAGTTTCATAGATGATCTTAGCACGCTTCCAAATGTACGCCTTGTTTTGACTGCGGCAAAATCGAATGAATCCGCATGGCCGGACTGGGATACTTACGGATCTTCAACGGATTACAATTCTTACGATGTCGGAACTGAATGGACAAGTTCGCTCTTTGAAAGGGCGAAATCGATACTTGAAAATTCTACCAAATGGCAATTGGTAAATAATTACGCAAGCACTTA
Organism: bacterium; assembly: GCA_021800445.1. Taxonomy (GTDB): domain Bacteria; phylum Thermotogota; class Thermotogae; order Mesoaciditogales; family Mesoaciditogaceae; genus Athalassotoga. The sequence continues at coordinate 5,440 of JAJYYZ010000049.1, read as the reverse complement.
CAAAATATCAATCACTTCTGCGTTGTTTTACCAAGCACATTACGGAGCGTTAGGATTGAATTCAAACTACGGTTTCACATCCAACTTAGATCTATGCAATAGAGTGGGGAAGGAAACTCCTCAAATTTACAAATCATGGTAAGGATTGACAGATAAGGGAAAACAGTCACGAGTAACGCGTAATCGGGAAAAAGCGGCACATGGCGAATAGCCTATGGCAAAAACAAAATAGTGACGCGTGATCGGTAACGAGTAAGCAGCCAAAGGCAAAAGGCGATTCCAGTTCTTCGACTGGAATGACGGACGGAGGCGGAGAGCATGATGCCAAGAGGTGGCCGACGCTGCAAATCGAGGACCAGACGCCGAAAGACGAATGCTGGAGCCGACGGTTCGAAATACAAATTCACAAATCATTATAAAATAAGGAAAATTTTGACTTCCAAGATCGCATTTTTTAGGGGGGGTAAAACAAGGGTGAGTATGATCATACTCAAGGGTGTCCAAAAGTGAAAATGTGGTGATTTTAGAGCGAAATGCTGGAAACGCTTACTATGTAAGGGATTGCGTGATCTGAAAATTGAAAAAATCAAGATTTTGCTACAAAAATTTACAATTATTTTACCAACAATTATTCAAAGATTATTCTTTATGGATCGTGAATGCAATAAAAGCCATGAATGTAATTACAAAAACATTTATTATAAATATAACATACATATATGTTTTAACCCTTTTTTGAGCAAGAATTCTTCTACTTCTATAAGTGGTGGGAGCATGTCACATGATAATAAACTAAAACAGTTTTAGATCTCAAATCCTGGCTAATACATATTTAGATGGATAATAATGTTCAGACTGTGATTTTAGACAATTCTTTTGGAGGGTAAATTGTACATTCTTTTACAGTTGATCTTTCTTATCATAGCACTTGTTTTTCTTGAACGTGGTTCCGATTGGCTTGTAAGCGGTGCTTCTGATCTTGCAAGGCATTTCAAGGTTTCAGAACTTTTCATAGGTTTGACTATAGTTGCTTTTGGGACGAGTACACCAGAATTGGCGGTAAGCCTCGCGGGTGCTTTTACGCATGCCGGAAGCGTTGCTATAGGTAACGTCGTGGGATCGAACATAGTCAACGCAAGTTTTATACTTGGAATTTCAATTTTTTTGGGAACAGTGTTCGTGCAAAATAAAACGCTTAAGTTTGAAATTCCACTTGTCATAGTCTCCCAATTCATAGCAACTATGTTATTTTTAAAAAGCGATTCACTCGATTTCTACGATGGAATGGTATTGTTGAGTGTTTTTGCGATCTTTATGGTTTATGTTTTTTCTACATCTAAAAATGATGTAAAGATATCTTCTGAAGAAAAAACTCATAGGCTTTCAATTGCGGTATTGCTTACAATAGCAGGTCTTGTAGGAGTTGTTGCAGGTGGTGAATTGGGTGTGTATGCGGCCATCAATTTTGCCAGGGCACTTAAGGTAAGTGAAACGTTAATATCTGTCACAATCATCGCTTTCGGAACAAGTATCCCTGAACTTGTAACGTCTATAAGGGCTGCAAAAAAGTCAAAAAACGACCTTGCCGTTGGAAATATAATGGGTTCAAATATCTTCAACATTTTGGCAATTCTTGGAATTTCCGCACTTCCAGGTAGAATTATGACTGATACACCTATAACTGTCGATTTAATCTTCATGAATGTCATAGGATTAATTGCCTTTTTCATCTTCTTAAACAAAAAAAGAGAAGCAAAAAAATGGAAGGGTTTGCTTTTGATGTCAATATATTTGATCTACATCGTGTACGTCTTGCGCTGAATTCATAAATTGCCGCAAATTTCTTTCATCACTTCTTTTTGTATTTCTTCAAGATCCAATTGATCGGTTTTAACATTTTGGAGAATATCATCAATTTTTTTTCTCAAAATCGACTGAGCATGGCTTGTTACCCTTTTTTGTCTTTTCTGTGCAAGCATTCCACTTTCAAGAATCGATGAAAATCTTTTATCGAGCGCTTTTATTAAATTTTCTATTCCTTCACCGGTTATGGAGTTTGTCAAAAAGATAGGAACGTCTTTTTTCCACATTTCAAGAATGTTTCTTAATTTCGACAACAATCCTTTCGAGATAGGATTATCTGCTTTGTTTATGACAAAAAAGTCCGCAATTTCCATAAGACCAGCCTTCATCATTTGAACTTCATCGCCACCATCGGGAGAAATCAAAACAACGACGGTATCCGCAACATTGACTATTTCAACGTCAGATTGGCCAACGCCTACCGTTTCAATAAAAACAGCATCAACTTTAAAAGTTTCAAAAGCATCGCACGTTTCAAAAATAGAAGGGGAAAGTCCTCCCAGTGCACCGCGACTTGCAAAACTCCTTATGAAGAAATTTTTTGATGTTGCATGAGATTGCATTCTTATTCTGTCTCCGAGCAATGATCCTCCAGTGAAAGGGCTCGACGGATCTATCGCTATGACACCTATTTTTTTATCGATAGACTTATCGAGAATCGCGTTTATGATACTTGATTTTCCTACTCCTGGGCTGCCTGTTATACCTACAACATGCGCAGTACGCTTTTCAAGATTTGAAATTAAATGATTTGCCCGTACCGAATCATCTTCGCAAATGGAAAGTAATTTTGCGAAAGATTTCCTGTCTCCGGCTCTTACACCGTCTAATATTTGAGAATCAGACACTTGCATGCTCGAAATATCCTTTTATTCCCTCGATGACCACAGATGTTGGAGTTCCAGGTCCATAAATTTCGATAATCCCCATTTTTTTCATTTTATCTGCGTCTTCTTCAGATATTATTCCTCCCACAAAGATGGGCACATTGGAATTATTTTCTTTTAAAAGTTCAAGTATGCGCGGTATGAGTTTCATGTGAGCCCCTGAAAGAATAGATATACCAATGGCATCCACATCTTCATCTATTGCAGTTTGGACTATCTGATCGGGAGTTTGTCTTATTCCGGTGTATATAACTTCCATTCCGGCATCTCTTAATGCCCGTGCTATTATTTTTGCACCTCTATCATGTCCGTCAAGACCAGGCTTGGCAATTAAAACTTTTATCATATAAACCCTCCTCGTATGATATATTGGCAAATATGAGAAACATACACTAAACTCATTGTGACGTACTCCCACCACTTATAGAAGTGGGAGAATTCTTGCTTAAAAAGGGTTAAATCTTCAAGTATAAAAAATAGAACGGGATTTCATCCCGCTCTATTTTATCATTTTTGTTTAATACTTGTCTTTTTTAGAAAACTTGTCAAATTCATCAAGATGACTGAATTCTGGCGATTCAACCCATTCGTCTCCTTTACGGATGAAATCCATCAGGTTTTCAAGAATGGTTTGATGCTTTTTTTCTTCTTCGGCAAGTTTTAAAAGCACATCTTTTTCATCTTTGTTTTTCGATTTAACGGCCTCGCTGGAGTAAAGTTCCACGCTTTTCTTTTCCATTTCTATGGCCTGCTGGTAAACTTCAAAAACATTCACGTTAACGTTAAAGGTTTGTTTTTTATTCAACATATCTGAAAACATGTTTTTTGTCGTCTTAAAGGTATCAGTGCCTTTGTAATTGTAAAAAGTCTTTTTAAATCCATTTATTATATCGTAGTGCCTTTGCTCATCTTTTGCCAGCATGTCAAAAATTTGCTTTACGCGCGGATCGACACTTTCTTTTGATTGTTTCTCGTAAAATGTTTTTCCATCAATTTCCATTTTCAGTGCGTAATCTATTGCGTTCATAAGATCACCCCTCACTTAATTTTTTGTAGGTTTCATATCTTTGCTTGGCATCTTCGGCGGCGATTTTGAAAAGTTGATCGGCGACTTCTGGGAATGTGATCTTTAGAGAAGAATATCTCACTTCACTCATGAGAAAATCTTCGAAAGAGGCCTTTGGCTCTTTTGAATCAAGCACAAACGGATTTTTTCCGTCTTTTCGAAGTAATGGATTATATCTATAAAGATGCCAATATCCTGCTTCAACGGCATGCTTTTCTTGATCTGCCATCTTGCCCATGCCGGCCTTTATTCCATGGTTTATACAAGGAGAATAGGCAATTATCAAAGACGGACCAGGATAACTTTCTGCTTCCAAAAACGCTTTAAGAGTCTGATTCATGTTTGCTCCCATCGCTACCTGGGCAACGTAGACGTATCCGTAAGCCATAGCCATACGGCCAAGATCTTTTTTACTTGTTCTTTTGCCTGAAGCGGCAAATTGTGCAACTGCAGCCTCTGGAGTTGATTTTGATGCCTGTCCACCCGTATTCGAATATACTTCCGTGTCAAAAACAAGTACGTTAACATCTTCGTTGGAGGCAAGCACGTGATCAAGTCCACCGTAATCTATATCGTATGCCCATCCGTCTCCTCCGAAAGCCCATATGGATTTCTTTATCAGCACATCTCTTCTGTCTTTTATCGCTTTGAGAATCTCCATTGCCCTTTTGTCTGACAATTGTCTGTCAAGCACTTTTAATATCTTCAACGTTGCGCTCTTGGAAGATTTGGCATCATTTTTACCTGCAAGCCATTCTAAGAAGGGATCTTTTATCTCTTGGGGTACATTCAAAGTTACCATTTCGTTCATAAGGTCGGAAAGTCTATTTCTTTCATATTTCACGGCAAGTTCCATTCCCAGGGCGTATTCTGCGTTATCTTCGAACAGAGAGTTTGCCCATGCAGGTCCGCTGCCTTCAGCGTTTGTCGTGTAGGGTGTAGATGGAGCAGATGCGCCCCAAATGGATGAACAACCAGTGGCATTGGCAATTATCATTCTGTCTCCAAAAAGTTGTGTAACGAGTTTCGCGTAAGGTGTTTCACCGCATCCCGGACATGCGCCGGAGAACTCAAGCAACGGACGGGCGAATTGACTTCCCTTTATCGTATCAAGTGGTATTCGATCTGATTTATCTGAAACTTCCTTCACCACGAAATCCCAGTTTGGAATTTCTTTTTCCTGATCTTCGAGAGGTTTCATGATAAGAGATTTATTTGGGGTTGGACAGACATCGACGCAAACACCGCATCCAGTACAATCAAGCGGAGAGATCTGTATTCTGTATTTCAATCCCTCAAGTCCTTTGCCTTTAGCATCTTTGGTGACGAAACCGTTAGGCGCTTTTTTAACCTCTTTATCGTCAAGCAAAAATGGTCTTATAACCGCATGCGGGCAGGCAAAAGCGCATTGGTTACATTGAATACAACTATCTGGCTGCCATTCAGGTACTTCTACTGCGACTCCGCGTTTTTCGTAAGCGGCCGTTCCCTGAGGAAATTCGCCGTTTTCACGTCCAACAAAGGCGGAGACTGGCAAATTATCTCCTTCCTGTCTGTTCATGACATCCGCGATATTTTTTACAAAATCAGGTCTTTCGGGAATAGAAGGCATATTTTCTTCCTA
>JAJYYZ010000048.1 GCA_021800445.1 bacterium | reverse complement strand
TTATGAATTTGAGAACCGTGGGACACACGGGGATAGCTCGTTGATACTTAGCACAGGGGTGCTATTGAGCGAGAAGCCCCCACTTCTATAAGTGGTGGGAGCATGTCACTACCCCCCTTTTAAATTTTGATCATAAGAATTATATACTTTTTTTTCAAAAATCAAAAATAGAAGAATTGGTTGTAAAAAGTAAACAATGACGCACAACTTAAGTAACCAAGATCCCGCATCAAGTGTGGGATGACGGACGATGACTCATATCAAGTGCCGGATAAAATCTATGATTTCTTCGAACTTTTGTAACGACAAAAAGTCTAATGATCGATTAAAACGGCCGAGGCGATCGAAATGAAGAAAGGAATTGTAATTTCAATTATCTTTTTGAGTTTGATTTTTGCCTTTTCAAGTTACGCCCTTGCATCCGCATCGACGGTGCTTAGCGGAACGTGGCAATTCAGTTTGTATGAGTACACGAACGGGTCAACGACGACGGTGCTTGATCAGAGTTTCAATCTTTCTCAAATGCAAAATGGCAACTTTTTCACCGGTAATTTTGTCGGAACAAGTAAAGATGACAAAGTACAATTTTTGTATGTCAACATTGCCAACGGTGGCCTTTTATACTGGCAGGGTTCGAATCAACAACCGCCTTATTTTTATGTCAATTTTCCATTTTTCAGCGGTACTGTGATTTCTCTTGTTGGAAGGGCAATCAGTTCTGATCGTATGCAAGGTTCATGGATTGGCATATTCAACGGTCAGGAAGAAAGTGGCATATGGCATGCGGTAAGGCTGACACATGAACAGGTATCCCAGCAAACCTTATGGGGGTTGGGAGGATTTGCACTGATAGTGTTGGTACTGGTTTTAATAAGGTTTCTCTTTTGATTTACGAACTTTTCTCTAACTTTATCCTGTAGACGTAATAAAAGACCGCCAATCTCACCAAGAATGTTATAAAAAAGATTATCCTGTAATCGTTAAACGTTAATCCTATGAAATTAAAATGCACTTCCGCAAGGATTATCACGAAAAGTCCTGAAATTATATTTCCTATAAAAGAGGCGAAATTGACAAGACTCGAATAAAGCGATAACGCTTCTGTCTTTCCGAAAGTTGGAACAACGTTAAGCAACGTGTTGAATGACATCAATCCTAATCCGGCATTCGCGACTATTCCTATGATGATCTGAAATGGAAGCATGTAAATTAAAGATGGCAATGCTAACGCCCAGCCCAACATCAGAAAGGCACGGAAAAAAGTCACAATTTTGAGCATTTTGAAAGGTCCGTATCTGTCTCCAAGACGTCCCCAAACTGGTTGCGCAAATGCGGCCGCGAGGCTTGAAGCAACGGTGATAAGTCCAAGTAGTGCATAACTGTAGTGAAAATCATCTATCATCATGACGGTTGGATAAGGTCCGGAAATTGTACCCGCGAAAGTCATCAAAATATAGGCGATAAGAAATTTTCTGTAATCACCTTTTAATTTCAGAACTTCTATTAAAACATGAGGATTTAACATATTACCGGTTGGCGCCGGATCTTCGTCTTGAATTTTTAGGGCGTAAACATCAAGTGCTCCAAAGACAGAACCTATGGCGAACATCGTAAAAAAAGCCCATAATCCGCCTCCAAGTACATCAAGCACATACCCAGCGGCCAAGGTTGCCGGTACAGAAACAAGTCCTGTTATGAGATTTCTCAAACCGAAATATCTTCCTCTAACACGCTGATCTACAAGATCACTCATCCAGGCCTGCCACGCGGGGCCTGCGGAAGATACTGCAATTTCAAAGAAAAAAAAGATGAAAAGTGCTATCCACACTTTCATGCCGGTGTTTATCAAAACAACGATGGCCAACGTAAGGAAGGTTGGTCTTGAAAGAATTGCCACAAGCAAGATGAATCGTTTTTTGCTTGTGAAGGTGCGTGCCAACATCAAAGAAAATGGCTGAATCACACTCGCAAGCGGTATGAGTGCGCCATATATCGACATTACAAACGGAGTTGCGCCAAGCCAAAGAAAGAACCCTACAAGATAAGAATTGCCGCTAAAGCCTCCTGTAAAAGCGCCCCATACTGTGGCAAAACCACCTTCAATTATCGAAATCTTTCGTGCATGTGCTTTTTGCGATTCACTTAGCATATTTATCTCAGAAAAACGAGAAAATACCTCCTTATGTATTTGGTAAGATAAAATTGATCGAATATACCTAAAGAATTATAAAACTTTTCGATGGGATATACAAATTTTGTGTTGAGATATAAAATTGCGTTTTATGAAATTCGTAATATGTTGTAAAGGTTCTTGACATACCTTAAAGATTGATTTATAATTAAAACGCTTTCGCAAAGCAGTTCAAACAAATTGAAAGGGGGGTTTTTAGGTGAAGAGGTTTTTGGTGTTAGTTTTGGTGGGGATAGTCGTTGTGGGCATATTGGCTTTTGCGGGAGGAACTGCCAATTATGCGCTTTTGTCGGATGTAACAAGTTTGAATATCTGGTCCATGTTAGGACCGAATGCAACTGCGTGGAACTTTTATCCAACATTGGGTAAATACGGAACTCTATACGGTATGTCTGATTTAACTTATCAGGTCGTACCGTCTTTAGCCGATGGTTTCTGGTCACCTCTTGAGAAGGTAACCGAAGGTGGAACGACGATGTACGTTACAACCGTGAAACTTTTAAAAGGTGTGACATGGTCAGATGGAACACCTTTCACCGCGGATGATGTGGTTTTCTCTTACGAAGTACCATTTAAATTGCAGATGCCCGGAAACTGGATGTCGAATCTTCCTCCGGATCTTTTCGTCAAAGTTGTTAAAGTTGATGATTACACGGTCAAATTCTACATAACGCACCCGAGCGGTAATTTCATATATTCTGTCTTGATGAGTGTAATCGTTCAGAAGAAGTTCTGGGATCCGGTTTATCAGGAAGCCCTTAAACAAAAGGATCCAGCCCAGTACATGATGTCTTACGATAAAAATCTCCTAAGTGAGCCGTCGATAGGCGCATTTACGGTTTCTCAGTGGCAAAAGGGCGCATATTTGCTTGACAAAGCGATTCCAAATTACACCTTCAAAGGCCAGCAAGAGATAGAGTACGCAAATGGTGCAATTCAGTATGTAATTCCGTCATTGAATCAAAACAACACTTATTACGGCACTCCAGAGGGCACCGTAAACAACAAGTTTGTAACTGGGCCTTACGTTGACTCCATAATTTACAGGATATACCAAAACCAAACGGCAGCCGTTTCGGCACTTTTGAAAAGTGAGGTTGATTACATACTCAATCCAAACGGACTTCAAAAGGGTTTTATCCAGCAACTTCAAACAAATCCGAATGTAAAAATTGTCAGCAACCCATCTTTGGGTTTCCAGTACATAGCCTTTAACATGAGAAGGTATCCGATGAACAACAAGGCGTTTAGAGTTGCCATTGCGTATCTGATAGACAGAGATCTGCTCGCAAACAAAATTCTCGGTGGAAACACAAATCCACTCTCATCGCTTGTGCCTCCCGGCAATAAATTCTGGTACGATCCTGATCTGAAGGCATACGGTGAAGGAATGACGACGATCGAAAGGTATCAGGTTGCGATAAAAACCCTTAAAGATGCTGGGTTCTCATGGCTTATCGAGCCAAAAATACAAAATGGTCAACTTGTGCAACGTGGTCAGGGACTAATAGGTCCTGATGGAAAACTCGTAAAGCAGATAACGATGATGGCCCCATCTGCCGGGTATGATCCGATAAGATCGACAACGGCTTTGTGGGTAGAGAAATGGGCCAACGATATAGGCATACCGCTTTATGCCGATCTGACGAGTTTCAACAACATAGTCGATGCCGTCTTCAATCAAAATTTCAACTTTGATATGTACATCCTCGGTTGGGGCATAACCATATATCCTGATTACATCTATGAATTTTTCTCCTCAGATCAAAATGTACCCGGTGGATTTAATGCGCCCGGATACAACAACCCTGATTTTGAAAAGGTTGCAAAAGCATTTTTGGATGCGACGGATATGAATGTTGCGCGTCAGTATGCATTTAAAGCCGAAGAATATCTCAACGCCGATGTGCCATACATAGTGCTTTATGCTCCGCAGGTTATCGAGGGATACAGGGCAGACAAAATTTCTTTTGCCTATACGCAATGTCTCGATGGAATTCAGTCTGGATATTCTGGATACGGTGAGCCTACTTACGTTCAGGTCATTCAATAATTTGATTGAACCAAGCCGGGTCTGTCGGCCCGGCTTTCATTTTTAAAATTGGAAGGTGAGATGATGTTGAAGTACATCGGAAACAGAATTTTGCAAATAGCCATATTGCTTGTGATTTACGTGGCTATAGTTTTTTTTATGCTTCACGCCATGCCCGGCGGAATAAAGACGTTGCTCATTTCCAATCCAAAGCTCACACCTCAGGCTCAGGAGGCCATAATAAGGGCTTTTGGTCTTAACCAACCTCTTTGGCTTCAGTTTGTCGATTACATGAAAAACGTATTCACTTTAAACCTGGGGATCTCTTTTTCATATTATCCGACCCCAGTGTGGAATATTATCGCCGAGAGATTGCCAAGAACCGTTTTGCTCTTCACTGTGGCCACTTTGATAGCCTTCTTTGTGGGTTTCGCCTCTGGAAAGTCTCTTGCATGGAATCGCGGAAAAACAACCGAATACGTTTCAACTGTTGTCGGAATAATAACTTACACGATTTTCACTCCATTGTTGATATTTGTCATGATCTGGTTTTTTGGATCCTTCCTCGGTATCTTTCCACTGAATCAATTTCTCAATCCGGACCTCTGGATTCACACGCGTCTAAATGCGCAAATTGTTTTTCTATACATATTGATGACGATGGTGATAATAGGCGCTGTTATGATGGTATCCTATCTTATGGCCTTGAGATTTTCTCATAAAGAAAGTACAAAAAAGATGATCTTCTACGTTTCTACCGCAATATCGATCGTTTTTGCCCTCTTTTTATGGGTTGTAAGTCCTATTGGCATATACGGTGCAGACATCCTATGGCACATGGTACTTCCGGTCATGACCGTGACTATAATATCTTACGCCGGAAATATGCTTGTCATGAGAGATTCGATGCTTGAAACGATAAAAGAAGACTTTATAACGACTGCGCGTGCCAAGGGATTACCTGACAAAGTTGTACGGGACAAGCATGCGGCGAGGACTGCAATGCTCCCCGTCGTGACTAATTTTGTGCTTTCATTGGGTTTCGTGGTCAGCGGCGGTGTTATAACGGAGAGTCTCTTTTCATGGCCAGGCATGGGCATGACTTTGCTTGATTCCACGCTTGCAAAAGATTACCCGCTTGCCGCGGGAGCGTTGATATTCACGGGTATTTTCGTGCTTATCGCACATTTGGTCGTTGATATAGTTTACGCATTTCTCGATCCGAGAATAAGATATTGAGGTGATAATGATGGCAAATAACGCAAATATGACCGTTGAACCGGTAGAAGCAAAGTTGGAATCTCCGATTTCGATAAGAATGAAATTGATGTGGAGAGCCTTCAAAGAGAATTGGAAGATCTTCTCTCAATCCAAAATAGGCATGATAGGTCTTTACATAGTCGTAATTTTTGCGGTGGCAGGTTTCATAGTTTATCCTATACTTGCAAACACCGTTTGGAAAACTACAAGTCTTAACGCGATGGTTTCTTACAATCCTGTAACCGGTTACGATTTCTTGCAAAATAACCCTGCACCACCATCATGGGCACATTTGCTTGGTACTGATCCGCTCGGAAGAGATGTGCTTGCGCAATTGCTTTACTCAACGCCAAGGGAGTTCATGCTTGGCATAGTTGCGGCTCTCATAACGGTTATAATAGGTACTTTGATTGGAACTGTTGCAGCATATTTTGGCGGTACACTTGACACTTTCTTCATGAGACTTGCCGATATTGTACTTTTGTTTCCATTTATACCGTTTTTGATAGTCATAAGTGGGATGATGCAGGTAGACCTGCTTACGCTTGCCCTGATAATAGGGTTGCTTTCCGGCTTTGGGGGAATAACGATAGTTTTAAGGTCTCAGGGCCTTATCATAAAATCAAGACCTTTCATAGAATCCGCAAAGGTATCCGGTGCAAGCGATGCTTACATAATAGTCAATCACATAATTCCAAACGTCATGCCTTTATCCTTCCTTTACATGATGTTTAACGTCACAGGTGCCATTTTTTCCGAGGCCGTGCTTTCTTTCTTCGGACTTTTGAACATAAAGATGTCATGGGGTCTGATGATATATACAGCCGATACGGCCGGCTACATAATAGGTAGCAACATCTGGAATTACTGGTGGCTTTGGTTGCCTTCCGGTGCTTCCATAACTTTGCTGTGCGGTGCGTTTTATTTTATAGGCCGTGGCCTTGACGAAGTTGTCAATCCAAGACTTAGAAAGAGGTGAAAAAATGAGGCCTATACTTGAACTTAGAAATTTAAAGATGTATTACGATACACAGGCAGGACAGGTTAAAGCCGCCGATGATGTTTCTTTTGTGCTTAACGAAGGAGAGTCAATTGGCCTTGTGGGAGAGTCCGGCTGCGGCAAAACATCAGTTTCTATGTCTATAATGCGTTTGCTTCCCGAAAATGCAAGGATAATCTCGGGAAATATATTTTTTGACGGAAGAGATGTGGTAAAACTTTCAAATGATGAAATGAACAAGATAAGATGGGCCGGCATTGCGATGATTTTTCAGGCTGCCATGAACTCTTTAAATCCAGTTTACAGGGTTGGAGATCAGATAATAGAAGCGATAACAGCCCATGAACCTAACGTCACATTCGAAGAAGCCCGCCAAAGAGTCGCAAGTCTTTACAAACTTGTCGGTCTTGATCCGGAAAGAATGGATAATTATCCTCACGAATATTCAGGCGGAATGAAACAAAGAGCCATTATAGCCATGAGTTTAGCATGCAACCCAAAACTCATAATTGCCGATGAACCAACAACAGCCCTTGATGTCATAGTTCAAGATACGATTTTGCGGGAACTCGAAAAGATACAAAGAAAATTAAACATGTCCATGATTTACATATCGCACGACATAGCCGTCATAGCGGAAGTTGCATCAAGAATAGCGATAATGTACGCCGGTAAAATAGTTGAGATGTCAGATTCTGTGGCGATTTTCAAAAGACCGGCACATCCTTACACTGTAGGATTGATGTCTTCTTTTCCTTCTATAAGAGGCGAGAAAAAAGAACTTGTCACAATCCCCGGAGAGCCACCGAATTTGCTCAATGCTCCGGATCATTGCAGATTTGTGCCAAGATGTCCGTTTGCAACGGATGAATGCTGGAAGGCCGTGCCATCTTACACGGAAATAGAATCAAACCATTTTGTTGCGTGTTTTCATCCACAGAATCTCAAAAAGCGGGTGAGTATAAATGCCTGATAACGAAGTTGTCATAAAGGTCGAAAATTTGAACAAATTTTTTCCGATGAAAAAGAGTGTCTTTTCACGGGCTAAACATTTTCTTCATGCCGTTGATGAAATAAATTTTGAAATAAGAAAAGGTAAAGTGCTTTCTCTCGTCGGTGAGTCAGGTTGTGGCAAAACCACAACCGGCAAAACGCTCCTTAAACTTTACGAACCGACAAACGGGAAAATTATCTTTCTTGGAAGGGATGTTACACATCTTTTGAATACCGATGACAAAAAATGGTTTCACAGCAAAACTCAGATGATCTTTCAAGATCCGTTTGAATCTTTGAATCCGAGAAAAACCATATTTGATATAGTTGCAGAACCTATGAACATACAAAATTTTGGGACGCTCAGAAAACGCGAATTGATGGTTATGGAGATATTGAAAAGAGTCGGAATTTCTCCACCGGATGCATTTTTATGGAGATATCCTCATGAATTAAGCGGAGGACAAAGGCAAAGGGTTGCAATAGCAAGGGCGCTTGTCATGAAGCCGGAATTCGTAGTTGCCGATGAGCCAACTTCGATGTTAGATGTCTCGATAAGGACGCAGGTTATGAAACTCATGATGGAACTCATAAAAGAGATGAACATGAGTTTTCTTTACATAACCCATGATCTTGCCGTTGCACGGTATATGGCAGATGAGATAAGCGTTATGTACCTCGGTCGTATGGTTGAACATGCCGATTCAGAAGAGTTGATAAACAATCCCTTTCATCCTTACACAAAAGCCTTAATATCGGCTGTGCCTGTTCCAGATCCCGAGTTCAAAAGGAAATTCGTTGAAATAAGAGGAGGAATAGGAAAACCCATAGATCCGCTTCCAAGATGCAGATTCTACGACAGATGTCCATTTGCAATGGAGATATGCTCTCAAAAAGAACCAGAACTCATTGAAGTCGGAGAAAACCACAAAGTTGCCTGCTTTCTTTACAATCATGAACGGCGGTGATAATGTGCTGCCATGGAAAAAAATGTTGCCTTTGGTTATTTTGATGGTTGTGCTTTTTGTAAACCTCGCGATATCCATCGCGAGGTTTAACTCCTACACCACATTTATGGGAGATTTCAAGGCTAATCTTTATGCGTCAAATATAACTAAATCCTCTTCCGAGGCGAATATAACTTTTAAAATAGTAGGTCAATCTGGACTGATGGCCAAAAACGCGTATTTTTCCGAAGCGTCATGTTTGCTGATGATAAACGGACACTCTCTTGGAGTGTATCAATTTCCAACAGAAGGTATTTTGGGTCAATTCGATGGCAAAAGCCTTGTTGCGACCGCGACGTTCAATTTTTCGGGTGATTATTACAAAGAGATATCAAAATTTCCATCTATGCCTTTGAAATATACACTCTACATCATAACGCATTTCTTGACCGGCAATCATGATACCCGTGGCACATTGGTATTTGAGGGAACCATTAAGGAGGCAAAATGATGAGGTTAAGATTTATAATATGGAGTTTGATCGATGCGATTCCATTTCTTTTTGCCCAGATGTCTTTGCTATTTTTGCCTTTCTCTGAATTTCCTGGCTGGTTTATATATCTTTTGATGCTTGCGCTTGGACTTTTCATTGTCATCTTTGTGAGAGATTTCAAGATGGGCATATTTATAACGCTTTCCGGTACTTTAATTGCGATGGCACTTTATTTCTGGGTAAGTTTTGTCATACTGCGATTTTTGGGTACATTTAACAGCGTTATAGCATCGAATTTGAGTTTGAGCACGGGAATTGTCAACACCATTTTTTTGTACATCTTTTGTTTGTTTGGAAATATGATAGCGATGATCTTTTTGGGATTTATATCCTAAATTAAGGGCGACTTTGTCGCCCTTTTATCTATTTTTTCAAAGAAGACTCCATCGTCTATACGACGTGGGAGTTCACCTCACTCTCATTGATTCAACGAGATTTGATAATTTTTTGAGATCGACATCTCTTTTGTACAAAGGAGTTTTATCTACTTCGTAAGCCATGTTGTTTTCTTCGAATGTCTTTCTGTTTTCTTCCGCGTAGAAAACTCCAAGTGGGAATTTATCTTCTTCGAAGGCTCTTTTTAAGGCTTCAATTCTATTGTGAGGATCGTATGAGTCTTCAAGGTAATAGGTGTTATCTTTGAACCATTGATAGGTATTCAACTTGTTGAATGTTACGCAAGGTTGAAAAAGATCGACAATCGAAAAGCCTTTATGTTGAATTGCCTGTTTTAAAATTTTGACCGTGCCGGGTATATCAGTTATCGAGGCTCTTGCCACAAAAGATGCGCTGTTGGCTATTGAAACAGCAATGGGATTGAATGGCTTAAGTATAACTCCTTCAACCTGCACAGGAGTTTTAAATCCTTCGCGGCTCGTCGGAGAGGCCTGACCTTTTGTAAGACCATAGACCATGTTATCGTGAACTATAACGGTTATGTCCGGATTCCTTCTCATTGCGTGGATGAAGTGATTCCCGCCCTCACCGTATATATCCCCGTCACCGCTTTCCGCGATGACGACGAGATCTGGATTTGTCGCTTTTATACCGGTCGCCGGTGGAATTGATCTGCCGTGTAAACCGTTAAAAAAGTTTGATCTTATGTAATGAGGCAATTTTGCAGCCTGCCCTATACCGGAAACTATAACCACTTTTTCGGGAGGTATTTCAAGTTCTGCCATCGTTTGTTTGACGGCGTTAAGAATGCCGTAATCTCCGCATCCCGGGCACCACGCGATATCAATTGGCCCCATATCGAAAATTTTCTTATCCACATCGATCACCTGCTTTCTTTTAATCTCGACACGAGTTCTTCAACAGAAAAGGGCATGCCGTTGTATTTAAGAATTTTAACATCGAAATCTATGCCCGTTTCGACTTTTACGACATGACCAAACTGAGATGTGGCGTTATTTTCAACGATGATTCTTTTCTTAGCCGATTGAAGATACTTTTTCGTGTCTGGATGAAGAGGATATACCTGCTTAAAGTAAAGAAAAGCCACACTTTCATCTCCCATTTTTTCGACGGCTTCTCTTATCGCAGGATAAGTTGAACCCCATCCCACGATGATCGTATCATACTTCTGAGATCCTATCAACTCAGGTGGTATTATCTCTGTCTTTATGGAATCAAATTTTTTCAATCTTTTATCAACCATTTTTACCCTTAAATCGAGATCTTCCGTTATGTGACCAGATTCGTCATGTTCATCGCTATCGACATCCACAAGTCCTTCACCACCGGGTATTCCGCGGGGTGATATGCCGTTTTTACTTAATGCATACCGTTTGTAATCTTTCGTCGTTTCAACGACGAATTTTTGAGGTTGATTTTTAGGAAGACCAAGATTTTTAACGTTGTAATAAGAATCAACGAGGTATTGATCACTTAATATTATGACGGGTACCTGGAATTTGTCCGCAAAGTAAAAGGCCTTTTGGGTAAGATAAAAGGCATCTTCAAGTGTACCCGGCGCGAGCAGTATTTTGGGGAATTCCCCATGACCTGAATAGAGTGCAAAAAGTAAGTCACCCTGCTCTGTCCTTGTTGGAAGGCCGGTTGCCGGAGCAGGTCTTTGACCAAGATTTACCACAAGAGGGCTCTCTATCATGCCGGCAAGGCTCATGCCTTCGACCATTAAGGCAAAACCTCCGCCTGCGGTCGTAACCATTGCGCGTGATCCCGCATACCATGCGCCAATGGCCATATTTATGGCACTTATTTCATCTTCAGCCTGTTCGGCGACAATTCCGAATTCTTTTGCATGTTCGGAAAGAAAGGTCAAAATCCCAGTTGAAGGAGTCATCGGATATGAAGAGATGAAATTACATCCACCTGCTAACGCACCAAGACCTATGGCGGTGGCGCCGTCGAAGATGAGATCGTTCTTGATCGCATCTTCTTTTTTTATGCTGACTTTTATTTTTCCCGTTTTAACCAGATTAAGTCCGAGATCGTATCCTTTTCTTGTCGCCTCGATGTTTTTATTGACAATTTCATCACCTTTTCTTGCGAAAAATTCCTTCAAATAATTTTCAATCGTTTCAAAATCAACGTTTAAAATGGCCGATATCGATCCGACTGCGACTACGTTGGAAAATATCTTATCGCCAATTTCAGTCGCTATCTGTGTAAATGGCAGTTCAACAAAAGGGTATCCATCCTCTGCATTCGCTTTTTCACCCAATATAAGGGTATCTTTGCTTAACCTGTCCTTCAAGTGCTGAATCGATCCCTTTTTAAGGGTAACGAGTATGTCTGTTTTACTTACAAAGCTTTTGATATTTTTCGATGAAACCCTTATCTCCGTCGAATTAAGGCCGCCTCTGACTCTTGACATATATTCTTTCGTGGCAAAAACGTTGAAACCGTCAAATTTCAAAACTCTTGTGAGAAATTTTTCGACAGTTTGTATACCCTGACCTGCCTCTCCGCAAAGCACTATCGATATATCATCTTTTAATTCCATTTTGTACCTCCTTCCTATTCTCCAAGAAAGTTTCTTATCACATTTTCATCTCTTAAAACGTTCTCGGGAAGACCGTGAGTGAGAATTTTACCTTTATGGATAACGTACATTTCATCGACAGTCTCAACTATTCTTTCAACGGAATGATCCGTTATTATAATTCCAAGACCGTTATTTTTGAGTTCACGGATGATCTTTTGTATCTCTTTGACCGTCATAGGATCAACTCCACCGAATGGTTCGTCAAGCAGCAGAAAATTCGGTGAAAGAGTCATCATCCTTGCTATTTCAAGCCTTCTCTTTTCGCCGCCAGAGAGTAGATCTGCTCTTTGGCCCGCCATTGAAATGAGTCCGAATCTTGACAGAAGCGCTTTTATCCTTGCGTTGTTTGCGCTTTTTGAGTGATCAAAATTTTCAAGCACAAGTCTTAAATTATCTTCAACCGATAATCCCGTAAATATGGATGATTCCTGGGCTAAATAAGTTATACCGTTTCTCGCTCTGAGATAGACGGGCATGTTTGTTATTTCCGTCGCATCTTTAAATATATGACCCGCATCCGGAATCACAAGTCCAAGGATCATGTTGAAGATCGTTGTTTTTCCGGCACCGTTTGGGCCAAGAATGCCTATAACCCTCCCGCTGTCTATCGAAATGGAAACATCTTCTACAGCCAATCGTTTCCCGAAACTTTTTCTGAGTTTGTAACATAAAAGTTTACTCATTTTTCACTCCTCTAAAATGAAGGGCTAAGCGTTAAGTTGATATTTTTAACTTTACTCATCGGCGTGTCTGGGGCCGGTGTTTGACTGATCACAATTCCATTTCCGCTGAAAGATATCTTTGTCGCGGGCACTGACATTTCGCCAAGCAAGTAAAGACTTTCGTTAAGCGTTAAGCCTTTCAAATTTGGCATCGCAAATGAAGAAAAGAGATGATTTTGATCCTGTTGGATGTAATTCATCTTCAATATGTATTCTCCCACATCGTGAAAAACAGGTGCCGCAACGTCTTCACCGTAATAAAGTCCTTTGGAAGGCTGATCGACCATAACAAGAATGGAATATTGTGGATCATCTGCGGGGAAGAATCCATAGAATATGGAAAAATACGGTCCTTTGGTCGATACTTTACCGTTGATTGATTTTTCGGCTGTCCCTGTTTTACCACCAACAAGCACCCCAGGTAGTTTGGCGGGAATACCGGTTCCCTTTTCAACGACATCTATCATAAAACTTCTTACTATCTGGGTAACTTCCGAATTGAAAATCTGTGTCGCCTGTGGCGTGTAAATACTCACTATGCTCCCGGCCGGTGAGATTATCTCTTGAATCACATGAGGCTTGATGATGTATCCGCCGTTTGCGACGGAATTAAGAGCGGTTATGAGTTGTGCGCCCGTTACCGCTATGCTCTGACCTATAGCCATTTCCTGACCGCCTATGCCGTACCATTGAGACGGTGGTGTGAGAAATCCGCTCACTTCTCCGGGAAGATCAATGCCTGTTGTATGTCCAAAACCGAATTTCGAAAACCAGTTGTAGTATGCCCTATCTCCGACGGTATTTATGAATTTTGTTGCTATTTGCATCTCGGCCACGTCTGATGAATAAACAAGCGCATTTCTTAGGTCTATCGGCCATGGATGATTTTCAGCATCTTTTATGATGAGAGGTATGTTTGGATTTGGAATGTAATAGGGTCCGTTGAATGTGGTATTTACGTTGACGATTCCTTCCTGAAGTGCGGCAGCGAAGATCACGGGTTTTATAGATGATCCAGGCTCGAACACATTCATCACCGGAGCATCCCATGGCCATGTTGATGCCATAGCTATTATCGCTCCTGTTTTTGGATCTGATACTATTATTTCGCCGCCACTTGCAGCGTTGGTTGTAACCGCGTGATTTATTGCCTGTTGCGCGAAAGACTGAATTGAAGGATCTATTGTGGTTATAACTGTATCTCCTCCGATAGGTTCGGCAAGCGTCTTTATCCCCGATGTTATGGCGTATGGTCCCAATGCGTTGTATATTAATTCGCCGTCTTTTTTGGGCTTTACGTATTGATCGTATTCTCCCTGTATCGCTTTAGCGATTATTTCAAGCGGTGTGGCAACTTTTGTTTGCACGTAAACTCTTTGAATGTTAAGAAAACTCGAAAGATCAGAGGGCAAATTTTTTACCATCCGCTCATCAACAAGTCCTAACTCAATTCCACCTTTGCCGGACTGTAAAACAGATGAAATCGATTTTGAAATAGGTTTACCGAAATAATTAAGCACCTGAATAATTCTGTCCGGATATTTCCATCCCTCTAAATCCGATAAGGTTTTCGCATAACCGACGTCTATGTATACATCGTAAGAAAGCGTATTTTGAAGTATTGGCTGATCGTTGGCACCAATTATGTCACCGTAAGGAGCCGGTAAAGCAATCGTCGCCGGCGGAATTTCAGTTCTTTGAAAATGAAAAACGATAATGGTTCCTCTTATAAGGTAAAAGACAAAAGCGCCCAGAATGGCGATTAGTACTATGCGTATCTTCCAATCGTTCATTTTATTTTATTGGCCAGTAAGCTGGGCTGCCAGTTTGGCATCTCCTTTTATATTAGGGTTCACACTTCTTACGAAGAAAGTTTGACCATTCTCTTTAAAAGTTGTGGTATTTGGAAATTTTTCTTCAAGATAAATGTTCATTGCGGTCTTTTGATCGGTTATCTGGGAATTCATAACGTTCATCTCGTAAGTCATATTCGTTATCTGTGAGTTGTACTTTATGGTTTGAACGTTAAGCAGGAGAGGAACGGAAAGCACGGTGAAAACTGCCACTCCTATGGCCACAGATCTTATAACTCCTATTCCTTCTGATGTTTTGACCTGAGTAACTTCTTGGGTTTGCTGCAACGCATGAATTCTTACATCTTCCACAACTCTCACACCCTTTCTGAGATTCTCAATTTCGCACTTCTTGATCTTGTGTTTGAATTAATCTCGTCGTTACCGGGAACCAAAGGCTTTTTTGTGATCGGCATGAATTCGTTTTCTTTAAAAGCGTACTTTACAATTCTATCTTCAAGAGAATGAAAAGAAATAATGGCAATCCTTCCACCCTTTTTAAGTCTTCTCTTTGAAATTTCAAGCAATTTTTCAAGGTTCACAAGTTCATCGTTAACTTCTATTCTAATCGCTTGAAAAACGCGTGTGACAATTTTTTTCCAGTCTTTTTTCGCGTAAGATGGAAGAGATGAAAAGATCGCTTTTACAAGTTCATCAGTTGTCATAATAGGCCTTTTCTTGATTATACTACTTGCTATGCTTTTTGCAAAACGTTCTTCAGAAAAATCACGTATCACACGTTCAATTTCTTCAGCACTGTAATTATTTACGACATCTAAAGCACTCTTGCCGTTAAGTCCCATCCTCATATCCAAAGGCCCCGCTTTTTTGAAAGAAAAGCCCCTTTCCGTTTCATCTATTTGAAAAGATGAAAGTCCAAGATCGGCAAGAATGGCATCAACTTTTTCTATTCCAAGATCATCGAGTAGATCATCGAGATCCGAAAAACTTCGTTGAAAAATTCTCACCTGCGCCCCGAAACGGGAAAGGTTCTCACCGGCAATTTTTACGGCTTGTGGATCTCTGTCTATTCCTATCACCGATATGTCTGGATAGTTTAAGATCAACCCTTCGGTATGTCCACCGCCTCCGATGGTACAATCAACGCATATTCCTCCATTCTGAAGGTTTTCAAAACCATTTACAACTTCTTTCAAAAGTACGCTTGTATGTTGCAATCGTGACATGCTCCCACCACTTATAGAAGTGGGGGCTTCTCGCTCAATAGCACCCCTGTGCTAAGTATCAACGAGCTATCCCCGTGTGCCCCACGGTTCTCAAATTCA
>JAJYYZ010000047.1 GCA_021800445.1 bacterium | reverse complement strand
GGCTCGTATCCTTGAAATCCTGTGTCTTTCCATAATTTGCTGCCCTTCGGGTAGTGCACGCCCCATTCGTTCATTATTTCTTTGTCATGCTTTTTCCCTTCGAATGTTGGACTCAAGCCTTTTATCTTTTTGCTTTTCCTTTCGACGATAAGATTGTTTTTTACTGTATGCCTTTTCTTCTTGCCACTGTAATTCTTGCTCTGACGTTGAGGATCTTTCGGGCGTTGAATTGGCCTTTCTGTCCCATCTATTATGAATTCAAGCCCTGGACTGCCTATGAGAACTTCTTCTAAATTCTTTGCCTTTCGAGCAGGTAATTCCGCTTTATGCCCAAGTGCTTTATCTAAGAGTGGCGATAACTTTTGTATCCATATGTTTGCCCTTGGCTGGCTCATTCCAAAAATATATGCCTGCACTTCTTGAATGGGATATATCTTGAAATAAAACAAAATGAAAAGCAGTTTATCTTCTGTGCTCAATAAACGCGGCTTTATTCCAGATCCCCTTTTTCGTTCTCTCGGCTTTTCACGTTGTTTGTCACGTTCATCTAAACTTTCTTCATACGCCTTTTGAAATGCCGGTAGCAAAGACTGAAAACCTTCTGGCGACAGCCCTGCAAAAGCACGAAGCAAATTTGGTTTGTTGGCAATATCCTTATATCTAAGCACCCTATTCACTTCACTTTTTGGAATTTAAAACCATTTTACCACACATCTTACAAAACTTCATTCAATTTCGAATAAAGTCTATTGGAAATCTAAAGTCTCGTATCTCAACTATATTATCTCTTTATCCAACTTTGACCAGAACTGTGCATGTTCATTTATGAATCTTGTCAATGTTATGTGCGCTATGTCTAAAGCGTCTTTAGACATAGAGGAGGTTGAAGATTTTTTCGATATAATACCCCGCACGAGTACAAGTAAATCGTTGAGATAGAAATCATCCAAATCACAAAAGAAGGTGCCAAAATATTTTTCTGAAAAATGAACGAACAAAAATATTCATGCCGACCACACTCCATATGTGGTCGGCTTTTCAATAAAAACTCGCTTGTCAACGGCCTTTAAATCTGATTTTAACATTCGTTGTTACATCCACACACATCATGAGTCTATCGAAATTAATAGACTTATAGTATCAACTTTGGAAGAGCATCTCACGAGCCATGTACCACATGCCATTTACCGTAAGATTTATTTACATCTTCTGATGTCAACATGATATCATCGGACATTCCAGTTTTTACCATTTCTTTGGACAACCTGACTATTTGGGGTGCTCTAAGCGATGCTTTTTCAAGAACGTCATCATTCTTAAAGAGATTGAAAGTACTTCCGTCGTAGATGATCTTTCCTTGACTCATGACGATAGATCTTGGACAGAATTCAGCAACAAGGCGCATATCATGGGTTATGACGATGATCGTCGTACCATCTTCATTGAGTGCTTTCAACAATTCCATTATTTCTTTTGACATCTTGTAATCCTGACCAGTTGTTGGCTCGTCCACTATTATTATCTCTGGATGCATTGCGAGCACACTCGCAACGCCAAGCCTTCTCTTTTGTCCTCTTCCGAGAAAGAGCGGATCTTCTTTTATTTTATCAATCAGATTGACCCTTGTTAAGACTGCCTTAACTCTTTCATCTATTATCGATGGAGAAATGCCCATGTTTTTTAAACCATAAGCAACTTCATCGTACACAGATCTGTTGAATATCTGATGATCTGGATTTTGAAAGACATAACCCACATGACGGGGCATGTTTCTTCTGTTTTTAACGTCGTGAAGATCGAGATCCGCAACTTTAACCGTTCCGCTGAAATTTCCTTCTATGCCGGACAATATCTTTGATAGCGTACTTTTGCCGGATCCGTTTTGGCCTATGAGCGCCAAAAGAGCGTTTTGCCTTACCTCGAATGAAAGTCCTTTCAGAGCTTGAGTTCCATCTTCGTAAGCGAATTTAAGATCCTTGACTTCTATCAAAACAGGACTTCCTTCATCAAGCACTTTATTTTGGATTTTTTCAAATTTAAAATCTCCTGGGATATTTGCGATGAATGATTTGATCGTCGTGCATCTTTTAGAATCATTTCCACATTCAAGTTCAGCAATTTCAGGGGCATAAATGTTGTATTTGTTGATTAAATCAATGTCTGAATATATGTCATCCGGTTTTCCCATTGCTACTATTGTTCCTTCATTTAACACTACCATTCTGTCTGCAAAATCTTGCATGAGTTCCGGGTTATGCTCGACGAGTATAACAGTTAAATTTCCGGCTGTTTTTAATTTCTGTATTGCCTCTATGATCTCGAGTTTGCCGGCCGGATCAAGATCAGATGTGGGTTCATCGAGAATGAGTATTTTAGGGCGCATCGCTATGAATGACGCTATTATAAGTCTTTGCTTTTGTCCACCTGAAAGTTCTGACGGATGAATTTTGTCTGCAACGTCGTATATATCGACCATTCCAACGCGATCAAGAGATTCTTTTATTCGGGTTTCTATTTCCTCGGTGTTGATGTTCAAAAATTGAAGTCCTAATGATAATTCTTGCTTAACGCTCATGGTCAAAAATTGACTTTCTGGATCTTGCATCACAAGACCAACTTCAGGGGCCATTACACCTTTTCCGGTTATCACATGCTTGCCGTTTTTTTCTCCAACGGCACTGACGGTCTCGTCAAACACCTGAACAGTTCCACTTATATATTGGCGTGGATCTCTTTCGTTGAGTTGCATTTGATGCGGAATAAGCCCGGCGATGGAAAAACAAAGCGAAGTTTTTCCGGCCCCGCTGGGGCCGGTTATTCCAAAAAATTCGCCAGATTTAATCGTTAGATTTACATTTTTAAGGGCAAAATCGCTCACCACTCCGGCAAAATTCGGATATTTCCAGTAAAAATTCTTAATCGTAACTGCATCCATCTTGATCACCTCATAATTCCTGACATGATCATCAAATTGACAAAGTAGGATATTATCAGGGTCATTATCGAAAGCGTGAGCAAAACGAAATCTTTTGAATGGAGAGTATCACTTGCTTTCACAGATGTCACATGCCCTGCTTTGCTGAAACCTCGTGCCTCAAGTGCCGACGCCATATCAACAGATCTCTTTATCATCGCGGCAGTCAATGGAATTGAAAGAGAGATGAAATTTTTTGCATTTTTGATTATGCTCTTTCCGGAACTTATACTTGCCCCTCTCGCGAACTGTGCATGTCTTATCGATTCAAAATCGCTTTGCATGACATGAAAACTTCTCAATATCATGGAGGTAAAAAAAGCTATTTTGAATGGAGATTTCAACGCACTCATGGATTCTATTATGTCTGAATCTCTTGTGGTCATTATGACGAGTAACGTAAGAAAGGCCATTGAAGCATATCCGACTATTTTAGTTACTCCCACTTCCAAAGAAAGTGTGGTTATCTTAAATGGAATCCCGTAAGGCACCAGTGAAAAAAGCACGTTATTTCCAACCTGATTGAATATCAGCCACCATGCAAGCATCACGATCAATGCGATTGGAAGTATGACAAGGTATGTTCTGATGAGAAATCTCAAAACATCGGCATTTTCCATAAACAGAAGCACGATACCGAGAATTATCAAAGCTGAAAACAAATCAGGCGTTTTTTCGGTCATAAATCTTATTACAGCAAGAGAAACGATCACAAGTATGGCAAATTTTATAATCGCATTTAATTTCGTAAAGATTGAACCACGTTTTGCAGAAAAAAGCAAAGTTTTTATGTATTTTTTTTCTCCACTTCTGTTTATTCTTACAGGCTGAACATCTTCAGCGGTCATGAAATCCATCCCTTATTCAGAAGACCATATCTTTCAACTATTGGTGTGAGATATTTGCTTAAAAATGGCATCAAAATAAGCACTATCGCATCTCCTATTATCCACAAAGAGGCACCAAGCCAGTATGCTTTGATAGGTACAAATCCGAGTTCCGTTAGCACCCATACACCCCACATTCCTCCAAATATGTTCGTGATGCCCATAACCCAGACCACGAACCAAATAGTTGCACCGGTTTTGGAAAATATGTCGCGGCCAAATGGATCTATTCCATGTCTTGCAAGATATCCCCTGTAAAGTAGGAAAATCAAAAGTGCGGGAATGAAATCTCCGACACTGAAGAACAAGGACGGGATAATGGGCAACCCTGTCAGCAGTCCGGCACCAACGACACTTCCAATCCATGCCGCCAATATACCCCAAAAACCCCACCAAAGTGTGAAGACGACGAAAAACGGGTAAGCCCAGTAGAGAAATCCTATGCCAGGTCCAACGACAGGCGTGGCAACAGCACCAAGCCATGAAAGCAAGATGACAACGGCAATTTGCACGGCATAAAGCACGTACTTCGTTGTGGTTATCTTACCTGGATTCCAGCCCAGCGTGTAAATCTTGGACATATCTACTTTTTCTTCACTCATAAAAAACCTCCTTAAGATGAGATAAGATAAAAGAAAAAAGATCACCTACACTCGTGATCTAAAAACAAAGATCACTTCTTGTAGTCAGACAATTTAAGGTTATCTGGTAGAAACTCTCGAGCCGTATTCTCAAGATTATACAGAAGTGCAAATTAATTTTATGATTTATTATATCACAAAAAAGGTTAAGTCAATTATTTCAAAGATTGACATTTCGGATTTTTTGTGGTATATTTTTCGCAAGGTGGTAAAATGATTGGTTTTTCTTTAAGTGTCATTTCTGAAAATAACAATTGGTGGTGGTACCGTACCCGATGCTAAGGGTGATGGTACTTTTTTGCCATAAAAAGTATCCGGCATCGGGGATCTTACAAAAAGATCCCCGATTTTTTATTTTAAAAAGATTGGAGGGATCATAGTGATTAAAGAAGCCATTTCTAAAATCGTCCTGGGAGAAAATCTTTCCCAAAACGAGGCCAAACAAAGCATGGACGAAATAATGAGTGGAAATTCTCAACCATCACAGATAGGTGCCTTTCTCGTTGCACTCAGGATGAAAGGTGAAACCGTTGACGAAATAACCGGTTTTGCGGAATCCATGAGAGAAAAAGCAAACAGGTTGAGCATCGGTACTGAATATGCCATAGACACGTGCGGAACCGGCGGAGACGGCGGAAAAACGTTTAACATTTCAACCGCCGTTGCGATAATAGCCGCTGCCGGTGATGTCAAAGTCGCGAAGCACGGAAACAGAGCATCATCAAGCAAAAGCGGCAGCGCAGACGTTTTAAGAGCACTCGGCGTTGAAATAGAAATGGATCCGCAAATGGTAAAAACGGAAATAGAAAACGTAGGTTTCGGATTTTTATTTGCTCAAAAATATCATACGGCGATGAAATACGTTGCTGACATAAGAAGAGAACTCGGCACAAGAACCGTCTTCAACGTACTGGGTCCCATCACAAACCCGGCCTTTGTGAAAGGACAACTTTTGGGTGTTTACGATCGAAATCTTGTTCATCCGCTTGCAGAAGTACTTTTGAAACTCGGATGCGAAAGGGCAATGGTGGTTCACGGAGAAGATGGTCTTGATGAGATAACGACGACGTCGCGTACATTCGTGAGCGAAGTCAAAGATCAAAAAATCATGGATTACATCATCGATCCTCATGATTTCGACATTCCATATGCAAATTTAAACGAAATAGCAGGCGATGATCCGCAGATGAATGCCATAATAATAAAAGACATTTTTGAAGGCAAAAAAGGACCGAAAAGGGACATCGTCGTTCTAAACGCCGCAGCGGCACTTTACGTGGGAAAAGCTGTCAAAAATTTAAAAGCAGGTATTTCAACGGCAAAATCGATTCTGGATTTGGGATTGGCGCTTGACAAACTCGATCAGATAGTAAAATTCGGAAAGGTGAAATTATGATACTCGATGAAATAGTAAGATACAAACTTTCAAAAGTTGAGTCGCAGAAAAAGGAAAAGCCCCTTGATCCGATAAAAGTACCATCAAAAATTGAAAAAAGAGATTTCAAAGGTGCCATTTCAAAAGATCATATCGCCATAATCGCAGAAATAAAAAAGGCCTCTCCATCGAAGGGCATAATACAAACTGATTTCTCCCCGAAAAAACAGGCGCAAATTTACAATTCAGCAGATGTCGATGCGATCTCAGTTTTGACCGAAGATAGATATTTCGACGGAAAGGACGAGTATCTGAAATTGGTCAAGGATGAAACAAAAAAGCCGGTTTTACGCAAAGATTTCATCGTCGATGAATATCAGATAGCGGAATCCAAATCTCTTGGTGCGGACGCAATTTTACTCATAGTTGCGATTCTTCAAAAAAGCCTAAAACACTTTTACGAACTTGCAAAATCTTTAGAACTTGATTGCCTTGTTGAAGTGCACGATGAAAAAGAACTTGAAATAGCGCTTAAATGTGGATGCGAAATTGTGGGCATAAACAACAGGAATCTAAAAGATTTCAGCGTCGATTTTTCCACAACAGAGCGTCTCATCAAAAATATACCAGATGAAGTTACGACCGTATCGGAAAGCGGAATAAAGACTGTCGACGATGTGAGATATTTATCTTCAATTGGTGTGGATGCCGTGCTTATCGGAGAAACCCTCATGAGAATGAGCAAAGACGAAATTTTAAATTTCATCGGTGAAATAAGGTCGATATGAATGACAAAAATAAAAATTTGTGGATTGAGAAGAATTGAAGATATCGAATATGCAAATCGACTCAGACCCGATTACGTAGGTTTTGTCTTTTCGCAAAGCAAAAGGATCGTAAGCAAAGCAAACGCAAAAACGCTCATCGCGAACCTTGATGCCGGCATAAAACGTGTGGGCGTCTTCGTCGACGAAAATATGAACACCGTTTGTGAAATCGTAAAATCACTCGATCTTGATGTCATTCAATTGCACGGTGATGAAAATGCATCATACGTTGATAATTTAAAGAAAATCATCGATATCGAAATATGGAAAGTGTTAAGAGTAAAAACCTCAGAAGACCTTGAATTTGAAACAAATGCAGATAAAATTTTAATTGAAAGTTTTGCGAAAGGTGCTTACGGCGGAACCGGCATCAGTTTTGACTGGAATTTAGCCGAAAAATTCGAATTCAGAAAGCCTTTGATACTTGCTGGCGGTTTGAACGCGTCAAACGTTGAGGAAGGCATAAGAAAAGTCAGGCCATACGCTGTGGACGTTTCAAGCGGTGTTGAAACAGACGGATACAAAGATTTCGAAAAAATGAAAGAATTCATCGAGAAGGTGAGAAGTTTATGAAAGGAAGATTTGGAAAATTTGGAGGACAGTATGTGCCGGAAACGCTTATGAATGCATTGATCGAACTTGAAGATGAATTTGAAAATGCCATGAAAGATGAAGAATTTTTGAAAACATACAGATATTATTTAAAAGAATATTCGGGAAGGCCTACCCCGCTTTACTATGCCGAAAATCTCACACAAACTCTCGGAGGTGCAAAGATATACTTGAAAAGAGAAGATTTAAACCATACCGGTGCTCATAAGATAAACAACGTGCTCGGTCAGATTTTGCTTGCAAAAAGAATGGGAAAAAAGCGGGTTATAGCGGAAACGGGAGCGGGTCAGCATGGTGTCGCCACCGCGACGGGAGCGGCGAAATTTGGAATGGAATGTGAAATTTTCATGGGAGAAGAAGACATAAGACGTCAATCGTTAAATGTTTTCAAAATGAAACTGCTCGGTGCGAAGGTAACGCCTGTTAAAACCGGCACTCAGACGCTGAAAGATGCCGTAAACGAAGCGATAAGAAACTGGGTTTCAAATGTGGACACAACCTTTTACATCATGGGATCTGTTGTCGGACCTCATCCTTATCCAACGATGGTAAGAGATTTTCAAAGGGTAATAGGAGACGAGGCGAGATCCCAGATTCTCGAGAAAGAAGGAAGATTACCAGACTACATAGTGGCATGCGTCGGGGGCGGAAGCAACTCCATGGGTATTTTTTATCCTTTTATCGAAGATAAAGACGTTCAATTGATAGGCGTTGAAGCGGGCGGAATGGGCATAGAAAGCGGAAAGCACGCGGCAACCTTTTACGGCGGTTCGACAGGAGTGCTTCATGGCATGATGACTTACATCCTTCAAGATGAAGAAGGACAGATCCTGCCGGTATATTCGATTTCGGCCGGTCTTGATTACCCCGGGGTTGGACCTGAACACGCATATCTCAAAGAAAGCGGAAGGGCAAAATACGTTTACGCAACTGACAAAGCGGCACTTGATGCTTTTATGACCCTTTCCAAGATCGAAGGGATAATTCCCGCACTCGAAAGTGCTCACGCGGTCGCACATGCCATGAAACTTGCACCGACCCTTGACAAAGATAAGATAATAATCGTAAACCTTTCAGGCCGCGGCGATAAAGACGTGGATATAGTCTCCAAATTCATGGGGGTGAAATTATGAACAGCATAAACGAAAAGTTCTCATACCTCAAAACGAATAGACAAAAAGCGCTCATAACTTTCATAACGGCCGGCGATCCCGATGCCGGAACCACGGTAAAAGCCATCAAAAGCATGGAAAAGGCCGGTGCGGACATAATTGAGATCGGCATACCTTACTCGGATCCGCTTGCGGACGGCCCAACAATTCAGGCCTCTTCAACAAGAGCCTTAAAAATGGGAATTAAAATTCCAGACATAATGGATATAGTCAAAAAAGCAAGAAAAATTAGCGAAGTGCCACTTGTCTTCCTCGTTTACTACAATTCGATTTTCAAATACGGTATAGAAAAATTTCTCGAAGAATCAAGCAAAGCGGGAATAGATGGAATTATAATACCCGATCTTCCCATAGAAGAAAGGGCAGGAATATCCGATTTGATGAGTAAAAAAGGCATAATTCTTATACCGCTTGTGGCACCGACATCTCGAGAAAGAATACGTGCCATCGTTGAGAATGCAGATGGGTTTGTGTATTGCGTTTCCGTCAACGGTGTGACAGGTACAAGAGAAAAAATAGGTACGGATCTCAAATCTTACATGAATACCATCGCCCAATTCACAGATGTGCCGCGTGCTCTTGGCTTTGGCATATCAAGTGCGGCCATGATAAGAGAAGTGAAAGATTACTGCGACGGTGTGATCGTTGGCAGTGCCATAATCAACGTGATGTCTCAATTCGAAGACAAAGACGAAATGCTTGAAAATCTCAAAAAGTTCGTCTCTGAGTTGAAAGATGGCCTTTCAGAGGTGAAAATATGAAATTCAGCCTACCAAAAGAGATTTTTGAAAGATACAAAAAAGAAAAGAAAGTCTTTCCATTCTACCTCGAGATGAACGGTGATGAAATAACTCCAATAAGCATTTTTTACAATTTATCCGGAAAAAATAAATTTTTGCTCGAAAGTGCCGAATACGAAAAGGGAACGGGAAGATATTCTTTCATCGGATCGAATCCATACATGAAAATAAGCAGTTATTCTAATGGGGTATCGATAGAAAACGGATCCGAAATCCATGAAACGGGTAAAATTTTGGATATCGTAAAAAACATAATAAACTTCAATTACGATCCGATTAACATGAAAATTCCATTCACGGGAGGTGCCATCGGTTACATCGGGTATGACGTAATACGCCAGTACGAAATTTTACCGGATAAAAACGATGACGAATTGAAAGTGCCTGAGGCATATCTCATGTTCTACAAAAAATTCATCTGCTACGATCATCTGACGCACAAGGCTTTCATCGTTAAAAACATATTTGAAAGCGATAATTATCAAGACAGCGTGGATGAGATCTCAGCGCTTTCATCTACGTTGCTTAAACCGAACGGAATCCATAAACTTCCGGATACACGCGACGGAAAACATTTTACCTCCAATTTCACTGAAGCACAGTTTTGCTCAATAGTGGATAAAGCCAAGGAATACATTAAAAACGGAGATATATTTCAGGTGGTCTTGTCCCAAAGGCTCGAGATCGAAAATCACTCCGATCCTTTTGACGTTTACAGAAGACTGAGATCTCTTAACCCTTCTCCTTACCTGTTTTACATAGACTTTGGAGATTTTCAAATGGCCGGTTCTTCTCCCGAAAGTCTTGTAAGTGTCTTTGACAGCAAAGTCATAACGAACCCAATAGCCGGAACAAGGCCGAGAGGAAAGAATGAAATCGAAGATTTAAAATTAAAAGACGAACTCATTAACGATGAAAAAGAGCGCGCAGAACATCTCATGCTTGTTGATCTCGGGAGAAATGATATAGGCAAGATCAGCGAATTTGGCTCGGTTAAGATGGAAAGATTCATGGAAGTGGATTTTTATTCTCACGTCATGCACATGGTTTCAAAGGTAAGCGGAAAACTCAAAAAAGGTCTTGGCCCCTTCGACGCACTTATTTCATGCCTGCCGGCTGGAACTGTTTCAGGCGCTCCGAAGGTGAGGGCAATGGAAATAATAGACGAACTTGAAAAGACAAGAAGATCCTTTTATTCCGGATCAACTGGCTACTTTTCTTACAACGGAAATATGGACATGTGCATAACCATAAGAACGATCCTTTTCAAAAGTGAAAAATCTTACATTCAGGCAGGAGCGGGAATAGTGTATGATTCAGATCCTCACGGGGAATATATAGAAACTTTGAACAAATTGAAAGCGCTCGAGGAGGCGATATGAATGGTACTCTTGATAGACAACTACGATTCTTTCACTTATAACCTCTACCAGTACATAGGAGAAATCGAAAAAGACGTTAAAGTCGTCAGAAATGATAAGATAACGGTTGATCAGGTAAAAGAAATGAAGCCCAACAAAATAGTCATATCTCCGGGACCTGGCCGACCTGAAAATGCCGGCGTGTGCGTTGATCTTATCAAAAGAATAAAAGATATCCCTATCTTAGGCATATGTCTCGGTCATCAGGCAATAGGATACGCTTACGGAGGGAAAATAATACATGCCCCTGAAATAAAACACGGAAAAACATCAAAAATAATCCATGAAAATCGTTATATTTTTGAAAATGTGAAAAATCCATTCATCGCCATGAGATATCATTCCTTGATAATCGAAAGATCGACGATTCCAAAAACACTTGTCATAACGGCACAAACAGACGATGGAATCGTTATGGGTATCCGTCACAAAACATATCCGGTTTACGGTCTTCAATTTCATCCAGAGTCGATAATGACGGAATATGGGAAACAGATGATAGAAAACTTTATTTCCAAGATCAATTTCTGAAATAGACATTCGATTTTAACGCTTTTTTAAGCAAGAATTCTCCCACTTCTATAAGTGGTGGGAGTCTGTCACACATAAAATTGGTATATAATGAAATTCGAACGCTTATCAACGGAGGTAGAGATGGACAGTAAAAAGAAGGCGATCATATTCATACTTCTGCTTGGTTTCGTTAGCCTTTTTGCCGATATGACTCACGAATCGGCAAGAAGCATAAACGGACCATTTATGTCAATGCTCGGCGCAAGCGCCCTTGTCGTTGGACTTGCCGGTGGCCTCGGAGAATTCGTCGGATACGCACTTAGATTTATAACGGGCTACGTCGTCGACAGGACAAAATCTTACTGGCTTTTGACGATAATTGGATATGCGATAAATCTTTTTGCCGTTCCTTTGATGGCACTCGCCTGGAACTGGCAAATAGCGTTTTTACTCATAATAATAGAAAGATTTGGCAAGGCTTTCAAAAATCCGCCAAGAGACGTCATGCTTTCTTTTGCAACCAAAGAAGTTGGTAGGGGAAAAGGTTTTGGCCTTCACAAAGTCATAGACCAGATTGGAGCCATAATAGGTCCGTTGTTTGTCGCACTGATTTTGTTTTTGAAGCCTAACGATTATAAACTCGGATACACTTTCATGCTTATTCCCGCAATCATAGCGATGATAATACTTTTTGTCTCGATGATACATTATCCAAAGCCTTACGAAATGGAAGAAGGTAATCCGCCACAGGATGCCGCCAAAGAGCGGAAACATGAAAATACGGGCAAATTAAACAAAAGATTCTGGATCTATTCCATATTCGTAACCTTGACCATGATGGGTTTTGCCCATTTCATGATAATATCTTACCACTTTGGCAAAAATCAGATACTTTCAGATGCCATGATACCGATAATCTTTGCCGTGGCAATGGGAACTGAAGGGCTTGCCGCGTTTATCATAGGCAGGGTATATGACAGAATTGGCTTTAAATCTTTGCTTCTGATTCCTTTGCTTGCAATTGCAGTAACACCGCTTGTTTTTTCTTTTGGCTATGCGCTTGCCATAGTCGGCATGATACTTTGGGGAATAGTGCTTGGCATTCAAGACACGGTACTCAGAGCATCGATTGCGGACATCATTCCGCCTGACTCGAGAGGAAAGGCTTATGGACTTTTCAACATCTTTTACGGTGGCGCATGGCTTATTGGAAGCACACTCATGGGAGCACTTTACGACATCTCGATATCATACGTTGTTATCTTTTCAATTGTCCTCGAAGTCGCGTCTATACCTTTTATGCTGTACATGTGGAATCATTCAAGCAACGTGACTGCATAACATAAAACGTTGATTGTGCTATAATAAATTAGGGTGATCTATGACATACAAAGATGTGATTTTGAAATATTTTTCTCATATTTCTCCGTATGAGATAGCAAAATTCATCGGCATAGAGGACGTTAATGATGTTGAAAATCTTTCTGAAGAAATAAAAGATGTAAGAATATCTGATTTTCACGCCGATTTTGTTCTGAAGGCAGATAAAGAGATTATTCATGTTGAATTCCAGCAGGAAATGACACCCGATGATCTCAACAGATTCTTTGTTTACAATGCGCTTTTAACCAGACAGTTTAACCTTTTTGAGCAAGAATTCTCCCACTTCTATAAGTGGTGGGAGCATGTCACGGTGCCAGTAAAAACATACGTCATATATCTTGGCAGATCGGATGTGCCAAAACAGATAATTCAAAATGAGATGGTGAAATTCGAGCCGGGTTTTATAAAAGTTTCACAGATGGATTCAAATGCCATTGTAGAGCATGCAAAGATGAAATCTGGGAATATGATTGAAATGATTTTGATGCCTTTGATGAAAAATTGCAATAAAGAGTTGATAACAGAATTGATAGATGAAGAAGCAAAGATGAATGTGGATGTGAATCTAAGAGACGATGTGCTAACATCCACGCTTGTCATAACTGCAACGGTTTATGAAAGAAGTTTTATAGATGAATTAAAAAGGAGGCTGGTCAAGATGTACAGCGTCGATATTTTCGAAAAGGAAAGAAAAGAAGCGATAGAGCAAGGACTCCAGCAAGGATTGCAACAAGGCATTGAGGAAGGAAAACTTCAGGCAATGAAAGATTACGCGGCCAAATTGCTGATAGCCAAGTTCAAAGACAAATACATAAAAGAGTTGAAAGACAAAATTCAAAATGCTGATTCAGCAGTGTTGGACTACATAATTTCCCATATATTCGATATAGATTTAGAAGAACTGAAGAAAATTTTATAAATCATCCTTATTGACATTTATCCATTCAAATTGTATACTGTACAGTAAGTTACTGTGTAGTATACAAGAGGTGAAAAAGTCATGCAATTTTTCAACAGAACTGAAGAAATGGCATTTCTGAAAAAAATCAAAGGCCAAAATGGAAAGCACATGATCGTACTTTATGGTCCAAGAAGGATTGGTAAAACATATCTTTTGAGAAATGCCTATCCCGAGGCGAATTATTTTTTTGTCGACACGAGATCATCTGAAACCCTCCTTAAAGATTTCTCAAGACGGATTTTTGATGGATCTTTTGAGAACTGGGATGCTTTTTTTAAATATCTTTTGAATTCCAAAAGAATTGTGATAATCGACGAATTTCAAAATTTCCTTAGAGTTGATTCTTCGATTTTTTCCATTCTACAAAATATTTGGGATAACACAGAGTCAAATATTTTACTGATACTGTCTGGTTCTTACGTGGGAATGATGAAGAAGATCTTTCTCGATCTAAAAGAGCCTCTTTTTGGCAGAAGTGAATATTTGATTCAATTGAAAGAATTCAATTTTTTCGGAGTCTTTGAAATGTTGAAAAATTTTGGATACACTCTTGAAGAAATAATCACATGGTATGCCATACTTGGAGGAGTTCCAAAATACCTTTGGTATCTTGAAAGTAAAAAGCCTTTTGAAACCCTAATCGAAGAACTTTTCTTTGGCAATTTTGCGCCTTTAAAAGAAGAGGGTAAAAACCTGCTTGTAGGAGAATTTGGCACAGAACATGCGGGATATTTTGCGGTGCTCGAAGGAATAGGATATTTTGACAGAGAAATAGGAGAAATATGCGATAGGACTAAGATGGAAAGAACAAAAGCAATGAAATACATAAACGAATTAATGACTCATTATGATATCGTTGAAAAAGTTGAAAATAAACTATCGAAGTCAAAACGTGGTGCAAGATACAAAATAAGGGGAAATTTTCTTAGTTTCTGGTTTAAATACATATATTCAAATCAAGACACAATTGAATTTAACCCTAAATCGGCGCTTGATTTCACAATAAAAAACATAAATGAAATTATTGGAAGGACTTTCGAAGAAGTTGTGAAATTTCTGATACCATCTTTTTATAAGAACCGCGTTATTCCGGTAATGCCGGAAAGCATTGGAAAACACTGGTTAAAGGCACCTGATGGCAAAGTTTACGAGTTTGATATAGTTGGAGAAGCAAAAGATGCTTTAATTATCTTTGAATGTAAATGGAGAAACAAAAAAGCATCAGAATCAGATCTCAACAATTTTGTTCAAAAGAGCAAATTCATAAAAGATCAAAGAAAACGCATTCTTGTTTTTGTTAGCAAATCTGGCTTTGAATCCAACAAAGATGATGAAATAATAAAAATAGATCTTGACATGATAGAAGAAATCGTCAACAAAGAGTTCAATCGTTGATATTCTCCTCATTGAAAGGGATAGAAAAGCACAGCGCCCAATAGGCGCTGTGTTTTATAACTATTTTAAGGACGAAATGATGTTGTGGAAGGCAAAGAAGAGAGATTTATAGTCCCGACATTGTTCATGCCCTTCGACAAAGACACAGATGTCGAATAAGGGCTAAGGCCCGAGGCGTTAACTGTGAGCGTGTAATTTCCAACTGCCACAGCCGCTATCGTAAAGACCCCATTTGGCTTTGTATACGTCTTTGCAACTGTCGTTGAAGAATTTGTCAGAGAAACAGATGCCATCCCGACAGGAACTGAATTGCTCAAAACTATCCCCATGACAGAGGCGCGGACATTTTCATTGACGGGATGGATGACAGGCTTGAATATGTATCCCTGTCCTGTCTGCTCAACTGAATTTGAAAGGTCAAAATCGAGATACGTGCCATTCGATTCAAAGGCATTTATGGCTTGAATATTTATCTTTATCGTCTGTGAAGGGATTAGTGACATGCTCCCACCACTTATAGAAGTGGGGGCTTCTCGCTCAATAGCACCCCTGTGCTAAGTATCAACGAGCTATCCCCGTGTGTCCCACGGTTTCCAAATTCATGACTCATCACGCGTAATCCTTGACGCTTTATATTTATCGCGGCGTTTATGTCTCTGTCGTGGATGGTATGACAGTTCGGACATTCCCATTCCCTGATATCCAAGGTCAACCCTTCTTTTTCATATCCGCATACACTGCAGGTCTTAGAACTCGGATACCATTTACCTACCTTTACAAGCACTTTGCCTTTATCTTCTAACTTGTAATTGAGAAAAGATGTGAACATCCCCCATCCATTGTCCGCGACGCTCTTTCCCAGATTCAAGCACTGTCCCATCGCTTTCATGTTGAGATCTTCTATACACACCGCATCGTAATCATTGACTATCCGATTGCTTAACTTGTGTAAGAAATCTCTCCTTTGATTCGCGACTTTCTCATGCAACTTTGCCACCACTCGTTTTTGTTTGTAATAGTTATTGCTCCCATTAACACACTGTGAAA
>JAJYYZ010000046.1 GCA_021800445.1 bacterium | reverse complement strand
ATAACCTGAAGCGATAAGCCTTATGCTTTATAATCTTTATCACCTTGGCTTTCAATACACTTGAGCATCATCTATATTTATCAAGACAAGATGGTAATACATGCTGACGAATGATTCTATCTGATTCTATTCTAACACAAATCAAAGAGCAATTCATCTCACCACTTATAGAAGTGGGAGAATTCTTGCTTAAAAAGGCGTTAAAGGCGATCCCCACAACAGTAAATAAACATTCAACTTTTAAAGTGAATTCAGTGTATTTCATATTCAAAGTCGATTTGGTATAAAATTAACTCGTGAATGTAAATTTGGCAATTCTTGTTGGTGGAAAATCAAAAAGATTTGGTTCTGACAAATGCACCCATGAAATAAACGGCAAAAGATCGATTGATTGGATAACTGAATCAATAGGTTTTTTCTTTGAGAGGGTGCTTTTTATAGGGAAAAATGACAAGATCGATGGTCCAATTTTAGATCTCAAACCCGGTTTCGGGCCTATTTCAGGGCTCGAAACCGCTATTCTTAATTCCAAAAACGGTGTTTTTCTCGTTTCTTGTGACATGCCTTTTGTGAAAAAGGAAATAGTTGATTTTATATTGAGAAAGATCTCCAATTACTCGATCGTTTGTCCCGTCGTTGATGGGATCTATCAGGTGACACATGCATTTTACTCAGCAAGCATTCTTGAAGAGGTAAAAAAAGAAATGCTTACAAAAAATCCATCTTTGAAACATCTCGTTTCAACATGCCCCAATTCACTTTTAATCGAAGAAAAGGAGTTAGAAATATTTAAAGACTATAAAAATAGTTTTTCCAATTTTAATTTTCCAGATGATCTCAACCAACACTTCTGATTTTTTCTACTTTAACTGCTGAAACTTTAAATGTTGGAATTTTCGCAATTGGATCGAGTGCAGCCAGAGTTAAAATATTTGCCGGTGCCTCGACATAGTGAAATGGAATAAAAATTAATCCTTTCTGGGATCTGTCGGTTACTTTTACCTGACCTTCTATTGATCCTCTACGAGAGGTTACACGTACAACGTCTCCACTTGCAATCCCAAGTTGTTTTGCGTCTTCAGAATTTATTTCTATTTCAACCTTTGGCCTTATGTCTTCAAGTTCTTTTACGCGTCTTGTCATAGTACCGGTATGATATTGATAAAGGATTCTTCCGGTAGAAAGATAGAACGGATATGTTTCATCCGGTAATTCCGGAGGTTCAGTGAATTCAACTGGAATAAATTTACCCATGCCATTTGAAGTGGAAAATTTTTCTTTATGAAGAATGTCTGTACCCCAATGTGTTTCAGATGTACATGGCCATTGAATTCCTTTCTTTTCAATTCTATCGTAAGAAATGCCTGCGTATATCGGGGAAACGGATGCTATTTCTTCCATTATTTCAGATGGATCTTTGTAATCGGCCTTATAACCCAATTTGTTCATGAGCGCTTTCAGTATGATCCAGTCAGGTTGTGAATTCCCAATCGGTTTTAAAACTCTTCTTACCCTTTGAACCCTTCTTTCGGTATTTGTGAATGTACCGTCCTTTTCAAATCCACTTGAGGCGGCCAAAATAACGTCCGCATACTTTGTGGTATCATTTGGAAATATATCCATGTCGGCAAAGAATTCAAGGCTTTCAAGCGCACGCCTTGCATGGCAAGAATCCGGATGGCTCATAACAGGATTTTCTCCCATTACAAAGAGGGCTTTTATCTTTCCGTCGATCATGGCGTTGAACATTTCGACACTTGTAAGTCCTGGCTTATCTGGTAAACTACTGACTTCCCAGGCTTTTTGAAATTTCTTCCTTACATTTTCACTCAAAACCGATTGATTTCCCGGAAGAACATTTGGAAGGCACCCCGCATCTCCGGCACCCTGTACATTTGATTGTCCTCTGAGTGGATTTACACCTGAACCGGGTTTTCCGATCTTTCCGGAAGCCATTGCAAGATTCGATATGGAGATGACGTTTTTGGTA
Source organism: bacterium (assembly GCA_021800445.1). Classification (GTDB taxonomy): domain Bacteria; phylum Thermotogota; class Thermotogae; order Mesoaciditogales; family Mesoaciditogaceae; genus Athalassotoga. The sequence continues at coordinate 14,427 of JAJYYZ010000046.1, read as the reverse complement.
CCACTGACATGTTGTGTGATGCCCATGGCATAAAGTATAGAGGCCGATCCAGCCTTTGCATACATTTCAGCGGCAACTCTTATTTTTGAAGATTCAACACCAGTTATCTTTGAAACGTATTCGGGCGTATATTTCATCACTGCCTTTTTAACATCTTCGAATCCTTCTGTCCTTTCTGATATGAATTTCTCGTCCAAAAGATCTTCTTCTATCATGATGTTTAAAAATCCATTGAAAATCGCAAGATCGGTTCCGGGAAGATTTCTAAGCCATATCGTCGCGTAATTTGCCAATTCTATTTTTCTTGGATCGATGACGATCAACTTTGCACCATTTCTAACGGCTCTTTTAACACGGGATCCATAAACAGGATGATTTTCCGTTGTGTTTGTACCTGTAACAACAATCACTTCCGCATTTTCTATGTCTTCCATCGAATTTGTCATGGCACCGGCACCGAAAGTCATGTTTAATCCTGCCACAGTGGAAGCATGACATAACCTTGCGCAATGATCGATGTTGTTCGTTCCTATAACAGCACGCGCAATTTTTTGAAGCAGATAATTTTCTTCATTTGTGCATCTTGCAGAAGAAAGAAACGCTATTGAATCGGGTCCGTACTTTTCTTTTATCTCGATGAGTTTTTTTGCGGTGTAATCAAGTGCTTCATCCCAACTTACAGTTTGAAAATTCCCATTTATTTTCATAAGTGGATCTTTTATCCTGTCAGGATGGTTGACAAAACCATATCCGAATTTGCCTTTCACACATGTTGCGACTGCGTCGTTGACTTCTTTGTTTTCAACAGAACCGTCAATTCTGACTATATCGTTGTGCTTTGGATCAACGTAAACATCTATCTGGCATCCAACGCCACAATAAAGGCAGGTTGTTTTAACCTTTTCGACCGCATTCCATCTTGCTTTTCCAATCGAGGGTTTTTCAACGATTGCTCCGGTTGGACAAACAGTCGCACATTGGCCGCAACTTACACAATCGGTTTTTGCAAGCGGAAGATCCATAAAAGTTGATGGATAAGATTCGTGGCCACGTTCTACCATAGAATATATGGACATGCCTTCTATTTCATCACAAACTCTAACGCACAACTGGCATCTTATGCATTTGTTCAGATCTCTTACCAAAAATTCACTTGAGTCATCAACTTCATATCTTTTTTTTTTCAAGATAACCGAATAAAGGCTTTCCAGATGGAAAATACTCGTACGCCAGATCTTGAAGCGAACAATTGCCATTCTGATCGCATGTCATACAGTCATCCGGATGCTCTTTGAGTATAAGAGACAGGTTCACCTTTCTGGATTCATCTACAAGTGAAGAATTTGTTTTTATTTTCATGCCATCTTTTAGTTCCGCAGTGCATGAGGTAACAAGGTTCTTAGATCCTTCCACTTCCACTGCGCACATGCGACATGCGCCTATGCTTTTAAGTGCGGGGTGATAACAAAGATGGGGAATATCAAAACTATTCTCAAGAAGAAATTCAAGAAGATTTTTCCCCTGTGGAATTTGATAATTTTTACCATCTATTTCAATAGATAACATTCTAACCCTTTCTTTGTTTAAATTCGAATTAGTATAATCCAATGGAATAATTTTATGAATCAATATTCGAATCTTTAAAACACTGATTGATCATACCTTTCATGGCACTCAAAGCCTCTCTTATCTTAGAGACGAATGTTTCATCTTTTATGAGTTTAAGATTTATCTCAACATTTGAAACCGCTATCTCAAAAGCGGCTTTCAGAAGCCATGACGCACTTTTGGCATCGCTCAAGGCATTTTTATTTCCGTATTTGTTGACAAATTGTGCAAGAGGACATACCTTTGATATTTCTCTGGCAAGTTCGTAAGGTGTTTCGCTTGCATGTTTCAGGGCTGTTTGGAGCCTTTCTGTACGAATTTTCTTTTGATCTTCGGTTTCTTTCGGCAGTTTCATGGCATCCATAACTTCATCGAAAGCCTGAGCATCCAGATCAGCCAAATCGAGCAATCTTTTTCTTCTGTAAGACGCTTCGCTTAAAACTTTTTCCATTTCACCTTCACAGTCTTCATAATCTTTTTTTCCTATCGTAAGTGATGCAACCATTTCAACAAGGGCTGTTCCCATAGCGGCCACTATCGATCCAACGGCGCCACCGCCTGGTGTTGGAGACTTTGAAGCAACAGCTTCCGTGAATTCAGCTATCCTTTGATCCTGAAAATTCATTTTGCACCTCCGATTATCTCAACAGATCGTGAAGCACCTATTCTATTTGCACCGGCCGAAATCATTCGCAGCGCATCATCGTAAGAATGTATTCCTCCGGAAGCCTTCACACCCATCTTCTCTCCGACCACAAATCTCATAAGCGCAACATCTTCCGCCACAGCACCACCTTTTGAATATCCGGTTGAAGTTTTGACAAAATGTGCACCACTTTCTTTGGATATAACACATGCAGCAACTTTTTCCTCGAAATTCAAAAGTGCTGTTTCTATTATAACCTTGACAACCTTATCTCTCGCGGATTCGACAACTGATTTCACGTCATCGTATACCTCATCGTATTCTGAATCTTTAAGCATCCCTACGTTTATAACCATGTCAACTTCATCTGCGCCATGTTCTATAACCCATTTCGTCTCTTCCGTTTTTACCTTTGTCGGTACGGCACCGAAAGGGAATGAAATGACACTCGCAATCTTAACCTTACTGCCCTTAAGGTCATCAAAAGCCTCAGGCACTCTAAACGAATTAACACATACAGAATAAAAGCCATACTTTACAGCCTCATCGCATAATTTCGATATTTGTGTGGATGTCGCATCGGGAGAAAGTAAAGTGTGATCGATCATGTAAGCGAGTTTATCTCTTTGAATATCGATCTTTTTAGTTTCAAATTTGAATTTCTTTGCCTTTAAGATCTCATTTTCTATCTTTCCCAAAAGTCCATTCATCTCAAATCTTCCTTTCAAAGACCTATCTCTTCATGAATGCTTTTCATCGCATCAAGAGCGAGGTTTAAATATACTTCAAGTTCAAGGCCAAGTTCAGAGCACATTGACATCTGTTCGCGACTTGCACCCTTTGCAAAAGATTTTTCTTTAAATCTTTTAATGAGAAATTTTGAGTCTAAAGGTTCAAGTTTTTTTTCTGATCTTATAAGAGCGGCGGCCGTTATGAATCCTGTGGTTGGATCTGCAACGTAAAGTGCTTTTTCTATTTTTGTTTCAAGCGGTTTCTTCTCGGCATGGGCAAGAATCGCATCGTAAACTTCTTTCGGTAAATTGTATTTTTTCAACATCTCAACACTTAAAAGACCATGGTAGGCGGGATCTTGATCTGTTTCGGGATAATCATAATCGTGAAGTATTCCGGTAATTTCCCATTCCTCTTCATTTTCACCAAATTTGTAAGCCAACGCCTTCATAACCGCTCCGGTTGCGATCATGTGGTTAACAAGATTGTTCGGCTCAACATGTGATTTTACCAAAGATATCGCTTCTTCTCTTGTCAATTGAATCACTCCTTAATGTAAGGTACGCCGTCCGCACTTGGTGCTCTGCTCTTTCCTATCAAACCACCGACGACTATCAAAGTTATTATATACGGAATCATTCCAAAAATATACTGTGTGTTAGTTGAAAGATTCAAAACGCTTTGACTTTGAAGTTGGTTGTTGAAAGCAGTTGCACCGCCAAAAAGCAAAGATGCCGACATCGCTCCAACCGGATTCCAATTTCCTATTATCATGGCTGCAAGTGCTATAAATCCACGACCGTTTGTCATGTTTGTTGTAAATTGACCGAGTTCTCCTATACTCAGATATGCACCGCCGAGGGCTGCAAAAAAACCACTCATTATAACTCCAAAATATCTAACGTTGTAAACGTTCACTCCTAACGTATCCGCAGCCTCAGGGTTGTTGCCCACGGATCTCATCCTCAAACCCAATTTCGTTTTGTATATCAAAATCCAGCCAAAAGCAACAGATGCAAAGGCGATGTAAACAAATGGAGAAAGATTTCCAAATATAACTCCCACAAATGGAACCTGCTTGAAACTGCCGAGGTCAACAAGCGGTATCGATCTGACAAGATCGGTTGATCCTGGTTGACCAAACAATTCAACAAGCGCAAAACCTGTTATACCTTGTGCAAGAAGGATAAGGGCCGTTCCGCTTATTATTTGATCTGCACCGTATTTTATTGAGGCCCATGCATGAAGGGCAGCCATCGCGACTCCAAAAAATGTGCCAAGCGCAAGGCCATACCATGGATTGCCGGTAAAATAACTTCCCATCACTCCTCCAAATGCACCCATGAGCATGATACCTTCAAGCGCTATGTTGACAACTCCCGTTGTTTCGCTGAACACGCCACCCAGCGCTGCAAGTATGAGAGGAGTCGATTGGGTAAGTGTAGATTTGTAAAATGTAGGATTTGTGAAAACGTTAATTATTGCCTGAATCCATTCGTTCATACTTCGACAACCTCTTTTCTTTTTCTTACCTTCAAAGTCTTTATGATTCTGTTTGTGGCAACAAGGAAAATTATTATTCCTTGAATGATGGTCACCATGTCCTTTGGAACACCTGCAATCTGCATTTGATTGGATCCGGTTCTTATCGAAGATATCAAAAATGCCGCAAGTCCTATACCAATCGGATCGTTTTGTCCTATAAGTGCAATTGTTATTCCATCAAAACCCATACTTCCGCCCAAAGCGCCGAAATATCTTCCGTAAACGCCAACGACCTGAGTTGTGCCGGCAAGTCCGGCCAAAGCACCGCTTATTGCCATTGCAAGTACGACATTCTTGCCTATGCTTATTCCACCGTATTCCGCCGCATAAGGATTGAATCCCACGGCTTTGACTTCATAACCTATGGTGGTTTTTTGAATTATAACGTAAATGACAACGATAGCGGCCAATGAAACAAAAATTATCGTGCTTAAAGATGTTGCTCCAACGCTCATTATGTTGGGAAATTGAGCCGAATAAGCAATCGCGGGTGATTTGGGGACCCCTCCCGGTGCTTGAAATGGTCCGTTTACGACGTAATTGGCTATGAAAGTTGCAACGTAGTTAAGCATTATGGTAGTTATGACTTCATGCGCACCCCTGTAAGCCTTGAGCCATCCAGCGATTGCTGCCCACAAAGCACCCCCAACCATTCCGGCAATCATAACGAGAGGAATGGAAAGATAGAACGGATAGGACGCCACCATAGTACCCATGTAAGCGGCGAGTAAAGCGCCAATGATGACTTGACCGTTGGCACCGATGTTAAACAGTCCTGCACGAAATCCAAAACCTACGGCTAAGCCTGTGAGGATCAACGGAGAGGTTTTCATGAGATTGTCTATTATCGCTTCTTTGGTTCCGAAAGCGCCATAAAATAATGCAGCGTAAGCTACAAGCGGGTTTTTGCCTATTATAAGCATAACAACGGCCGCTACGACAAGCGATATAAGAACAGAAATTAAAGAGATTATAACTTTTTCATTCAGAATGTATTTTTTCCAATCTTTCATTTCATGCCTCCTGATGGAGATCTTCGAGTCTATGACCTGCCATCATCAAGCCAACTTCTTCTGTGGTAGTGTTTTCCGGCCTGACTTCACCCATGATCTGTCCTTCATAAATTGTAAGTATCCTATCGCTTAAAGAAAATATCTCTTCCAATTCCATCGATATGAGCAATATGCCTATACCTTTATCACGCATCGATATAAGAGTTTTGTGAATGAACTCTATGGCGCCAACGTCTAACCCTCTTGTTGGCTGGGAAACGATCATCAAAGCAGGATCAAAAGCAATTTCCCTTGCCACTATAACTTTCTGTTGATTTCCACCGCTTAGATTCATGCCGAGCAGATCTATCTTCGGTGGTCTTACATCGAATCTTTTGACAAGATTTTCTGAGAATTTTCTTATATCTTCGATTTTAAGAAAAACTCCATCGCTGAATTTGGGATCGTCATGTTCTCCAAGAATGAAATTGTAATAGATCGGGAAAGTCTTTATGAGGCCATGCTTTAATCTGTCTTCGGGAATATGCCCCATCCCCATTTCACGCCTTTTCTTTGGAGAAAAACCGGTTATATCCTGACCTTTAAAGATTATCTTTCCGCTTTCGACTTTTCTAAGGCCCGTCATGGCTTCTGTGAGTTCTGTCTGACCGTTACCGGCAACGCCGGCAATCCCTACTATTTCTCCACTTCTTACGTTCAAACTAAGGCCCCTTACAGCCTCTATTCCTCTGTTTTCTTTGACGACCAGATCTTTAACCTGTAATATCTCATCACCCGGATGGGCTGAATTTTTTTCAACGGTAAGCAAAACTTCTCTTCCAACCATCATGTTGGCAAGTTCCTTAGAACTTGTCTGAGATGTCTTCACGACGCCGGTAACCTTCCCAAGCCTCATAACCGTCACGGACTCGGTTATCGCCATAACTTCATTTAGTTTATGTGTTATGAATATGATCGTTTTTCCTTGAGATTTAAGACTTTTCAACACTTCAAATAATTCGTTTGTTTCTTGCGGTGTCAAAACGGCAGTGGGCTCGTCAAGCACAAGTATTTCGGCACCTCTGTAAAGTACTTTTATTATCTCAACTCTTTGTTGCATCCCGACAGGCATATCTTCTATTATGGAATCGGGATCTACTATCAAACCGAATTTTTTCGACAGATCTTTTATCTCTTTTCTTGCCCGATTCAAAGCAAAAAAGGGGCCTCTGACAGGTTCCTGACCCAAAACTATATTTTCAACGACGCTTAGCCTATCCACCAACATGAAATGCTGGTGAACCATTCCTATCTTTGCCGATATCGCGTCATTCGGGTCATTTATCTGCGCTTCAACGCCATTTATGTATATCTTTCCGTCATCAGGTTTTATAAGTCCATACAATTGACTCATCAAAGTGGTTTTACCCGCTCCGTTTTCTCCCACAATAGCATGGATCTCGCCTTTTTTGACGAAAAGATCAACGCGATCATTTGCAAGCACGCCGGGAAACCTTTTTGTAATTCCTTTCATCACAACCGCATATTTGGAATAATCTACATTTTTATCCATCTTACCTCCCATACTGTTAGTACAAATGGCGGGAGATAACTCCCGCCAGAATTAAAACGAACTGTCAAAATTGAATTGATGGCACCTGAAATGTCTGTAATTCTTTATCGGTTGCTGGAACAATTATTTTTCCACTTGCAACATCTTGTTTGAGAACACTTATTTGGTGCATTACACTTGCTGGCACGAGTTGTTTTGTGTAAGTCATAGGACTTATCCCAACGCCATCATCTTTGAGCGTAAGTGTAACAGTACCGGCTTTGAAAGTACCGTTTATAACACTCTGGATTCCATCAAAGACAGCGACATCAACACGTTTCATGGCACTCGTAAGCACGTATCCTGGCGCCAAATAATCCTGGTCTTGATCTACTCCTATCGCAAAATGTCCCGGTCCTGCATCTTTGGCCGCCTCAATTGTTCCGAGACCTGAAAGTCCTGCCGCCGCAAAAACTATGTCTGCACCTTCAGAAAACTGGCTGTTTGTCATGGCTTTACCCGCTGCGGGATCGTCAAAACTTCCGACGTATCCTGACAGTATCTGAACGTTCGCACCGTTCAAAACGTTGTAGGTCTGGATACCGGCTTCATAACCATATTGGTATCTTTCAACCGGCGGTATTGGAATTCCACCCACAAATCCAACCTTGCCAGTTTTTGACATGGCCGCGGCGAGATATCCAGCAAGATAGGCACCCTGATTTTCGCTAAAGAGAAAACTTTCGACGTTCGGGGCATCAACGGAGAAATCTATCGTTATGAATTTGACGTTAGGGAATTGTGGAGCGACTTTTGTAACTGCATCCTGCATCATGAATCCAACTGCAACGACGACATCTGCAACCTGAGCAGCGGCAGTGAGATTCGGTACGTAATCAGCCTGTTCGTAAGATTGGATGACGTTCGCAGTTATGCCATATTTTTGCATTGCCATCTGAACGCCCGCCCATGCGCTGTCGTTGAAAGACTTATCGCCGAGACCCCCTGTATCCGTCACGAAAAACACGGTTAGCGGTAATCCAACTGTTGCGAGTACGAGAATCGAAACAAAAAACGCGATCACAAATTTCTTCATGTTTTCTTTCCCTCCTTTGTTGAAATAGATTTAAAGCGCGTGTAAAGCGCCTCTAAAGCCACAAAAATTGAAATTCCAATTGTTAAAATCAACATAGCGATATCGGGAACTTCTCCTTTGACAAGTGTATGAGAATAAGTGGGGAATCCATATTCAACGAATATCTCTATGACTTTTTGGTAAAAAATCATCATGGCACCCAAAATTGTCATAAGGGATATCAAAAATCTATATAGCCAGTTTTTTCTGAAGAAAGTAACACTTAAGAACAAAAGGGAGATAAGGATAAAAAGTTTTGATCCATCAGATGTCTGAAAAAATTGAATATTTGGCGCTCGTTCCTTTAGTGAACTGGCCACCTTAAACGTGTCCATCAAAGATGTTGAAACCTCAGTAAGATTACTCGATGATATTTGAGCCTTTATAGCGTTTTCAATGTCATTTCTTAACTGGGGAGCCGCAAACGTGTATATTCCATCGAGTGTTTGCGAAAAAGCATTTTCATTTCTGTTGACGGCATCAATTCTGCTTATCATATCGTTGAGGGCAGATTGGGCTCTATCTCTAACCACTCCTATCGAATCTTTAAGATTGTTTAAATTAGAAAATCCAAAGTAAGGTGAATTTCTATCGACATTTATCATGATGGAATTTGGATATTCGACAATGCCTTTAAGCGCACCTGATTTCTTCAACGTTGAAAGATAAAAAGAAACAGTTTGATTGGCAAAGTTATAAGGATCGGATCTTAAAGCAGATATGTCGGAACTTATATTTTGAAGATCGTAAGTTAAAATTCCATTTTGATCGTAGAGTTCGTTTTCGTATATTCTCATATATGCACTTTTCAAAAAAGTTTGGTTTTGAGACATCTTCGTTGAAGGAAGGTTTGAGTAAAGAGGCACAAAGAGCACAGCCAAAAATAAAACAGCAACTCCAACCATCGAAAATATTTGAAATAAATTTTTGACCTTTGTTATTCTTAAAAATGAAAGGAATCCCAAAAAAGCAGTTGTGACTATCAAAAAACCATAAAGGGTGGAATCAAGCCTGCTTAACATCGGATCTATTCCAAAGATCAATACCAAAGATTCAAATGCAAGGATGGATAACATGGCATAACCAACCCACTTTTTCCTGTACAAGAAGAAAAAGATCAGTACTCCCGCATATACGAGCCATCTCCATTCGATAGGCGAAAGTGGAGCAGCACTTTTGGAAGCAAGCGTACCTTCAAGTTTTACTATGCTGTCGTTGAAATTTTTTGAGACTGAATTTCTGACGGTGTTGGCAGAAAGCAATTCCTGCACGGCCACGGCAGAGACATAAGAATCAAGCGCTTTTGTCACCGCAACCGAAGTTGATTGTCCGGTTGTTATAAGAGTTTTAATACTTTTGACTGAATTATCGGCACTTTGAGAAAGTTTGTTTTTGAAATCCACAAATGCGCCATCAAGAGTTTTCTGACTTAAATATCGAAGGGCAAGGTCTAAGGTATATTGACTAACCTGTTGAGTTTGAACAAAAGGTTGTATCTTTAAATCGTACCCATTTACTATGCTTAAAACATCGGCTGGAACAGCGCCATTGTAAATTTTGTTAAGTGCGAAAATAAAGATGTTTTTTAAGTTTAAGGGACTGTAATTGTAATTTCCTTGAACAGTAGTTTGTACCCCTGCGGCTTTTTGAAAGTAAGATCTTGTCAGATCGGCAGCTGCACTTTGTACTTTGCTTCCAAGATCAAAAACGGCCTGATTAAAAGTTGAAAAGTAGGGAAAATCAGTTTGACTTACGCTTTTACCGTAAAGATCATCGACTGCATAAACGAGAAAGGCCGCAAGCGCCACATTTTCGGTTTCATCATTTGTTTTATACCTTTGGTATATGTTTTGCGCTATGTACCACATATCCACATCGGTAAAATTTCCAACAGCGCCTGATGGTATCTGAAAACTGCGCATTCTTATCCATCTGTAATAAGCAGCAGGTTCAAATTCCGTTATGATCGTGGAAACGGCTTTTTCAACCTGATTGGACGGAACAGATTCTATTGAGCCAGCTTTTTCAATTTGGGAAAGGTATGTGTTAAAGGTCTGTATGTAATCCTGATAATCATTCGTAACCTTCGTTTCAAAAGAAACGGAGAAAGCAAAGATCGAAAAGAACAAAAGAAATAAAGAAAATACAATGTGTCTTTTCATTTTTACACCCCATCGGCCTTTTTATGATTTTACCATAAAAAGTCGATGGGATCAAATTATAACAAAACGAAAAAACACAAGACGTGCTTTTTGTTCTTCTTCACTAAAGATTAGGAATTTCTGATGTTTATCAGCCCAACACTCCAAGTGCTTTGCCGACTTTTTCGAATTTTTCGAGTGCAAAATCAAGAGATTTTTTCGTATGAACGGCGCTTATCATAACGCGAATACGGGCTTTCCCCTTTTGAACCGTCGGATATCCGATCGATTGGGCAAAGATACCTTCTTCAAAGAGTTTCTTGCTGAAATTGGAAGCAATCTGGGCATCATAGAGCATCACAGGAGTTATAGGGGTCTGGCTATGACCTATGTCAAAGCCAATGGATTTCATATGATCTTTGAAATATTTTGAATTATCCCAGAGTTTTTTGACGAGATCGTCACTTTGTGCCAGCACTTTAACGGCCGCGAGCACCGCTCCGACATCCGGCGGGGTTGGTGCGCTTGAAAACAGAAATGGTCTTGCCTTCTGTTTGAGATAATCTATCAAAACTTTATTGCCTGCGACATATCCCCCAACAACACCAAAGGCCTTCGACATGGTTCCTATGTCTATATCTACCTTTCCTTCAAGATTGAAATGGGCGACGATTCCTTTTCCGTGGGGGCCAAGCACCCCTTCTCCATGCGCATCATCTACCATAACCATCACGCCATATTTTTCACCGAGTTTGACTATGCCATCGAGAGGAGCCACATCTCCATCCATGCTAAAAACACCATCTGTAACTATAAGCCTTCTTCTTGCACTGTTTGTCTTGATCTTATTTTCAAGATCATCAAGATCGAGATGATTCCATCTTATTATCTGGGCACCAGACAGTCTGCATCCATCTATTATGGAAGCATGATTTAACTCGTCACTGAAGATAACATCATCTTTTGAAAAAAGAGGTGGAATGACGGCCTGATTTGCGTTAAACCCTGATTGAACAAGCATGGCTGCTTGAGCACCCTTAAAATCTGCAAGTGCTCTTTCAGTTTCCTCGTGGATCGATAAAGTGCCGGCTATCGTCCTAACTGCTCCGGGACCGACACCCCATTTTTCTATCGCTTCCATCGCAGCTTTTTTCAATCTTTGATCGTCCGCAAAACCGAGGTAATTATTCGAACAAAGATTCAAAACTTTTTTACCTGAAATTGTAAGCCACTCACCTTGAGGGCTCTCAAGCGTTCTTATGTTCGTGTAAAGCCCTGTATTTTTAAGTTCTTCAAGTTCATCTGAAAGTACTTTCCAGTCAAACATGATACCGCCTCCTCAAAGTTTCAAAACGATCTTGCCACATTTCCCTTCTTCCATCAATTTAAAACCGCGTTCGTAATCATCAAAATCAAGCACATGGGTTATTATCTTGGACAGATCGAGTTTTTTGCTCTTCAAAAGATCTGCTCCTCTGTACCAAGTTTCAAACATTTTTCTTCCAGTTATGCCATATATTCTTGTGGCCTTGAAAATGACGAGATCGTTAAGATTTATTTGAACATCTTTATCGTAAACGCCAAGCAAAGAAGCTCTGCCTGCATTTGTAAGTGACGTGAGTCCATCTTTGAGTGCCTGAGGATTGCCGCTCATTTCTATCAGTACATCAGCACCGTCACCGTTGGTTCCTTTCTTTACAACGTTGACAAGAGACTCTTTTCTCGGATCCACGACAACATCAGCACCTATCTCCTTTGCAAGATCTCTACGATAATCGTTGACTTCGCTGACGATTATCTTCGCAACTCCCGCTGTCTTCAGCACACCTATGGCCAGCAAACCTATCGGTCCGGCTCCGGTAACAAGCACATTTTTACCCGTCACATCTTCCACAAAAATCGTGTGAATGGCATTACCGAGTGGTTCCTGAACGGAAGCCCATATTGGAGGAATTGAAGGATCATTTTTCCATAAAACAATCTCTGGAACCTTAACGTACTCGGCGAAAGCGCCGTTCATATCAACGCCGAGAATTTTAAGATTCTGACACACATGCATGTTGCCAGTTCTGCATTGTTTGCAATGCTGGCATGGGATATGTGTTTCGGAAGAAACAAAATCTCCAATTGAAACGAGTGAAACATCTCTTCCGATCGACACAACCTCACCGGCAAATTCATGACCCAATACCTGAGGCACTTTTATATGGTTTTTTGCCCATTCGTTCCATAGCCATATGTGCAAATCCGTTCCACAAATCGAAACGGCTTTAACTTTTACAAGCACTTCATGAGGTTCAAGCGATTTTGGAACATCAACCTTAACCAATTTGGCCCCGTAATTTGGAGCATCCTTAACGATTGCCCTCATCTTATCCGGCAAATTGTTTGTCACCGTCATTCATCTCCTCTGAATTTTCTTTAGTACAAAGAAAATTTTACCACCAAAACGAAATAAAAATTAGTGATCTAAAATATACTATTTTTTTGTACTATTATATTGAGGGGTGCACCTCAACTTTTGATTGGAGGGATGTAAATGGCCGTTGGGACAAGACCTGTAAACGAAGTTTCGAAAGCAGTTTCTCTTACCATTTCTCTTGACACCGGTACACTTGATCAAAAGGGAAATCCAGTCATCAACCGTGCAAGAATAAGCGGAATAAAAGAAAATGCGGCATTTGAAGATCTCTACGATGTTGCATACCTTTACGCATCGCTGACTTCGAAAAGCATTGTGGATATCGCCGTTGGAGTCAATTCCGGAATAGGGCCAATTGACTGAGGAGGGGTGAGTGATGAAGTACTTAAACATGAGATGGGTTAATGCTCAAGACGGTTCAACGAAGACGTTGAGAGTAAACGACGTGAAAAACGATCTCACACAAGCAGAAGTGATGGCTTTCATGGAAAAAATCGCAACCGCAAATCTTTTAAAAACTTCAAAAAATTCTCTTGTTGACACTGTCGATTCGGCCACAATAGTGGATACAACTTCCAGCCAACTTTTCAACTTAGTCCAATAACGAAAAGGGGAGGGCTCCCTCCCCTTTTAAACATCGAGGGGGAATATAAATATGGAATGGATAAAAATGCTTTTGAACGTTAAAAATTTCATTGAAATAGCGGTTGTGATGGTCGAACATCCGGGTGGCGGATCTGAAAAAAAGCAAAAGGCACTTGAAATAATTCACATTTTGATGAAAGAAAACGACATACATTTACCGTTGCCCGATCAAATAATCGATGCGATCATGGGTTTTGCAATAGATACTTTTGTAAACTGGGCAAATGAGAACATATGGAAAAAGGGAAGCGAAGGAAATGGATAAGATGGAAAGAGCCGTAAGAAAACTCGTGAGCAAATATGCCCATTCTGTTAGAAAATGTGAATTTGAAGATCTTTGCCAAACGATATGGTATCTCGTGCTTTCCTCAAAGAAAACTTACGATCCTTCAAAAGGGAAATCGCCGGAATCTTACGCTTACTACTTTACAGATATGAAATTAAAAGATCACTTTGGCAGACGGGTCAACCTACCCGGAACCAGCGGTGTCTTTTCACTTTTACAATTCAAAGCCGATATGATCGATGATACGGAAAACCTGCCGGATCTTTCACAGGATGAAAACTTCATGGACGATGTGGCTGAAAACATAGAGAATGAAAAAGCAGAATATGCAGATGAAACATTTGAGGCACCTGATTAAGGTGCCTTTTTGTGCGTCGGCTCCAGCATTTGCCCTTCGGTGTCTGGCCCTCGCTCTGCAGCGTCGGACACCTCTTAGCATCACGCTCTTCGCCTCCAGTTTGACTTTTCCACGCGCTATGTCGAGTAGAAGTGTATCTCTCCAATTTTAGGGGCAGGTTTGTTTTCCCCGTTTCTCTCCGTTTCCTCTGAGAGTGGCACAATATTTGCCCCATGATTGGATTGAATACACTCCCCTCGCGGATTTCTCGCATACGGCTCTTCATTATGAGTTTCACACTTACGCTTTGTTCAGGCCTTTTCCCATATCTTTACATATATCTTGGCTTCGGGTAATGGATTCTTTTCAAGATATTTTTGAAACTT
>JAJYYZ010000045.1 GCA_021800445.1 bacterium | reverse complement strand
CAGAATTATCATGCTTTGCTAAATTTGTAAGAAGGCAGAACAGATCATTGCACAAAGCAAATCTGTTAAAGGGCGGGAGAAAAGTGGTTAGCACAATCCGATCTTCGAAAGGATACAAAAGGTTTGACGAAGTTTTATACAATGGTGAGGAATGTTTCATATACGGTCTTCGGACAAGTGGGTACTTTGATTTAAGGAAATTAGACGGTACAAAAATACATGCGTCTGCGAACCGGAAAAATTTAAAGAAATTGGAAAGTGCAAAAACATTATTGATAGAAAGGCAGGTGAGGCGGCAATTCCTCTCCGACTTACAGAAGATCGGAGTCTCCTTGCCATAAAAGAGATGAAAGCCATATACCCGGGATCTTTCGATCCGATAACTTATGGTCATATAGACATAATCAAAAGGGCATCTGAAGTCTTCGATGATTTTACCGTTGTTTTGATGAACAACATGAGAAAGAAACCTTTGTTTTCTGCAGATGAAAGACTTGAGATGATAAAAGAAGCAACAAAAAATTTAAACGTAAAGGTAGATCTTCACAACGGGCTCCTTGTTCAATATGTGAAAGAGAAAGAAATCAAAATAGCCATAAGAGGATTAAGAGCCGTCGAAGATTTCGAATATGAATTCGAAATGGCCCTTGCAAATAGGGAAATGTGCCCTAACCTTGAGATGATATATTTCATGACAGATATAAGATTCCTTTTCCTTTCTTCGTCCATGGTAAAAGAAATAGCACAGTTTGGAGGAGAATTAAAACAATGGGTTCCTCAAATGGTAGAAGACAAATTAAGAGAGAAATTCCAGATGTAACCATACTTTGCGGTGGTACCTCACCTGAAAGAGAAGTCTCAATATCGAGTGGAAAAAACATATTCGAATCTCTTAAGAAAATGAAGGTGAAATCAACTCTCTTCGTGTGGGATGGCAACTTCGAAGCGCTTGAATCGATCAATTCAATTTGCTTTATAATGCTTCATGGTTCACCGGGCGAAGACGGAAGTGTTCAAAAATTTTTTGAATCAAAAGGTATAATTTACACAGGCTCCGATTCGAGAAGTTGTGAAATAACGATAGATAAACTCAAAACAAAGGAATACTTTGAAAGCATGAACATCAAAACCCCAAAATGGTCTTTGCACCCTGAGAAATTTCCATGCGTTTTTAAACCAAGATTTGGAGGATCGAGTATAGGAGTTAAAATTTATTTTTCCTCAAAAGAAATTACCGAAGACAAAGACGGATTTTACGAAAATTACATTGACGGCAGAGAAATAACCATTTCGGTACTCGATATAAAAGGTAAGCCAACGGTACTTCCAATTCTTGAGATAATCCCAAGAGGCAAATTTTACGATTATAATTCCAAATATTCTCCCCAGGGTTCAACTCTTATTGCCCCGGCACCTTTGAACATAGGTGAAAAAACAGGAATCGAAACAGCAGCGTTGAAAATTTATGAAGAAATTGGTTGTAGAGGATTTGCGAGGATAGATGGTATAATTTCAAATGGGGAGTTTTATTTCTTGGAGATCAACGCTATCCCTGGAATGACTCCTACAAGCGATCTTCCTGCTTCTGCAAAGGCGGATGGATTAAGTATGGAAGAGGTTGTGCTTGAACTCTTGTATTCTGCAATGAGGAGGTAAGTAAATTGGATTTTCATTCTACAACTATAATTGTTGTAAGAAAAGATGGTAAAACCGTCATGGCCGGTGATGGTCAGGTTACGACCGGAGAGACCATAATGAAGTCAACGGCCAAAAAAGTCAGAAGACTTGGAGACGGGAAAATAATAGCCGGTTTTGCAGGATCGGTAGCAGATGCATTCACACTTTTTGAAAGGTTTGAAGTTAAATTGAGAGAAGCAAATGGTGTCTTGGCAAAAGCAGCCATAGAACTTGCGAAAGATTGGAGAATGGACAGAGCGCTGAGGCGTCTTGAAGCACTTTTGATAGTTGCGGATAATCAAAACATCTTTTTGCTTTCCGGAAGCGGTGAGGTCATTCAACCGGATGAACCTATCATGGCAATTGGATCCGGTGGTAACTATGCGCTTTCTGCTGCACGTGCACTTTACAGAAACACTCAAATGAATGCCCACGAAATTGCGGTTAAATCTATGGAAATAGCAAGCGAAATATGTATCTACACCAATTCAAACATAACCATAGAGGAATTGTGAGGAGGATTGATCTTGAATATAGATGAACTTACTCCAAAAGAGATAGTGGATGAACTCAATAAATACATAATAGGACAGGAAGAAGCGAAAAAATCAGTTGCCATCGCTTTGAGAAACAGGATCAGACGCATGAAATTGTCGGAAGACATGCAAAGAGATGTGATGCCTAAAAATATACTCATGGCCGGTCCAACCGGTGTTGGAAAAACAGAAATAGCAAGACGACTTGCCCAACTTTCTGGAGCACCTTTCATTAAAGTTGAGGTAACAAGATACACTGAAGTAGGTTACGTTGGAAAATCAGTTGAATCCATAATAAGAGATTTAGTTGAAGAAAGCATAAACACCGTAAAATCCGAAATGACCGTGACGGTTGAAAAAGAAGCGCAAAAAGCCGTCGAAGAACGTATATTGGATGCACTTGTGCCCGAGAGTGTAAGAAAGCAACCGGCGGCTGGCATAATGTCATTTTTTCAAAATCCACAACAGCAGGTCCCGCCGGAAACTCACAGAGTGGCAATGTCGAAACGTGAAGAAATGCGCGAAAGGTTGAAAAACAACGAGATAGAAGATTTCGAAATAGAAATAGAAGTTGAAGATACGACACCATCGATGCCCATGATAGGCGGTATGAGTCCTGAAGATCTTGGAATAGACATTCAAGATATGTTCGGTGGCATGATTCCAAAGAAAATGAAAAAAAAGCATGTTAAAATCAAAGATGCAAGAAAACTCCTGCTTCCAATCGAATCGGAAAAACTTATAGATAAAGATAGAATGATTCAGGATGCAATTGATAGAGCTCAGTACAAGGGCATAGTTTTTCTTGATGAATTCGACAAGATAGTCGGATCAAATTCAAGATCGGGACCGGATGTATCAAGAGAAGGTGTTCAAAGAGACCTTCTGCCGATAGTTGAAGGAACTACGGTGTCGACAAAATACGGACCTGTAAAAACGGACTACATACTTTTCATAGCCGCCGGCGCTTTTCATATGTCGAAACCTTCGGATCTGATTCCAGAAATTCAGGGGAGATTTCCAATAAGAGTAGAGTTAAGTGCTCTAACCCAGAAAGATTTTGAAAGAATACTCATAGAGCCCAAAAATTCTTTGATTTACCAGTACAAAGCCCTGCTTGCCACGGAAGGAATAGATGTGAATTTCACCGACGATGGTCTTTCTGAGATAGCAAGAATCGCATACGAGGTTAATGAAAAGAAAGACAACATAGGTGCTCGAAGGCTTTACACTGTCATGGAAAAGGTGATAGAAGAGATTTCATACAATGCACCAAAAGTTGAAAGCCCTGTTGTTATCGATAAGGGTTACGTCATAAGCAGAGTTGAAGAAATAGCCAAAGATGAGGATTTAAGTTCCTACATTCTTTGAGCCAAAAAGGAGAGAAGTTTTATGTTTGAAGTTATCGAAGAAAACAAAAATGTCAAAACGGTCAAGGTATCTTTGGATCATAAAGTCATTGACGAAGCAAGGGATGAAGTTTACGAAGATATTTCCAAAGATATCAAAGTTAAAGGATTCAGGCCGGGAATGGTTCCGAGAAATCTCATAAACACGATAATAGGGATGGATAGAATTAATTCCCTTATAAAAGATCAGGTTGCAGACAAGGCCTTTCATATGCTTATGCGTGATTATTTCAACGATATCAACGAAATCGATACTGTTTTACCTCCAAAGGTTAAAACGGTTGAATTAGGTGGCACGGCGGATATACTTTTCGAGATACACGCATTTCCAAAGGCCCAAATCGAATCGATGAAGGGAATAGAAATAACCATTCCAGATTTTGGAACCCCAGATGAAGAAGTTAACAGAACCATAGAAGAATTAAGAGAAGAAAAAGCCATACTTACACCAAAGGCGGCAGATCAAAGTGCCAAAATAGGGGATGTTGCCGAGATAGAATATGTCGATTTGACCGGAAAAGATCCCGAGAAAAAAACACTTGAAATAAGAATAGGCGAACCATCAGAAGGAACGATTTTCCCTCATATCATAGGGAAAAAAGTCGGAGATGAATTCGATTTCACATCAACGGCTGAGAACACGGAAAATAAGACAAATCTGCATGTTAAGTTGACCAAATTGTACTTAAAACAACTTCCCGATCTCGATGATAATTTCGCTAAGATGGTCGATGAAAAATATGAAACCTTTGACGATCTCAAAGCCACTTTAAAAGATGATTTTAATAAATCGGTAGATAAAGTTATCGTTTCGATAAAAAGAGACAGGATTTTAAATGAATTGGTTAATAAAACAAAGATAGATGTTCTTGATTCGACGATCGATTATTTCATGAATTACCTCGTAGACCAGAAAAAAGAGGACAAAGTTTACGACAAAGAATTAAAAGATAAATTTCACGGTGACGAAAAGGCATATATGGATTCCATTAGAGATGAGGTAATCAGTTATCTCAAATTGGAAGGAGCCTTAAAGTTTGTTGCACAGGAAAAATCTTTGAGCGTTTCGGACGAAGAAATCTTCGAAGAGGCAAAACGTGATTACGAAGAATCAAAGATAAGTGATGAAAGATTGAAGATCATGCTGAAAAAAGATCCGGCCCTTTATTCAATGATAAGACGCGAACTTTTGTCTTCCAAAGTCGCAGATGAACTTTTAAAAGATGCGGTAGTGACCGTTGAAGAAAAAAATGAAGACGAAGTAATCGAAGATGATGAAGAAAATGATGAAAGTGAGGGAGAAAATTGAAATACGATATCAGCGATCAGACTATACCGATAGTCATAGAAACAACGGGAAGAACTGAGCGTGCTTATGATATATACTCGAGACTTCTAAAAGATAGAATAGTTTTTCTTGAAGGAATAGTTGATGACATGACATCAAGCCTTGTCGTAGCGCAATTACTTTTTCTTGAAGCGGAGGATCCAGACAAAGACGTTTACATGTACATAAACTCGCCTGGAGGATCGGTAACGGCCGGCATGGCGATATACGACACGATGCAATTTCTCAAATGTGATGTCGTTACAACCGCGATTGGTTCTGCCGCATCAATGGCTGCCGTGCTGCTTGCCGCCGGAACAAAAGGAAAGAGATACTCACTTCCTCATGCGACGGTGATGATTCATCAACCGCTTGGAGGAGCAGAAGGTCAGGCTAAAGATATAGAGATACGGGCGAAAGAAATCATGAGAATAAGAAATGAACTAAATAACATTCTCGTAAAACATACGGGACAACCTATTGAAAAAATTGAAAAAGATACTGATAGGGACTTCTTCATGAATGCTGAAGAGGCTTTAAATTACGGTTTGATAGATAAAATCATCTCTTCAAAAAGAGAGGTAGAAGGAGATTCGAAAAAGTGAAAAATGAAAAGGTTTGTTCTTTTTGTGGAAGAAGCGCATCTGAAGTCAGCAGATTGATCGCTGGACCAAACGATATTTACATATGCGATGAATGTGTTGAACTTTTTCATGATATACTTCACGACCATCAGACAGAAGAACAAAGTAACAAAGTAAGAACTTTACCAAGTCCATCAGAGATAAAATTGGAACTTGATAAATATGTTATTGGTCAAGAAAAGGCAAAAAAAGCCATAAGCGTCGCAGTTTACAATCATTACAAACGTGTTTTCATGAACAAAAAATTCGACGATGTAGAAATAGAAAAGTCAAACATAATGCTTATAGGGCCAACTGGTGCGGGCAAAACGCTTATAGCGAGAGTGCTGGCCAAGATATTGGATGTTCCTTTTGCCATAACAGATGCGACGCCGCTTACAGAAGCGGGTTATGTTGGTGAAGATGTTGAAAA
Organism: bacterium; assembly: GCA_021800445.1. Classification (GTDB taxonomy): domain Bacteria; phylum Thermotogota; class Thermotogae; order Mesoaciditogales; family Mesoaciditogaceae; genus Athalassotoga. Next base: position 10,768 of record JAJYYZ010000045.1, on the reverse strand, counting down.
CGTCATATTAAGACTTCTCCAAGTAGCCGATTTTGACATAGAAAAAGCACAACATGGCATCATATACATTGACGAAATAGATAAAATAGCAAGAAAATCTTCGAACGTTTCAATTACCAGAGATGTATCTGGTGAAGGGGTTCAACAAGCGCTTTTGAAAATTGTCGAAGGAACGGTTGCCAATGTTCCACCTCAAGGCGGCAGAAAACATCCATATCAGGAATTCATAAAAGTTGATACCACAAACATACTTTTCATAATAGGTGGTGCATTTGACGGTCTTGAAGAGATAATAAGATCGAGAATTCAACAAACGACTGTCGGTTTTGCCGCTGACATAAAGTCAAAACGTGATGAAGACATAAATTCAATCTTGAAACAGGTTACACCCGATGATCTCGTTAAATACGGTATAATGCCAGAATTCGTGGGAAGATTTCCAATAGTGTCTACTTTGGATCAGTTAAATGAAGAACAACTTGTGAGAATACTCGTTGATCCCAAAAATGCAGTGGTGAAACAATACAAAAAGTTGTTAGAACTTGATGGTGTCGATCTTGAATTTGAGCAAGATGCGCTGAAAGAGATAGCAAAAATGGCAAGAAAAAAAGGTACCGGAGCAAGAGGATTGAAAAGTGTTATAGACGAGATAATGATGGAAGTGATGTTCAACGTGCCAAGATTACAAAATGTCAAAAGGGTAATTGTGACTAATGAAACCGTTAAGGAAGGGAAAGAGCCTGTCATAGAAATGAGGGAATCCGCTTAATGGCTCTGATTCTTGGCGTAGAAAGTTCTTGCGACGAAACTTCAGTTGCAATTGTCGAAAACGGTGAAAGTGTGCTTTCTGAGAAGACAGCGTCTCAAATAAACATTCATGCACTTTACGGTGGAGTTGTGCCTGAGATAGCGTCCCGATATCATCTTGAGAAAATATCCATATTGGTAAAAATGGTATTCGAAGAAACAAAGATCGACCCAAAAAAGATATCTGCCATAGCAGTTACATATGGACCGGGATTGGTTGGTCCTTTGCTTGTTGGACTTTCTTACGCAAAAGCGCTGTCTTTTGCCCTAAAGGTGCCTCTTATAGGTGTTAATCACATGATAGGCCATCTTAACGCTGTTTTTCTTTTTGACAAGAATATCGATTTTCCCTGTGTCGTTCTGATGATTTCTGGAGCCCATACCGAGATCGTTTACATGAAATCGATGAATAATTTTGGAATTTTAGGCAAATCAATAGATGATGCAGCCGGAGAAGCCTTTGACAAAGTTGCGCGCATGTTGGATCTTCCCTATCCGGGCGGTCCACAGATAGATAAAATTTCAAAAGATGGCAAACCCATCTATAAATTCACAAAACCTAAAACCGTTGGGAAATACGATTTTAGTTTCAGTGGTCTTAAGACGCATATAAGATACTTTTTGAAAGACAACCCGAGAGCAAAAGTTGAAGATGTGGCGGCTTCTTTTCAAGAAACCGTTTCTTCGATACTCATAGAAAAAATTGTGAAAGCGGCCAAGGCATACAACGTCAGAGACATAGTGATCGCAGGCGGAGTGGCGGCGAATTCAGCCGTGAGAAGAAAGACGGAAGAAGTAGGTCGTAAAAATGATCTTGTCTTTCATTTCCCTCCTCTCAGGTATTGTACGGATAACGCTTCCATGATAGCCGCCGCAGGGTGGCATGATTACAAAGCGGGCAAATTTGCCGATTTTAACCTCAACGCCGTTCCAAATCTGGAGGTTTGAATGCGCATTTCTTATGGTAGCGCAAGATTTTTGAACCTGATCTCGTCAGGTCCTCTTTTAGATATAAAAACGGTTTACACGATGTTCGGGGAAAGATGCGTCTTCGATTGTGCATATTGTACTCAGGCAAAGACGAGTAAATCTTCGACAGATATGCTTTCAAGGATTGTATGGCCGGTTTTTGACCTCGAAAGGATTGTCGATGCTTTAAAAAATGCGGATGGTGTTAAAAGAATATGTCTTCAGGTTGTCTCAACGCCATCGGTGGAGAAAGAAGCATTTGATTTCATTCAAAAAGTTAAAACGTTGAACATTCCGATATCTGTAAGCGTGAGGATAACCAGTTTTGAAATGGCGAAAAAATGGTTTGATCATAGCATAGAAAGGTTAGGCATGGCAACGGATGTCGTAGACGAAAAACTTTACGAAATTTACAGGGGAGGAAAATTTAAAAATCATGTTAAACTTGTCAAAAAAATTGCAAATAATTTCCCCGGACTGGTTACGACGCATGTGATAGTCGGTCTCGGAGAGAGCGAAAGACAAATGGTTGAGTTCATCCAGGAGATGTACGATTCAAAGGTGAGTGTCGGCCTTTTTGCCTTTACGCCTATCAGAGGTACAAAACTTGAAAACAAATCAAGACCTGCTTTTGAATCTTACAGGCGTATTCAAATATCTCATTATCTTATAAAAAATGGCCTTTCGAGAGTCGATGATTTCGAGTTTTCAAAAGATGGCGAGATTATAAGATACGGATTTGAGCCGGCCGGCGTACCTCAGTCTGCTTTTGAAACCTCCGGATGCCCAAATTGCACAAGACCTTACTACAACGAAAAACCTGGAGAAACATCTTATAACCTTTTTAAATCAAAAGTATGAGAACATTTTTCCGGGCCTACAACACCGCTTTTACCGTCGAAAACGATCGTTTTGTCTCATCTGAATATCACGCTGATAAGATAGAAAAATTAAATGGGTATGTATATCCGGGCTTTATAGATTCTCACGCTCACATAATCGGATTGGGAATGAAACTTATAACGCCTGACCTTGAAAAAGCGAGATCAATCGATGAGATAATTAAGATTACACGAAATTCGGATGCCACCATCCTAAGAGGATGGGATGATGAGATCCTCGGCAAATATCCTGAAAAAAACATGCTCGATGCGATAGATAGACCTCTTTTGCTTGTCAGAAGATGCGGTCATGTGGGTGTGGCAAACAAGAAATTTTTGAAAATGGTCGAAATAGATTCTGAAGACGGGATCTTAAAAGAGCATATTTTGATAAAAGCACTTGAAAGAGTGAAGCAAGATCCTGAATATCTCATAAAAGCCGTAAATGCGGCCGAAAATGAATTTTTCAGGTATGGTGTCACAACCGTCCATTCAGATGATTCTTCAAATTTAGATCCGCAAATTGTCAACAATTTAATTTCAAACTTGAAAATAGATGTTTATGAACATTTACACATTCACTCACTTGAAGAGATGAGAAAATATGCTTCTTTGAAACCACAATCCATTAAACTGCTTTTAGATGGTTCTTTGGGTGCCAGAACGGCCTTCCTCAGATCCAATTACGATGATTCAAATAATCGTGGCGTGTTGAACTTTGATCCAGACGAATTCAAACGAATAATTCGTCTTGCCGATTCAAATGGAATTCAAGTCGTTGCTCATGCAATAGGAGATGGTGCTCTTGATGTGCTGCTTGATGCCTTTGAATCAACGGATCCGAATTTAAGACACAGAATTGTCCATGTTCAGATGGCGTGGCCGGATCAAATAGAACAAATCAAGAAAATGAATTTATGTGTCGATGTTCAGCCTCAGTTTTTTATCTCAGATGAGAAGATGGCAAAAAACAGAATAGGAAGCAGGATGAAAATTGCTTATCCATTCAAAAAGTTCATTGGATCTGGGATAAGAACGGCTTTTTCTTCTGATGCACCCGTTGAAATTCCAGATCCATTACTTGGAATACGCGCTGCGAAAAAACTTGAAATAGATCCGGTAACTTCTCTTTTGGCATACACGGTAGAAGGATCATTTCAAGAGTTTGATGAGTATAAAAAGGGAAGCATATCGGAAGGTATGATTGGTGATTTCATTGTTTTATCAAAACCGATAGATGATGAATCTGCAAAAGTTATCGCCACTTACAAAAAAGGAATAAAAGTCCTGTGACATACTCTCACCACTTATAGAAGTGGGAGAATTCTTGCTTAAAAAGGGGTAAAATATACGCTCGATCAACTTTAAATGGTAAATGCCCAAATTTTTGGGTTATTTTTTGACTTGCCATAAAAGACAATTTAATGTTTAAAACATCAAAAGTTCATTTTAAAGACGTTAAATGATCACTTTTTTTATATATAATTTGTAAAAGTATTTTCGTTCCACTATTTTATTATGGGAGGTTGAAAGATGAGAAAAGGAATTACGTTTTTGATGATCATTTTAATCCTTAGTTTCGCGACAATTGCGATGGCGCAATCAGTTGTCAATCCAAACACGTTTGTATACGAAGAGCCTGGACCTTTTGTTTCTCTTGATCCGGCGTGGGACTACGATACCGTATCGAATGAGATCAACATGCAGGTTTACGAAAATCTTATTCAGTACGATGGAACATCTACCGTCAATTTCCTTCCTATGCTTGCAACTAACGTCCCGTCCGTTTCAGATGGTACGATTCTTGATAACGGCACAACTTATGTCTTTCATATCCGCCAGGGCGTTTACTTTCACAACGGTGATTTGTTAACCCCTCAAGATGTCGTTTATTCTCTTGAAAGAACAGTTATATTCGATAGGGCCGGCGGACCATCTTGGATGTTGGCAGGGCCTTTGCTCCCAATGGTAGATGGTCAATATGTCAGCACTATAGTCCAAGTTGTGGCCAACGAATTGGGATTGAGCAATCCACTCAACTACACGAGTTTAAGTTCTTTGGGAATTTTCGCGACAGGAACAAAGAACCCGCTTTCTGACAAATACAAACAGGCTTTAGTCGACGCATTTAATTTACTCGCAAAAGATTTTGAAATTAAAGGCAACGATGTGATAATCCATCTTCCTCAGCCATATGCTCCATTCCTTTATATACTTTCTGGTCCTGTTTCCAACTGGTCTTCTATACTCGATCAGAAATGGTGTGCCGATAATAACGCGTGGGATGGATCGGCAAACGATTGGTGGTATTATCACAATCCGGAACAAAGTAACGATCCACTTGAAAACATAGAAAATGGAACCGGACCTTATATGGTGCAATACATAACGCCAGGACGTGAAGTTGCTCTTCAAAGATTTGATGAATACTGGCAAGGGCCGGCAAAGATCAAATATGCGGTTGTGAAATACATCAACGAATTCACGACGAGTTTGCTCGATCTCGAAGCAGGACAGGCAGATGCAATATCTGTACCACTTCAAAATCTTTCAGAAGTTCAGGGAGTCAAAGGAGTTAACGTCGTAACGGATTTACCAACGCTTGGAGTTTATGGAATAGCTTTCCAGTGGAACATAGCAGCGCAAGGAAATTCTTATTTGGGATCTGGGAAGTTGGACGGAAACGGTATACCATCGGATTTCTTCTCTAACTTAGATGTCAGAAAGGCTTTCGAATATCTATTCCCATACAAACAGTTTATCCAACAGGCTTTAAATGGCATGGCATTACAACCTAACAGTGCGATAATAAAAGGGTTGTTAGGATACGATCCAAATCTTCCAACATATGATCAAAACCTCGCAAAAGCCGAAGAATATTTTAAAAAGGCTTACAATGGTGAATTATGGCAGAAAGGATTTAAGTTCACGGCCGTGTATGATACAGGCGATACAACTCATCAACTTGCACTTCAGGCTTTAAGTGATGCGGCAAGAAGGTTAAATCCAAAATTCCAGATAAACGTTGTTGGAGAACTTTGGTCTAATTATCTGGCGGATGAAATTTCTCAAAAACTTCCAATGTTCATAGCGATATGGTTTGCCGATTATCCGGATCCTTACGATTTTGCGGACGCTTTCTACGCATCAACCGGCGCATACAGCGGGAATTTTGGGCAAAATTACACGAATTTTGCCAAAAAGAACGTGGATCCACTTGTCGCTGCGCTTATAAACACAACGCAAACGGCCAAAAGAGCTGATATATCCAAACAGTTAACTCAACTCGATTATAATAACGCACTTTACATCTGGACAGATCAACCAGAAGGATTCTGGGTTGCAAGGAGTTGGGTAACAGGCTGGTATTACAACGCAGAAATAGCAGAAATGGGACCTTATTTCTACGTCTTGTCCAAATAAAAATCATAAGTTGAAAAAACAATTTAAAACCTAAAAGATAAAATACCTCTTGGAATTCATAAGTGTTGTAATCCAGGAGGTATTTTTATTTTATGACATCTATGCAATCAATCACCGGATATTTTGAATTTATCATTTAACCCTTTGATAAGTCTTCTTGCCGTAGGCGTTATGGCTATGCCACCTTTACCCGTTTCTCTTAAACTTTCCGGTAAAGATCTACCAACACTCATCATCGCATCTATGACTTCATCTAAAGGTATGACACTTTCAACGCCTGATTTGGCCATATCACAAAAAAGCAACGCTAACGTCGCTCCTGTCGCATTTCTTTTGACGCAGGGGACTTCCACAAATCCTCCCACAGGGTCACAAACGAGACCCATCAAAGATTTCAACGAGAGTGCCGCAGCGTTTGATACCTGCTTTGCACTTCCGTATGTTGCGTAAACGGCGGCCCCTGCGGCCATCGCGGTTGCGCTGCCTATTTCGGCCTGACAGCCTGCTTCGGATCCGGAAAGAGAAGCCCTTGTCGCGATTATCTTACCTATCGCACCAGCCACGATCAAGGAGAGTACCAGTCTATCTCTCGGAATGCCATATTCTTCGAGTACCAGCAACACGCCCGGCATAACGCCACTTGATCCTGCCGTTGGACATGCAACTATCCTTCCCATCGATGCGTTATTTTCAGCCATCGTTACGGCTATCGTCGCAGCCTTGAAAACTTTCTCTCCAACAAAAGCGTTTTGAACGTAATTGTACATTTTTTTACCATTTGTTCCAGTTAAGTTCACAAGTGTCTTGAATGCCTTGTCTTTTTTGGATGCGTATTCTTCTTCCATGACTTTCAAAAGTTTGGAAGTATTTTCTATCAGTTTTTCGCTTGAGTAACCTGTATCAAGCATTTCCCAATTGAGAATCACTTTATGCAAATCTTCTCCGGTTTTTTCAGAAATTTCCACAAGATCGTTGAAGAATTTTACGTTCACCTTTTCTCTCCTTTAGACAAAGATCAACTGGCATAATTTAGGGATTTAACGTATATCATCGACTTAACAATTTTTAGCATTCTTAGATTTTCGATTATTGAGTTATCTAATTCATCATCAAGTTCGAGTATCATATTTGCAATCTTCGAACCCTTGCTTATCCTGCTTAAACTCACCTGTGCAATGTTAACTGAATTTAAGGATATAACTCTTACGATCGATTCAAGTGCGCCAGGAACATCGTCATTTTCTATCACAAGAGTCGGTAATTCACCGGTGATATTGCACGATATCGAATCTATCGATATTATTTTTATTCTTCCGCCCCCGACAGACGATCCTATAACTTCATGGGATAAGTTATCTTTAGTTGCAACGATTTTAACTGTGTTTGGATGAACATCCCCAAGATCTATCGCTTTGAATTCGTAATTGAATCCAGAACGTTTAGATATTTCGTCTGCTTTCGAAACTGAAGGATCATCTGTAGCCATGCCACACAAACCGGCTACGAGGGCAAGCCCTGTTCCATGTCCTATATAGGTGTCTTTAAAAGATCCGTGAAGATAAAATGTGGCATTGTCAGGTGTTGAGTTGAAAAGATTATAAACAAATTTTGAAATTCTCATAGCACCAAGCGTGTGAGAACTCGACGGTCCAATCATAGACGGACCAATAACATCAATTATAGATATCAAATGATCTCCTCCATCGCCTGTATAACAGCACATCCTCCCCGAAGTGGGTGCTTCCCAAGTTTGTGTGCTGATTATCAACTCCAATTATAACAGGAATGTCAATGTATCATACACAAAAGAACAATTTATCTATTTTTTCAAAGAAGACTCCATCGTCTATACGACAGGGTAGTTTATTTCGTGCAATTCGTATTCATTCACAAGGCGATGGGATCTTTTACCAGACAATTTGGCTATTTGACAATGAAATTTTAGATACGTTGCAAGTAAAGGAACTTGAATAAGAGGTGCTATCGCAGCGGGAACTGCGGCAAGGCCTATACCTCCGACAAGTGCTATTGCCATCGCGGTGTCTTCATTTTTCTCGACAGATGTGAACACTATTGCCATGTGATCTTTGCACTTTACCATCAATATGAGATCCACTTTTCACATGTACTATAAACTGTTCATGCCAAGTAAAATGGACAAAGTTACGATCATGCCGGCTATCGTTACTCCAATTGCAACGGCAAGAATAGATTTGAACTTTGGCATTTCAAAAGGCACCGTCAAAAGAGATCCAGTCCATGCGCCGGTGAGAGGCAAGGGAATGGCAACAAATGCTATTATGGCAAAAAAACCATATCTTTCTATTTTTTTTCTGTTTTTTTCTTTTCGCGTTTGAGAAAACCTCTCGACAAATCTTCCTATAGACGGAAATCGCTCTTTTACCCATGGAAGTATTGAATCAAAAAACATAATGATGGCTATCGCAGGTACCATGTTGGAGATAATCGATGCGATCGTTACCAAAGCCGGATTCATATGATATGCAAGAATTCCGAGCAGAATAGCACCCCTTAATTCAGAAATTGGTGCCATTGAAAGTAAAATTACCTGGATTAAGTTGTTCAATTTCTCTCCTCTACAAGCTTTTAACTTGTAATCCCGTGTTTCTCAACTCAACTGCTTTTTGATAAATTTCTATTTCTTCCTCAGTCTTAGGTGTAAAAATTATGTTGTGCGGTTGCTTTTTCCCTTCGGAATCGACAGAAATGAAAGTTACGAAACCCTCAACCATGACTTTTTCTGGCCTGAGTGCGTTGTAAATTTTGCCATACACCATTATACTTGTTTTACCAACATAAGCAAGGGAGGTTTTTATATTCACGATGCTGCCATTTTTGACGGGAGTTGTAAACTTCAAGCCATGTATTTTCAAGCAAACAAGATTCTCTGGATTTTTATACGCAAGATTGGCCTCAATGTAGGTCGCCTCAACAAACCATTCTGCCGCCTTGCCGGCAAAAAGCGTGCTATGATGATTTAAATCTTCGGTTTTCACAAGATGAGAAATGCTGTTCATTATGCCTCCTCGCATATTTTACATTTAAAGTTGATCAAGTATATCATAATAAATCATAATACTTTGTAAGGAAAATTGTCATAATGCTGATAAAAAATTTTGGACAATTGACATTTGAAATAGAATATCATATAATCATGATATATGGATAAATCTAATTTAAGCCTTATGGCAAAAATGAGTTCTCTTTTTTCAAATGAATTAAGAATGACAATTCTCATGTATCTCCTCGAGGAAGGAGAAGCATGTGTGGGTAAAATCGTTGAAGAACTTGGAATAAAACAGTCCACCATCTCAAATCAATTGAAAATTCTAAAACTTGGTGGTGCCGTTAAAACAAGAAAAGAGGGAAACAAAATATTTTATTCACTTGCCGATTCTCATATTTCGAATCTTTTGATCGCGCTAAGTGAACACGTTAAGGAGGGTTTTTATGAGTGAAACTCATGAACACAAAGACGCATCAAAGGCTTTATGGGCAAATATCTTTGTCAATTTCGGAATAGTTTTTTTCGAACTTTCATTTGGAATTATATCCGGAAGTTTCGCACTTATAACTGATTCTCTGCAAAATCTTGCAGATGCCGGCGGGATGATTCTAAGTTTGTTTGCCAACATCGCATCAAAAAAGCAAAAAAATGAGACAAAAACGTACGGCTACAAAAGGACTGGCATCATAGCAGCTTTGATCAATTCGCTTATACTTTTGATGATTTTTGCCTTTATTGGATATGAGGCCACAATCAGACTTGTCCATCCTGAAGCGATAAATGGAGAGATTGTGGTATGGATAGGAGTTGTAGCCCTTGTTGGAAATACACTTGGAGCATTTTTACTTCATGGACATTCTCATCATGATCTAAACGTAAAGGCCGCTTTCATTCATATGCTTTCAGATTCTATGTATTCAGCGGCAATCATAGTCGTTGGCATACTGATAGGTATTTACCATTGGTATATTCTCGATCCGCTTGTGACCTTTGGGATAATTGCTTTCGTATCTTACGAGTCATTTGAGATAATAAGAAAATCTATAAATGTGCTCATGGAAGGCGTGCCGGGCAAAATTGATTTTGCACAGATGAAAAAAGACATCGAATCAACAGAAGGCGTGCTTTCTCTTCATCATGTTCATGTTTGGAGCCTTGACGGTGAATATACGATAATGGAATGTCATGTCCGCGTGGAACCTTCTGAGACAAAAATAGCGGACATGATAAGAATTCAAGTAAATAATTTGTTGAAAGAAAAATATGGGATAAACCATTTAACGATTCAAATAGAAGAAAAGCCGTGTTTGGATGAACACTGGTTGTGATTTGATTATCCTGCCATAGTATTTCAAAGATAAACTGCCTAAATAGATGTTATTTGGTTATAATGGCTGAAATAAGTCCATTATTTGATAATTTGTCTTAAAACAAAGGTTGACAATTATTTCTAATATGTTATATAAACAAACATAAGTGACATACTCCCACCACTTATAGAAGGGGGGCTTCTCGCTCAATAGCATCCCTGTGCTAAGAGCTTATCCGTAAATAGTTCATTGATGCACAGGAATAATCTTCCTCCAAACTATAATCGCACACGCAAAATATACCAATGAAAGATAACTTACCGCCTTCTTTTCATACCGAACTAACAATT
>JAJYYZ010000044.1 GCA_021800445.1 bacterium | reverse complement strand
CTTCAATCTAACCAAATTATTGATAGAAAATGGGCCGCCTCTTATAGATCGTCAAAGAGGCAATTCATTTTATTTTGTTCAGAAAGATCGACTGGATGATTTTTACGATGAAGAAATAGGATTTAAAATTCCTCAAAAGGATGTGATGATAATGTGAGAATAACTCCTTCTATGCTTGGTGCATTCATGATGTGTCCAAGAGAAGCATGGTTCATGTCAAGGGCCATATCTCCAGAAGAAGACAATTATTTTTTAACGGTCGGACGGTTAATCCACGAAGAAAGTTACCATTACATGAGTTTGAAAGAAATTGAAATAGAAGGCGCCAAAATCGATTTTGCCACAGAAAAAAACGGAGAAGTTATAGTGGCAGAAATAAAAAAGAGTTCTAAAAGCATTGAAAGCGCAGAAATTCAGTTGATCTATTACATGGAAAAACTAAAAGAAATTGGAATTAATCTGACAGGACAGTTGAGATTTCCGGCAGAAAAAAAGATAATAAACATTACTTTCGATGAAGAAAAAGAAAAACTGCTTCATTCAAAAATAGCCGAATTATCCGAAGTGATCTCTCTTGATATTCCACCGAAAATCATCGAAACATCTTATTGTAAAAAATGTGGCTTTCAATCTTTGTGTTTTTCCTAAGGTGATAATATGTCGAGAAGACTTTACGTATTTAAAAGTGGAAGATTGTCGAGAAAGCAAAACACCATTTTCATAGAGCAAGAAGATGGCACCAAAAACTATATACCCATAGAGAATGTTTCTGAAATTCATTGCTTTGGAAATTTAGACTTTAACAAAGATGCGCTCGAATTTTTAACCCAAAACGGGATTCCGTTGCATCTTTACAATCATTACGAATATTACATAGGCACTTACTATCCTCGAGAATATCTTGAATCCGGTGAATTGATACTGCAGCAGGTTGAATACTACAAAAGTGACGAAAAACGATTGGATTTAGCGCGGAGATTTGTTCAAGGGTCAATAGAAAATATGCTTGCGGTCATTTCCTATTACAAAAACAGAGGCAAAGATCTTTTGGAAACAGAGATCAAATTAAAAGCATTTCTTGACGAGATATTCAAAACAGAAAATGTAGATGTACTCATGGGGTTGGAAGGCAATTCAAGAAATACGTATTATTCTGCGTTTGACAAAATCATCGATAACTCTGATTTTCCTTTTGTAAATAGAACAAGGCAGCCACCTTCCAACGAGGTAAATGCTTTGATAAGTTTCGGCAATTCGATCATTTATTCGACTGTACTCTCAGAAATATACAAAACACATCTTGATCCTCGAATAGGTTATCTTCATACAACGAATTTCAGAAGATTTTCGCTTAATCTCGATGTTGCGGAAATTTTCAAGCCGATAATAGTAGATAGAAGCATATTTTCTTTGATAAACAAAAGAATCATAACCAAAAATGATTTTTCTCCTCATTTACAAGGCATATACATGAACGAAAATGGAAAGAAGAAATTTGTCGAAGAAATCGAAAATCAATTGTCAACGACTATCTCTCATCCGAAGATTAAGAAAAAAGTTTCGTACAAATATCTTATAAGACTTGAACTTTACAAACTTGAAAAGCATTTTTTGGGAGACAAAGAATACATTCCGTACATTTCAAAGTGGTGATGACGAATGTACGTCATAATGGTCTACGATATAGAAGAAAAGCGTGTCGGTAAAATTCTGAAAATAGGACGCGAATATCTTACATGGATCCAAAATTCGGTCTTTGAAGGTGAAATAACTGCTGCCAAGTTCAGAGAACTAAAATCAAAAATTAGAGACAAAATCGAAGAGGAAAAAGACAGCGTTTTATTTTTTAAACTAAAGACAAAAGATCTTTTTGACAAAGAAGTAATAGGCACGGAGAAAAATCCCCTCGCAAATGGAACGTCTTACACGATCTGATGTGTTACAACACAGGTGAACTACATTTCATATTTTTCCATTGGATTGCGAATATGTACATTTTTATATTAAATACAGCCTCTTTTCCACATCTTTTTGTTACGCACTCGGTCCTTAACATTAAATTACATAAGCATACATCTTTCTTACATCCAACAATGGAGGAGATTTGCATATATCCACAGATCATCTCTTTACCCTTCACTCTTCTTAACATTCTTCACACTTCATTTACCATCGTCGTCGACCTACGATACTCGAAAATCCCCGGGAGATCGACGACGATCTGCTTTCTTAATTCAATCATTACCGCTAAAGCCTTTACCTCACTTTTATATATACAAGTTCACATACTTTTCCAAAAAATTGACTTTTAAAAATCCTTATGTTATACTATGTCAACGAGTTTATATCCTACCTTTGAGGAATGAAAACTATTTAAATGTGCGGGTTTGTCCATCTGCGGCGACTGCGTTTATATCCTACCTTTGAGGAATGAAAACTGATTAATTTGCCATCCGTATGTGATGCGATTCAATTGTTTATATCCTACCTTTGAGGAATGAAAACTTTTCTTAAATCTTCAACGGCACCAGTATCTAACAGAGTTTATATCCTACCTTTGAGGAATGAAAACTCAGGCACCCCTTGGTTGGCCTCACGAACCTGTTTCAGTTTATATCCTACCTTTGAGGAATGAAAACACAACGTCATTGTAGATATACACATACGCTTCACCAGTTTATATCCTACCTTTGAGGAATGAAAACAAAAATATAAAGATCAAGAACAGGCAACTCTTGCGGTGGTTTATATCCTACCTTTGAGGAATGAAAACAGAAGTACTTCGATCTGTACGGGAATCCACCTACAATGTTTATATCCTACCTTTGAGGAATGAAAACGCTTCTGCTCCCCGGTCGCTGTCGTATCGGATTCAGCGTTTATATCCTACCTTTGAGGAATGAAAACTACAACGCAACAACTCAGACATGGGGCGGTGCGATCCGTTTATATCCTACCTTTGAGGAATGAAAACTTATTCATTTTTTATTGGACATTCATTTCGAGCCCCTAGTTTATATCCTACCTTTGAGGAATGAAAACTAGTTGATTACAGTTACGCTTAAGGGGTGATTTTGTTTATATCCTACCTTTGAGGAATGAAAACTATCAACAACGCGGGTACGTCGGTAGGATCGTCTGCGTTTATATCCTACCTTTGAGGAATGAAAACTTGTAGATATACACATACGGTGATATAACGTGTTGAGTTTATATCCTACCTTTGAGGAATGAAAACACAGAAACTCGGATATATGGGACATTGTAAGAGGCCGTTTATATCCTACCTTTGAGGAATGAAAACATAGCAAGATAAGCAATATGACGGGCTTTTATACTGTTTATATCCTACCTTTGAGGAATGAAAACAATGGTATTACAACGTGAATGGTGAGGACATTGTTGGTTTATATCCTACCTTTGAGGAATGAAAACTAGCAGTCCTCAATTTCGCAAGGCTCCATTTGCGGGCGTTTATATCCTACCTTTGAGGAATGAAAACATAAGTTGAATGAATTAGCCCACCAGCAACGTGTGTTGTTTATATCCTACCTTTGAGGAATGAAAACAAACATAATAGTTATCAAGATTGAACCTGCCCATCGGTTTATATCCTACCTTTGAGGAATGAAAACTTCTATTCATCAAAGTATCCGTATAGCCTTGTTGCGTTTATATCCTACCTTTGAGGAATGAAAACGCACTACGAGCCCATTTCATCTGTAAATCATATGTTTCGTTTATATCCTACCTTTGAGGAATGAAAACTTGGTATAAACAGGAGGATAATAATCAATATATTAGTTTATATCCTACCTTTGAGGAATGAAAACACAGACTGCAAAGAAGAAGACTGATGAGGTCTTACGTTTATATCCTACCTTTGAGGAATGAAAACTCAGTTTTGCCTATAGGCTAGGTTCGAGCAAATAATGTTTATATCCTACCTTTGAGGAATGAAAACACATCCTGAACGCTCATGTCTCTTGCCATTGTTCTGAAGTTTATATCCTACCTTTGAGGAATGAAAACCTGCCCCAACAACAGCCCCCATCGCTTTTAACGCTGCGTTTATATCCTACCTTTGAGGAATGAAAACGCAGCCAACTGTGTTTCTTCTTCCTCTGGCTTTTGCACGTTTATATCCTACCTTTGAGGAATGAAAACCTGGCTATGCCATCGTTCCATGTTAGTTCTTCCATTGTGTTTATATCCTACCTTTGAGGAATGAAAACGAAGCATATAAGGAATATTCCACAATAACGTATTTGTTTATATCCTACCTTTGAGGAATGAAAACTCATATTAACATCCTCCTTTTCAGCACTGCTCTGTTAGTTTATATCCTACCTTTGAGGAATGAAAACAACACACGAAACACCAAGCCGTTTATCAGTACTGCAGTTTATATCCTACCTTTGAGGAATGAAAACCTTGAAAAGAGAGTAAAATACTCTCTCCCCTCCACTTTGTTTATATCCTACCTTTGAGGAATGTACTGGCGCATGGCATATAGCCAATGGCGCCGGTGAACAGTGAAGGGTGAGCAGTCGAAGTTGATTTGTCATCCCTGAGTTCATCAGGGATCGCCTTTAAAGATTATATGAAAGTGCGATCCCGCATCAAGTGCGGGATGACGTAAAAAATATATCGTGCATTACGGCCTTTCTCTACTCTCTAATCCCTGATTTCTAATCTCTTTGTTGCCACGTGCTACGTGCTTAATTTACCTCTTTTTAAAAGTGAAAATAGAAAAAGTGTGATTATACAATCTGAAGAAATGAAAAATTAAAAGGAGTGAGCCAATGAGTGAAAAGACAAAAATCGCAGGAAAGATCCTTTTGATGGCTTCTCAGACTTTGTCTGAGATCAGTTCCTTGTTACTGACATGGCCTGATGAAGAGAAACAGCCAGATCAAACAAAGAAAGAGATCCAAAGTGAAAATAAACGATGACTGGCAAGAGGACGTGCAATTGCTTGTTTCCACTTTTGAATTTGTGGTCGGGATATTGATCTGGTACATTTTGTAGTAACCACCCCACAGAAACAAGGCTGCGGGGATTTTTCTTTTAGAAATGTCGTCAAAAGTGTGATTAAATAATTCGAAAGGAGGCGATAATATGGGTATTGAAGATGTTATTTTAATAGGAATTATCATTTTAAAAGCCTTAATTAAAAGAGCCTAATGAGTAAAGTTATTGTAAAAGGAGAAGACAAATGGATAATATTTATGCCGTAATGCAAAACATCATTCACTGCCCTTTGATTCAAGAAGTCATAGACAAAAGTTCAGGTGAATGTTCTAAAATCGTTAAATCGCAGTCTGAGTCCTACTCTCCTTTTTTTCTTAACCATTTTCAGGTGCCGGAACCCTGGAGAGGCCACATAGAAAAAGCAAATATTCTATTTGTAAGTTCTAACCCCGGTATAAGTTTCGACGAAAACTTCCCAACGTGGAACTGGGATATGGAGTCGATTGAAACCTTTTTTATCACCTGCTTTGATAAAGAATCCAAATTCACAAAGGACGGAATAAGGTATCTCAAAAAAGATGGAACTTACAGTTCTGCTGTCCGCTTCTGGGTAACGCTCAAGAGCATAGCAAACGAAGTTATAGAAAATGCAATTCCCGGAACTGATTATGCCATGACTGAAGTTGTACACTGTAAATCGCCGCACGAATACGGTGTATCCGAAGCATGCAGAATATGTTCCCAAAGGTATTTATCTTCTGTTATTTCTTTGAGTCCTGCAAAGGTTATAATAATCTTGGGATCAACGGCAAAAGGGGTATTCAATTCTTATTACAACATATCAACAGATGAGAATCATAAACTCATCGGACCCATCCAAATAGAGAATGGAGAAAGATATATCGTATTTCTTCCACATCCAAACTCATTCAAACCTCACAAATTATCTACCAACCTTTCTTTGAAAGAGATTGAAATTTTAAGGCAATTTGTCAAAGGCAAGGAGGTACAAGCATGATAATCACCGCGATCAAAAGAGGAGGAATTCTTTACGTTTACGCAGAAGGCAACAGGGTTTTATGGACGATAGGATGCGGCGCGGAATGTGAACTTATGGGCTATACATCTACAACGGTCACAATAAGACGCGGAAATATAGCCTATGTATACGACGAAAAAGGACATCTCGTTTCTACAACCCAGGCAAGGTAATACTTATGCCCGCACATGTGCGGGCATATTTATTGGAGGGTGAAATTATGACAAATGGAGATCACAGATTTGAAGATGAGGCTTTGGCAGTTATTGCAGCGTCGGTACTAAGCGATGGGAATATAGAAGTCAGAAATATTCCGGATGTACCGTCTGTAAGAGAAATGATCGAGTTTTTAAAAGAATTTAGGAATGTATACCTTGACGGAGATGTGTTTTATTCGAAGGGAGGAAATCTCGACGGTGAGATAAAATACAGACCAATTGGGACTGCAATACTTTTTCTCGGTCCTCTTGCAATAAGGACAGGTCATTCAAGGGTATTTTATCGTTCGGGATCTTCGATAGGGCCAGGACCTATAGATACCCATCTTGAAGGATTAAAGCAACTTGGTATCGATGTAAAAGCGGAAAGAGATTTCATCGATGCAACTTTTAGAAAGGCACCCAAAGACGTAAAAATAGAGATGCGCTTTCCAAACATTAAGGCAACAGAACATCTTATGATGACCTCAGTTTTATTGAAAGGAACGACTGTTGAAATTTCAAACTGTGCAAGAGAGCCGGAGGTGGTAGATCTGGAAAGATTTCTCAATTCGATGGGTGCAAAGATATCCGGAATCGGGAAAAGGAAAATGATTGTAAAAGGGGTAGAAAGTCTCGGCAGTACATCTTATTCGATAAAAAATTGATTAAAATCAAAGGGGATGATAGGAATTGAGAAAATATCGAAAGAATCTTGCTCGCGATTATGTTTTCGCATCTTTTAATCTTGAATTTTTAAAGAAAAAGATCAAGGAAGATGAAAGAAATTTGGAATGGGATTACGATTGGTATCTTAAAGCACTTGAAAAGAAAAGATCCATTGAATCAATGATGGACGAAGATGGATATTCCGAAGGAGAATATGGTGTCGTTGAATATTTTGACCTTTACAACGTTCCAGGCGTAAGTTACGGAGAACAAGCGTTAACAATGCAGGAAATGGAACTTGAGATCCTCAAACTTGAGACCAGAAAAAAAGAAAGAGAATGGATTAAACTCAAAAAAGAGTTTGAAGATGCCATAAAAAGAGACAAAAATGCAAGAAAGATCACGATAAAATCAGCCAACTTTGATTCAATTTCAGATGAACCGCAAAAGCAATTTAAAAATCTTGTTGTATACGTTGATATCGAGAATCCAGTCGTAGCCATAGGATATGGTCTCGATTTTCGTGTGTATCCCCCATATCCTGCCGAAATAGAAAAGATCAAAAAAGGATCTGAGGTTTACCTGGAAGGATACATCGAGAAAGTTTTAAAGGAAAATGATCATACCGACTTTCAGTTTTCTCTTTCAAAAATCCTTTTGATAAGTGAACCGCCACAGATGCCTGAGAAAGATTCAAATAATTCTCCATCAGAAAATTGGGAGAAAATTTTAAAAGATAAGGAAAAAACAAAAGAAGCACTCATCAAATTTTCATCTGAAAATAAAGACAAAAAAGATGAATTTTTTGATCCTTCAGAAAATACACTGCCGGCAAAGAATGATTTTGAAACAGATAATGATATACCCATTTGATAAATCGAGGTGATGAAATGCTTAAATCGGTAAGAGACATTGGCAGAGCCTACGGCGGGAGTGATACCGACAGACTTTTGAGCGCTTTCTCTTCTTACGTAAAGGTCAAAGATAATCCGGAAAATGTTCAGACAATAGCCGTAAAGGTAGAATTTGACGACAATTACAATTTTTCTCTCAAAGATATAGTGCCTCTTTATCTAAAATCGGATCCGTATCCTCTGCTTTACAAACAACTTTATGGCAACGATAAAAATCTTTTTTCTCCGACAATCGTCTTGAAGTCTTACGAATATGTCAGCGATAAAAAAGCAGATCAAATCTTGAATCCATTTGGCAAATATTCTAATTTTATAAAGAATATGAACTCACAATTTTTGAATAATTTTGCGGATTTTCTTGACAAAACCATTGACGGCATCGCACAGACAGTTTCACAAAAGATAGGCACTTTTTCAAATAAAAATGCGGTTTTGACATTTGAATTCGAGTCAAACGACAGTGTGTTTTATCCAGCAGAGGTTAAGGATATTTTAGACGCTTTTGTAAAATCAAATCAAAGCCGCACTTCATCTTCTTCGATTTGTTGCGTGTGCGGAAGAAATGCGCCGATCTCGAAGAAAAAACTCAGCGATATAGAAATTTTCAAATTTGCAACTGTCGAAAAACGTGGATTTTTGCCGGATATGAATCCAAAAAACGTAAACAAAATTCTTCCCATATGTGAAGACTGCTACAAAGATATGCAACTTGGATCGAAGATCATTTTAAAAAACCTTGATTTTCCATTTTATTCAAAAGACAAAGTGTGGGTCATTCCTAAATCTCTCAACGGTGATTTGAATGTGATAAAAAGTACCATAGACAACCTCAAAAAGATAGATTCTGTAACTCTTGATAAAGATTCAATAAAACGCAGGTCTGTCTTTGAAATGAGAATTCTAAAAAATTCAAAAATGTTTCCAGATCCTACATCGATTGATTTCATCTTTTACAGGCCGAACAATGCGCAAAGACAGATAATTTTGAATATTCAGGATATGTCTCCGACATGGATAAAAGAGATATCTGACACGATGGATCGTGTGAATTTGCTTTACAAAAAGATAGCCGGAGAATGGTATGAATTCACTTTACGAACCATATATGATTTAACAGTTGACAAAGAATCAAAAAAGCCTAATCTCAAAGATTTTTACATAATTGTAAGAGGTATTCTTGAGAAAAGAAAACCGCAACGTCATTTAATAATCTCCGATGCCATGAGAAAGGTAAGAACTGCCATTTACAATTCTGACAAAGAATTCAAAGAAGATTTCAGATCGTACATTTACGGTGCGATGGCAACTTTGAATTTATTTAAGTTTCTAAATAAAGATGAAAGGAGCGCTAAGATGGCTTCGAATCTAAGCGAGGAAGAGTATGAATTGGACAAAAAGGTAGACGAATTTTTCAACAATTCATTTGACACAACTGAGAAAAAGGGACTGTTTTATTTGGGTGTACTTGTCGGCAGGCTTGTTGCATGTCAGCAAAACAAAATGGATAAGTCGAAAGCACCATTTTATTCGCAACTTAAGGGTTTGAGAATGAAAAGAGAAGATTTCAAAGGCCTCTACGCAAAAGTCATAAACAAGATAATCGAGTATTCATCCAACGACAACTGCTATTTAAATTCAAAAAACGTCGATATTCTAAAAAGGCTGTGTGCCTATTACCTTAATTTGACCACCGATTGGAAATTGGATATCGATGAGGCCAATTTCATTTTTGTGTCCGGCATGACATTGTCATTTGCAGAGCCATTAAAAATTTCGAAAGGAGAAGAAGATAATGGAGAAACTGAAGAGATCTGAATTTCTATTTCTCTACGATGTGAAATGGGGAAATCCAAATGGAGATCCAAACGATGAAAACAAACCGAGATATGATGAGATAACTTCCCATGTGCTTGTAAGCGATGTAAGACTCAAAAGAACGGTCAGAGATTATCTTGAGCAAAACGGAAAGACAATTTTCATTTCCAAATCTACAGATGTTCAAACTTCTGAAGGCAGAACAAAAGCACTCATAGGCGATTCAAAAGATCCTCTCAACGACATACTTGATAAAGCAATAGACATAAGACTGTTCGGTGGGATGCTTCCTACCAAACTTGCAAAAAAGGGCAGTTCAGGTGATTCTGTAACACTCGTCGGACCCATTCAGATGAGAATGGGAGAGTCTTTACACGCCGTAGATCTTTCTTACATAAAAGGAACGGCGGCCTTTGCATCGAGAGAAAACGCTCAAATGTCATCTTTTCGTGAAGAATACCTTGTACCTTACGCATTAATAGCCTTTTACGGAGTCATAAATCAAAATGCGGCCGTAAAAACAAAATTAACTGAAGACGATGTTGAAGAATTTTTCAAAGCACTTTGGTTTGGCACGAAAGACCTCATAACAAGATCGAAAATGGAACAACTTCCAAGATTGCTTGTACAGATCGAATACAACAACGACACACACAACGGCGGACTGGATGCCTTTATTTCTTTAAAAACAGAAAAATCTGAAAATGAAATAAGATCTGTCTTTGATTATACTTTAGATTTAACAAAATTGTTTGATCTGATCAAAAGAAATGCAAAAAGAATTTCAACGGTTAGATATTTATCAAGCGACGAAGTCAAAATCACTCCGGAATTTAATACTTTGGAAGGAGTAAATGTCGAAAAATTCAAGATGGAGGCTTGATTAATGGAGAAAATATCTGTCTTTGAAGTGTCTTCAAGATTTGGTGTGTTCAGAAAGCCATACACAACAACATCTTCTTTAACGTATGATTTTCCACCGCGGACGGCTATCATCGGCATGATAGCCGCCGTTTTGGGATGGGGAAATGATGATCAAAATCACTATATATCTTTCTTTAAAGAATTCAAAGTTGCCGTTAAAATCTTAAAGCCCATCCAGAAAAAAAGCACGACCTTTAAGAATTTAAATACCAAGCCAAATGCTCCGAGCCCTAATATTTTAACTCTAACCGAGATGATATACAATCCTTCTTACATGCTCTACATTTCTTGGCAAGAATCCGAGTTGTCAAATCTGAAAAACAAAGTCATAAACAAAGAAAGTTTTTACACGCCATATCTCGGTACAGCCTCAAATATAGCAAAGATAGAATATATCGGAGATTTTCCGATTGAGTGGGTAAGTCCTCAAACAGAGGTTATAATAAGTAGCGTTGTGCCAAAAGTCGGTAATCTTATTTTTAAGCCTATGGACGATCAAAAATACATTTTTGATACCTTGCCATACGAAATAGATGAGAAAAGAAATTTCGTCTCAAACAGAGATTACATATACAATCCAGATCTCGGTGGAATAAAAGTTGTCTCCGGCGACGAAAAAACGGTCTTTAGAGTTAACGACGACTTTTTGATCTTCATGTGATCATGATTTATTCACATCCACAAAGGCCTTTGGTTGATCATCTTTTGGGTGTCGAAAAAATGATGTTAGAATTCCTTGAAGATCAAAAATTAGATACCCAAAAGGCTTTTGGAATTGAGAGAGAACTTTTTAAAAATCTAATCCATGCTATTGCCATCTCACATGATCTGGGAAAAGCGACGAAGATATTCCAGGAAAAACTGGCCGGATCAAATGTAAGATCTCCACACTCAGAGATATCTGCCATCTACGCTTATGTCGTTGCCAAAGAAAATCTTTCAAAAACAGATGAAAGTAAAGCAAAAGAGTTTTCATTCTATGCTTTTATGGTTGTAAGACGCCATCATGGGTTTTTAAAAAATTACATTGATGAAGTTGTCGAACTTCAATACGGCAAAGAAAGACTCATCAAAATGACAAAAAACATAGACAGAGAATTTTCCGAATGGTTTAAAGATCAAACTCATGTTGAGATCTCATCGAAAAAAACAGAAGAGATTATCGATGAGATGTCAGAGATAGATTTTGAGATCGAGAAAGTTTTGAATTCCAAAAATGATCTTTCATCTTATTTCGCGACGAATTTTTTGTATTCCTTACTTGTTGACGCGGACAGGATAGATGCGGCTACATACGGTCATAAAATTTCGAAAAGGATCGATTTTGACACTAAAGTGGTACAAAAATACATGTGGTCTCATTTCAAAAATTCAAGCGCAATAAACGATTTAAGAGAGTCTGTTCACAAAGACGTTCTCAACTCGGAAATATCTCTTGAGGATCATTTCTACACAATAACGGTGCCAACCGGTGGCGGTAAAACTTTAACGTCATTTGACTTCGCCCTGAAGTTAAGAGAGATGATAAAAAACAAAGAAGGGAGAATGCCAAGAATAATCTATGCGCTTCCCTTCACAAGTTTGGTAGATCAAAATGCCAAAAGAATAAAAGAAGTGCTCTCAATCGATCGAGAAGTAAGTACAGATCTTTTGCTCGTCCAGCATCATCTTGTCTCTAACGAATACATAGACGAAACGGGGCCTTTGAATGAAGACCTTTCATCTCTTTTGATATCCGGATGGGACTCAGAAATAATCGTTACAACCTTTGTAAGTTTGTTCGAAGGATTGATCTCGAACAGGAGATCGGACATTCGGAAACTTCACACTATATTTGGATCGATCGTGATTTTGGACGAAATACAGAACATACCACACGAATACTGGAAATTGATTTCGGAAGTTTTCAATTTCATGGCCAAAAATACTGGAACCTATTTCATACTCACCACAGCGACAAAGCCAAAAATTTTAATAAATTCGAAAGAACTTGCGACAAAGAAATTCGAACTCAAAAGAATAAAAATTGTAAACGAAACGCAAATTAACACCTTGAAAAGCCTATACGAAAAAGTGATCGATGATCTCGATAAGGACAAAAAGGTGCTTGTTGTTTTAAACACCATTTCTTCATCTCAAAATTTTTTCAAAATGTTTGAAGACCTCAAAATAAAAAAATATTACATTTCGGCCGGCGTCATTCCCAAATTAAGAGAAAGGGTCATAAATCAAATAAACAAAGGAGATGTCAAATTGCTTGTAAGCACTCAAGTCATTGAGGCAGGAATGGATATAGATTTTGATACAGTCTACAGAGATATGGCTCCGGTTGATTCTATAATTCAAAGTTGCGGCAGATGCAACAGAAATTACACAATTGATCTGGGAATAGTCCATTTAATTGATCTCAAAAATGACAACAGCACTTCTTACTCAAACCTGGTTTATGACGATCTTTTAGTCGGCATTTCAAAAGAACTTTTCAACGAAATCTCTGAAATCACCGAAGACAAATTCGAAGAATATTTAATCAATCCTTACTTTGAAAAAGTGGGAAATTACATAACCCAATCCGAAAAATATCTTAATTCTTTAAAGACCCTTTTTTACTTTTCTCAAAATAAGGCCAGTGAAAACCCTCCTATATCTTCCTTTTCAATAATAAAAGGATTTTTAAAGGCGAATATTTACATCGAATATGATCAAGAAGCCGTTGATCTATGGAATGAATTCGAAGAAATCCAATCACTTGATCCTAAAGAATGGTACGTAAAAGCAACCCATCTTTTCAAAAAAATGAATCAGTACATGATCTCTGTCAATCTAACCAAATTATTGATAGAAAATGGGCCGCCTCTTATAGATCGTCAAAGAGGCAATTCATTTTATTTTGTTCAGAAAGATCGACTGGATGATTTTTACGATGAAGAAATAGGATTTAAAATTCCTCAAAAGGATGTGATGATAATGTGAGAATAACTCCTTCTATGCTTGGTGCATTCATGATGTGTCCAAGAGAAGCATGGTTCATGTCAAGGGCCATATCTCCAGAAGAAGACAATTATTTTTTAACGGTCGGACGGTTAATCCACGAAGAAAGTTACCATTACATGAGTTTGAAAGAAATTGAAATAGAAGGCGCCAAAATCGATTTTGCCACAGAAAAAAACGGAGAAGTTATAGTGGCAGAAATAAAAAAGAGTTCTAAAAGCATTGAAAGCGCAGAAATTCAGTTGATCTATTACATGGAAAAACTAAAAGAAATTGGAATTAATCTGACAGGACAGTTGAGATTTCCGGCAGAAAAAAAGATAATAAACATTACTTTCGATGAAGAAAAAGAAAAACTGCTTCATTCAAAAATAGCCGAATTATCCGAAGTGATCTCTCTTGATATTCCACCGAAAATCATCGAAACATCTTATTGTAAAAAATGTGGCTTTCAATCTTTGTGTTTTTCCTAAGGTGATAATATGTCGAGAAGACTTTACGTATTTAAAAGTGGAAGATTGTCGAGAAAGCAAAACACCATTTTCATAGAGCAAGAAGATGGCACCAAAAACTATATACCCATAGAGAATGTTTCTGAAATTCATTGCTTTGGAAATTTAGACTTTAACAAAGATGCGCTCGAATTTTTAACCCAAAACGGGATTCCGTTGCATCTTTACAATCATTACGAATATTACATAGGCACTTACTATCCTCGAGAATATCTTGAATCCGGTGAATTGATACTGCAGCAGGTTGAATACTACAAAAGTGACGAAAAACGATTGGATTTAGCGCGGAGATTTGTTCAAGGGTCAATAGAAAATATGCTTGCGGTCATTTCCTATTACAAAAACAGAGGCAAAGATCTTTTGGAAACAGAGATCAAATTAAAAGCATTTCTTGACGAGATATTCAAAACAGAAAATGTAGATGTACTCATGGGGTTGGAAGGCAATTCAAGAAATACGTATTATTCTGCGTTTGACAAAATCATCGATAACTCTGATTTTCCTTTTGTAAATAGAACAAGGCAGCCACCTTCCAACGAGGTAAATGCTTTGATAAGTTTCGGCAATTCGATCATTTATTCGACTGTACTCTCAGAAATATACAAAACACATCTTGATCCTCGAATAGGTTATCTTCATACAACGAATTTCAGAAGATTTTCGCTTAATCTCGATGTTGCGGAAATTTTCAAGCCGATAATAGTAGATAGAAGCATATTTTCTTTGATAAACAAAAGAATCATAACCAAAAATGATTTTTCTCCTCATTTACAAGGCATATACATGAACGAAAATGGAAAGAAGAAATTTGTCGAAGAAATCGAAAATCAATTGTCAACGACTATCTCTCATCCGAAGATTAAGAAAAAAGTTTCGTACAAATATCTTATAAGACTTGAACTTTACAAACTTGAAAAGCATTTTTTGGGAGACAAAGAATACATTCCGTACATTTCAAAGTGGTGATGACGAATGTACGTCATAATGGTCTACGATATAGAAGAAAAGCGTGTCGGTAAAATTCTGAAAATAGGACGCGAATATCTTACATGGATCCAAAATTCGGTCTTTGAAGGTGAAATAACTGCTGCCAAGTTCAGAGAACTAAAATCAAAAATTAGAGACAAAATCGAAGAGGAAAAAGACAGCGTTTTATTTTTTAAACTAAAGACAAAAGATCTTTTTGACAAAGAAGTAATAGGCACGGAGAAAAATCCCCTCGCAAATGGAACGTCTTACACGATCTGATGTGTTACAACACAGGTGAACTACATTTCATATTTTTCCATTGGATTGCGAATATGTACATTTTTATATTAAATACAGCCTCTTTTCCACATCTTTTTGTTACGCACTCGGTCCTTAACATTAAATTACATAAGCATACATCTTTCTTACATCCAACAATGGAGGAGATTTGCATATATCCACAGATCATCTCTTTACCCTTCACTCTTCTTAACATTCTTCACACTTCATTTACCATCGTCGTCGACCTACGATACTCGAAAATCCCCGGGAGATCGACGACGATCTGCTTTCTTAATTCAATCATTACCGCTAAAGCCTTTACCTCACTTTTATATATACAAGTTCACATACTTTTCTGAAAATTTGACTTTAAACAATCCTTATGTTATACTATGTCAACGGGTTTATATCCTACCTTTGAGGAATGAAAACCTATCTTCTCTGGGATTATCTCCAATCATATCTGGAGTTTATATCCTACCTTTGAGGAATGAAAACTTATCATCCAGCGAGTAATGCCATGTTTCGTCCTTTTCGTTTATATCCTACCTTTGAGGAATGAAAACTCTGATACATACTTACCACTCCCTTTCACTTTTTCGTTTATATCCTACCTTTGAGGAATGAAAACCGATAACATTGTGTTATAAGACATGACGGGAGCCAGTTTATATCCTACCTTTGAGGAATGAAAACTGATGGTCTCAAACTCATCCTTTAGTTTTTCTACCTCTTCGTTTATATCCTACCTTTGAGGAATGAAAACCAGTCGATGCAACAATCATATGAAAGTTTGAACAAAGTTTATATCCTACCTTTGAGGAATGAAAACGACTTAAAATGATAAGACAATTTTTTGCAGAATAAAGTTTATATCCTACCTTTGAGGAATGTACTGGCGCATGGCATATAGCCAATGGCGCCGGAGAGAAGTAAAGAGTGAGAAGCAAACAGTGAAAAGCGAGTAATTTTAATTTTCTATTTTCAATTGTCAATTTTTAATTCGTTTCCACGTGCCACAAGCCACGTGCTATATGCTATGTGCTAAAGTTATATCCTACCTTTGAGGAATGAAAACTAATTCTCTCCTCCCATCTTTAACGTATGTTAGTACAGTTTATATCCTACCTTTGAGGAATGAAAACTGTTCATTTCAGTCCAAATAGGCAAATACGGCATAAGTTTATATCCTACCTTTGAGGAATGAAAACATTATATACAATTCCTGGCCGACTCCGTCAAAGTAATGTTTATATCCTACCTTTGAGGAATGAAAACGATTTTTGAGTTTTAATGCTATTAGCTTATGTTCATGTTTATATCCTACCTTTGAGGAATGAAAACTCACTTGTTATTATTTCCATATGACCAAACATATTGTTTATATCCTACCTTTGAGGAATGAAAACTCACTTGTTATTATTTCCATATGACCAAACATATTGTTTATATCCTACCTTTGAGGAATGAAAACAGCCATGCTGTGATGCTCCCCTGTACCGACACATTCAAAAGTAGAATCTTTTGTAAAATATTCTTGGGAGGTGCATCATGAAAGTTTCAAAGTTCTCAGTCGAAAAGATCATCCAGAT
>JAJYYZ010000006.1 GCA_021800445.1 bacterium | reverse complement strand
AAATAAAAACAAAGCGGAACTCAACATGAGTTCCGCTGTTTTGTAACTAAGCCGGGCAACAACCTACTCTCGCAAAGGGTCGCCCCCTTACTACCATCGGCCCGAACTGGCTTAACGGCCGTATTCGGAATGGGAACGGGTGTTTCCCAGTCCGGTATCACCACCCGGCATTCCAGTCATTCAAAACTGAATAGAGCTTTAGGTTAAGGCCTCGGGTTATTAGTACCGGTCGGCTCTACATGTCGCCATGCCTCCACCTCCGGCCTATCAAGGTCCTGTTCTCGAACCACCCTTACCTCTTTCGAGTGGGAGACCTTATCTTGGGGTTTGCTTCGCGCTTAGATGCTTTCAGCGCTTATCATTTTGCACTTGGCTACCCAGCTTTTACCCCTGGCAGGATAACTGGTTCACCATTGGTACATTCGCCCCGGTCCTCTCGTACTGGGAGCGACTCCCCTCAAGTCTCCTTCGCCTACGGTAGATAGGGACCGAACTGTCTCACGACGTTCTGAACCCAACTCACGTACCGCTTTAATGGGCGAACAGCCCAACCCTTGGGACCTGCTTCAGCCCCAGGATGCGATGAGTCGACATCGAGGTGCCAAACACCGTCGTCGATGTGAACTCTCGGACGGTATCAGCCTGTTATCCCCAGAGTAACTTTTGTCCGTTTAGCCATGGCCCTTCCATTCAGTGCCACAGGATCACTAAGACCCGCTTTCGCGTCTGCTCGAGCCGTCACTCTCACAGTCAGGCCACCTTTTGCCTTTGCACTCACCGGCTGATTACCAACCAGCCTGAGGTGACCTTTGTACGCCTCCGTTACCTTTTGGGAGGCGACCGCCCCAGTCAAACTGCCCGCCTGACACTGTCCTCTGCCACCTTTAGTGGCTTGAGTTAGCACTCCAACACATCAAGGGTGGTATCCCACTTCCGGCTCCCCGTCCCCTAACGAGAACGGTTCTCAGCCTCCCACCTATCCTGTACATGATGCGCTAAAGCACAATATCAGGGTACAGTCAAGCTTCATGGGGTCTTTCCGTCTAGCCGTAGGTACCGGGTATCTTCACCCGGATTATAGTTTCACCGAGCCTCCCGCTAAGACAGTGTCCAGATCGTTACGCCATTCATGCACGTCGGAACTTGCCCGACAAGGAATTTCGCTACCTTAGGACCGTTATAGTTACGGCCGCCGTTTACCGGGGCTTCAGTTCACCGCTCATCACGGCTCCCCTTAACCTTCCGGTGCTGGGCAGGCGTCAGACCCTATACTTCCTCTTTAGAAGTTTGCAGAGTCATGTGTTTTTGGTAAACAGTCGCCTGGACCTACTCTCTGCGACTTGCTATTGCAGTTACCCACAATCTCAAGTGCCTCTTCTCCCTAAGTTACGAGGCCATTTTGCCTAGTTCCTTAGCGGAAGTTATCTCGTCCCCCTTAGCATTCTATGCCAGCCCACCTGTGTCGGTTTACAGAACGGTTTGAAAGCCTTCATCGTTTAGCGGTTTTTCTCGGCAGTGTGAATCTATACCGTCGCAACGCATCGCTGCGCCACTTCCCGTCATGGCTCACCTTCGGCGCGTGGTTTTGCCTGCGCACTATGACTCGCCACTTAGATGGCCGTGCCACTTGACCACGGTACTTCTCCTCCTGCGTCACCGCTTCACTCCAGCTCCCAAGGACAGGATTATTAACCTGTTTCCCATCAGATACGGCTTTCACCTTTTCCTTAGGGTCCCGCCTAACCCTGGGTGGACAAACCTTCCCCAGGTACCCTTGGGCTTCAGGGGGGAAGGATTCTCACCTTCCTCTCGCTACTCGGGCCTGCATCCACACTTGGACTTCGTCCAGCGCCCCTCGCGGGTACGCCTTCTCCCTACTGTCCAACGCTCCCCTACCAACTTCTCAGTTCCGCAGTTTCGGTTCCTGACTTCAGCCCCCTTACATCTTCGGCGCAATGTGCCTCAACCAGTGAGCTGTTACGCACTCTTTTAAGGATGGCTGCTTCTGAGCCAACCTCCTGGATGTCTCAGGCTCATAACTTCCTTTTACACTTAGTCAGGCATTTGGGACCTTAACTGACGGTCTGGGCTGTTTCCCTTTCGACCACGGAGCTTATCCCTCGTAGTCTGTCTCCTGCACTTTAAGTCTTGGCATTCGGAGTTTGGTTGAGTTCGGAAGGCTCACGCCCCCTACCCCATCCAGTGCTCTACCTCCATGACTGACCATGCAAGGCCGTACCTAAATACGTTTCGGGGAGAACCAGCTATCACCAGATTCGATTAGCTTTTCACTCCTACCCACAACTCATCCAATGCTTTTTCACTAGCAACTGGTTCGGACCTCCAGTGGGGTTTAGCCTACCTTCTTCCTGGTCATGGGTAGCTCATCTGGCTTCGGGTCTGCATCATGTGACTTTTCGCCTTATTCGGACTCGGTTTCCCTTCGGCTTCGTCTTTCCCGACTTAACCTCGCCACACAACACAACTCGCAGGCGCATTAATCAAAAGGCATGCCGTCGCACTTGCGTGCTTCGACTTCTTGTGGACACGCGGTTTCAGGTTCTCTTTCATCCCCCTCCCGGGGTACTTTTCACCTTTCCCTCACGGTACTACTTCACTATCGGTAAACGGGTAGTATTTAGCCTTGGAGAATGGTCTCCCCAAATTCAGACGGGGTTCCTCGAGCCCCGCCTTACTCAGGTTCCACCTTAAGACTCCTCATGCCTTTCGCCTACAGGACTTTCACCTTCTTCGGTTGAACTTCCCAGTTCATTCGACTAAACATGATTACGCCTCGATACTTCCACAGCAGTACCTCAGATGGCCCTTTAACCTCCCATACGCAACGCCTGTGGGCTATCACACGTATGTGATTTGGGCTTTTCCCCTTTCGCTCGCCGCTACTTGGAGAATCTCTTCGATTTCTTTTCCTCGGGTTACTGAGATGGTTCACTTCACCCGGTTCGCGCTTTCGCTCCCAACTCTCGTTGGGTGGGTTTCCCCATTCGGACATCGACGGGTCAACGCTCGCTCGCAACTCACCGTCGCTTTTCGCAGCCTGCCACGTCCTTCTTCGCCTCCCGTTTCCTAGGCATCCACCGCGCGCCCTTCATACCTTAACCTTTGCTCTATTCAGTTTTCAATGACCGCTGGAGATGATCGGATTCGAACCGACGGCCCCCTGCTTGCAAAGCAGATGCTCTCCCTCTGAGCTACATCCCCGTGGGCTCAGGTGGATTCGAACCACCCACCTCACGCTTATCAGGCGTGCGCTCTAACCATCTGAGCTATGAGCCCTTAGTTCATTCAAAAACGGGCAGCTACCTTATTTCTCCTTAGAAAGGAGGTGATCCAGCCGCACCTTCCGGTACAGCTACCTTGTTACGACTTAACCCCCCTCACTGAGTCTGCCTTCGGCATCTTCTCCCTCGCGGTTAGACCAATGACTTCTGGTATCCTCAACTCGGGTGGTTTGACGGGCGGTGTGTACAAGGCCCGGGAACGTATTCACCGCGGCATGGCTGATCCGCGATTACTAGCGATTCCGACTTCATGCAGGCGGGTTTCAGCCTGCAATCTGTACTGAGGCATGTTTTCTCAGATTCGCTCCACCTCACGGCTTAGCTCCTGTCTGTGCATGCCATTGTAGCGCGTGTGTCGCCCAAGGCATAAAGGGCATGATGACTTGACGTCATCCCCACCTTCCTCCGGATCTTCTCCGGCAGTCTGATTAGAGTGCCCAGCCGAACTGCTGGCAACTAACCACAGGGGTTGCGCTCGTTGCGGGACTTAACCCAACACCTCACGGCACGAGCTGACGACAGCCATGCACCACCTGTGCAGGCTCTCCCTTTCGAGAGTCGTTCCACTTTCGTCTCACTACCACCTACATGTCAAGCCTTGGTAAGGTTCTTCGTGTTGCGTCGAATTGAACCACACGCTCCACCGCTTGTGCGGGCCCCCGTCAATTCCTTTGAGTTTCAACCTTGCGGCCGTACTCCCCAGGCGGTTCACTTAACGCGTTTGCTTCAGCACGGATGGCTAACGCCTCCCATACTCAGTGAACATCGTTTACGGCTAGGACTACCGGGGTATCTAATCCCGTTCGCTCCCCTAGCTTTCGTGCCTCAGTGTCAGTATCAGCCCAGAAGACCGTCTTCACCACTGGCGTTCTTGCCAATATCTACGGATTTCACCCCTACACTGACAATTCCATCTCCCTGACCTGACCTCAAGCCGATTAGTTTCAAACGCCCTCCCACAGTTGAGCCGTGGAATTTCACACTTGACTTTATCGGCCACCTACGCACCCTTTACGCCCAGTAACTCCGGACAACGCTCGCCCCCTACGTATTACCGCGGCTGCTGGCACGTAGTTAGCCGGGGCTTCCTCGTAAGGTACTATCTGAGTATATGACTTTCCACTCCATATACCCTTGCTCCCTTACAACAGGAGTTTACATCTCGAAAGATTCCTTCCTCCACGCGGCGTCGCTCCCTCAGGCTTTCGCCCATTGGGAAAAATTCCCCACTGCTGCCTCCCGTAGGAGTCTGGGCCGTGTCTCAGTCCCAGTGTGGCTGACCATCCTCTCAGACCAGCTACCCGTCATAGCCTTGGTGGGCCTTTACCTCACCAACTAACTGATGGGTCATGAGTCACTCCTCAAGCGGTGCTGTTGCACCTTTCCTCTCCCGAGCGTATGCGGTATTACCGTCCCTTTCGAAACGCTATCCCACCCTTGAGGGTATGTCCCCATGTGCTACTCACCCGTTCGCCACTCAGCACGATTCCTCCTTGCGGATTCCTCGCCTGTCGTCCGACTTGCATGTGTTAGGCACGCCGCCAGCGTTTGTCCTGAGCCAGGATCGAACTCTCCGTCCAAACCTTACTCTTATAGCTGCCCGTTTTTCAATGAACTATGTCAATCAAAATTTAAAACGAACTCTTTACTCGGGCAGTTACCTAAAAGGTATTCTGCCTTCCGTAAAAATGCGAACCGAAGAATATGTTACCAAATGGAGATTAACAAACAATGTTTCAAATGTAAAATATGCGTTAAATCTATTTCTTTTCCTCGCCTTTTTTGTACGTTGGAGATTTTCTTATCTCCTTTTTCATGTAGAATTCTATCTCATCGTTTGGCATGAAAGTTTCGAACCCTGTAAGTCTAAGTCCGCCTTCTTGCGGTGCTTCAAGGTTTTCCACGTCATCTTTGAAGTGTTTTAAAGCCTCTATCTGGCCATCGAAGACAACGTTTTTGTTTCTCACGATCCGTGCCATGCAATGTTTTTCCACATGGCCCTCGTAAAGTTGAAAGCCCGCTATATTTCCGATTTTCGATATGTTGAAAATCTGTAAAACTCTTGCATGTCCAACCGTTTCCTCGATGATTTCAGGTTCCATCATGCCTGCAAGCGCAGCCTTTATGTCCTCGATAAGTTCAAAAATTATCTCGTAAGTTTTTATCTGTACTCCGAGTTGATCTGCCTTAAGTTCTGTCTTTGGCTCTATTCCAACTCTGAATCCAAGTATAACGGCCTGATCTGCCGATGCAAGCAAGACATCGTTTATGTTTATGTTCCCTATTCCGGCATGAACGATTTCTATCTTTATCTCTTCGGGTTCGGTCTTTTCGATCGCCATTTTGAGGGCGCCCAAAGCCCCGAAAGTATCGGCTTTGATTATAAGGTTAAGCACTTTTTGACCTTCGGACTGGGAAAGTTCAAAGATATTCTCAAGTCTGACCCTTTTTGGTTGTACTTGATTTTGTTCGACCTTGTATTTTTCTATGTATTCACGCGCTTTCTTTTGAGAAGGCATGACGTAGAGTATAGATCCTGAGTCGGGTAGATCCTCAAAACCCATTATCACAATTGGATCTGCGGGATAGGCCTCCTTTAAACTTCGGCCGGTATCATCAAAGATAGATCTGACCTTTCCGCAAGTTCTGCCGGCGACGAAATTGTCTCCAAGTTTCAGAACGCCATCCTTGATTATAACCGTTGCGACGGGTCCTTTGAACTTATCAAGTTTAGATTCTATGATTATCGCTCTTGCCCTGCCAACGGAACACGCTTTTATCTCTTTCAATTCAGAGACCAGCAAAATCATTTCCAGCAGTTCATCCACTCCTTTGCCCGTTTTGGCGGATATGGGAACTACCGGCGTGTCTCCTCCCCAGTCATCTGGTATGACGTTCAACTTGCTGACAAGATCCTGTTTTGTCAATTCAAGATTCGCATTTGGCTTATCAACCTTGTTTATAGCCACTATCACGGGAACACCAGCATTTTTAGCATGGTCGTAAGCCTCTATCGTTTGAGGCATGACACCGTCATCTGCCGCAACCACCAAAACGACTATATCAGTTGCCTGAGCACCTCGTGCACGCATCTCCGTGAACGCTTCATGGCCTGGGGTATCTATAAAAGTTATGTTTTTCCCGTTTATCACGGCTTTGTAAGCACCTATCGATTGCGTTATGCCTCCCGCTTCTTTTTCTGCGAGGTGAGTTTTTCTTATCCTGTCAAGCAAAGTGGTTTTACCGTGATCGACATGACCCATGATCGTTACAACCGGAGGTCTCAAAGAAAATTTGTCTTTGTTTTCCTGATAAAATTTGTCAAACTCTGTTTTAAGAGGATCTGCCGCTTCAACGGGTTTTTGGGTCTTGAATTCAACATGTATCGAATATTTACTTGCTATTTCTTCAATAAGTTGATGATCAAGAATCGTGTTTATAGTCAGTGCTTTTCCTTCCATGAAAAGATCTTTTATGATTTTTGTCGGAGGGATTAAGGTAAGATCGCAGAATTCTCTTAGAGTTATACTTTTATTCTCGTCAAGTTCCACGGTTCTTTCGACGTGTGAAACGGTTTTGTCTTCAACGTAAACATCTGTTTTCTGGGTTTCCTCTTCGAACTCGGCGTTATTCTCGATGCGATCTTTTGGCTTTGAAGGCTTTTTCGTTTTTAAAGAAAGGCCTTTTTCGTCTTCTTCAGATGCGTATATCTCTACAAGCATGTTGACGATAGAATCTTCAAGCGTCGACATGTGATTTTTTGCCTCAACTCCAAGATCTTCAAGTTCGGCAAGCAGATCCTTGCTGCTCATGTTCAGGCGTTTAGCCAGTTCATGAACTCTTATCTTTTTATCCATCAAATCCCTCCAATTGAACTTTCTTTAATTATCTTTTTAATTCCTTCTATAAAAGTGTCCTCAATTATTCCAACCGCTGATGCTTCGGATTTTCCTATGGCTTTTCCCAAATCCGCTTTGTTAACCTTCAATTCGACAAACGGAACACCTTGAGTCTTACACTTCTGAATCAAAGCACTAACGCTTTCACCGTGATCTGACGCAAAAACAAGAAACTTTTTAACTTGAAAACCAGAAATGTAAGTTTTAAGTGCCTTTTGTCCCAAAACAATTTTACCAGTTTTCGAAGCAATTCCAAGTATACTCAATATTCTTTCTTCGTAACGCACTTTCATCAATTTTTAAAACCTTCTCCCATGAATTGGCGTATTTCTATCTTCCAGCCTGTTAATTTAGAGGCCAATCTTACATTTTGACCGTCTTTCCCTATGGCAAGAGATATCTGAGTCGGAGAAACCGTTATGTACATCCTGTGATCGTTCTCACTCAAAGAAATATCCATAACCTTTGCCGGAGAAAGCGCATTTGATACAAATTGCACAGGTTCGGGAGAAAATGAAACTATGTCTATTTTTTCTCCGTTCAATTCTTTTATAACCTGGCCAACACGACTTCCACCTTCTCCTATGCACGATCCAACCGGATCGACGTTCGGATCGGTTGAAATGACGGCCATTTTTGTTCTTGATCCGGGCTCTCTGGCAATAGCAACGATTTTAACAATTCCGCCCTCTATCTCGGGAACGTATTTCTCAAATAACTTCTGGACAAGTTCATTTGCAATTCTGCTTAAAATTACAACTGGCCCTTTGTTTTTCTTTTCAACGGCTATAACGTAAGATTTAACAAATTGTCCAGCGTAAAATTTCTCCCCGGGTATTCTTTCTTTAGCAGGCAAAACGGCATCAACTTTATTCAATCTCAGATCCACGTCCCCATTTGATGGACGTATAACCTCCGCCGATACTACTGTATGGTAAAGATCCATGTACTCTTGAAAGAGATTTTCTCTTTCTATTTCTTTCAATTTCTGTATTAAAACCTGCTTGGCGGTTTGTGCGGCTATTCTTCCAAATTTTTTGGTGTTGAGAGTTTCTCTGACGACCTTTGTCTGTATGAGTCCATCTTCATTTTTCTCCTCGACGTTTTCGAAAACATTTATTTCTCCAGTTATCGAATCTATTTTAACCGTCAAATTGTCATTCTGAACGTTAAAATTTTTCTTGTAGGCCGTTGTGAGAGCCCTCTCAAGAATTTCGATCACTTCGTCCCGGCTCATGTTTTTTTCGCCTTGGAGTTGTTCCAACGCCTCTAAAAGGTTTAAATTTAACATACTTTATGTCCTCCTTAAAATTCAACTACAAGATTAGCCGAAATTATTTTTGAAAATTCATAAGATTTTGTGTTCCCTTCGATCTCTATCGAAAAGGTATCCGTATCAATATCGCAACCATTTATCCTGCCTATGACCGAAACGTTTTTACCGCCTTCATCGACGAATCTTATCTTTGCAAGTTTTCCTTTGAATCTTTCAAAGTCTTCTATCCTTCTCAATGGTCTGTCAAGACCAGGAGAAGAAACTTCTAAAATGTAATTTTCTATATCGCTTTCGGCATCCAAAATTGGATTTATCTCCCTTGAAAATTTCTCACATTGTTCCACACTGATGTAATCCATTGGATCATCTATCACGATGTTGAGCACAAACCTACCCTTTTGTTTTCTAAAATTAACATCGAATATCTCGAGTTTCATCCGTTTGGCAACATCATCGGCGATCTTGCGTATGGTATCAACAGTTTCCAAAATAAACACCTCTCAAATTGTGAAAACAAATTCGAGGGCTTCAGCCCTCGAATCAAACATATTCTACCATGAATCAAAATGTCTGTCAAGACGTTCTTTTGCAATCGGGTAATTTCTTCGACCCCCGCAGGCGCATTATCACTTGCGTCAATCGATCTTCACTCGTCACTTTTGACTGTTCTTGTTGCCACAACATTTGATCCGGTGTTAAGGATATTTTCAACGATTACATCTCCAATTTTTACGGGAGCCTTAACCTTCTTTGATTTGATGATTGACATCGTATCCCTTATAAGTCTTTTGGGAATTGTTTTGTTCGTTTTAACCGAAACAAGTGGCATTTTACCGCCAACAACTTTAACGCTTGAGGTCAGAATTCTTTTAGGATCAACCACTTCATCACGTGCGTATATCTCTCCTTTTGGGCATCTGTTTCCCTTGACAGATACAAAATGTCCTTCATCGTCTAAGGTAACTTTAAGATCACATCCTATCGGGCAAACTATGCAGGTCATTTCAACCGTTCTCATCGTTTCACCCCTTTTGCCGATAATTCAACTTTACCCTTCAAATCATGTTTTTTAGGATCAAGCGTTACTTCTATCATTTCACTCGGCTTCGCGTTAACGGCAGCCTTTATAGCCTTACCGTTAACATTCACGGTTGCTATTTCCATAGGCCTGTCAACGCGTATGTAAATTTTGAAAGGTGCCGTCGCCGTTGTGTATCTCGCACTCACAATCCTTATACCTTCTTTGGGAGACAAAAAGCCAATTCTCGGCGGCAAACTTCCTCCTTTGGCAATCACCGCTGCATTTCGTCCTGCCATTTCTCCTTCTACCGTTGCGAAATCAACGAGATCGTGGATACAGACGTTATTTCCGCAGGCAAACACATTTTCATAATTTGTCCTCATGAGATCATCAACGAATATACCTTCATCGCTACCCATTTCTATTTTTCTCTTGACAAGATCGTTTTCCGGTATCAACCCGACAGAGGCCACGAGTGTATCACATTCAACGAATCTCTCTGATTCTTTTAAAGGAACGCCATTTTCAAATTTTGAAACCGTTACACCTTCAAGCCTCCTTTTACCGTGAATTTTTATGACACTCGTAGAAAGATGCAATGGTATGTTGAAATCTTCCAAACATTGCGCTATATTTCTCGTAAGACCTCCGGGATAAGGCATTATCTCGTAAACACCCTCGATCTCAACGCCTTCAAGTGTCAGCCTTCTCGCCATTATCATTCCTATGTCTCCCGATCCAACTATTATAGCCCTGTGACCCGGGAGATGATTCTCAAGATTCACGAATTTTTGCGCAAGACCCGCCGTGAAAATGCCTGCCGGTCTCGTACCGGGAATTCTTAAAGATTCAAACGGTCTTTCACGTGCTCCCGTTGCAAGCACAAGTGCCTCGTATTCTATATCGTGAATGCCGTCAGAATTCATCGCTTTCATTCTGTCGTTATCGAAATCTATGGACAAAACCATGGTTTCGTAAAGTGCGTCGAAATTACCCATTTTATCTTTATAAATCTCATGATATTCCGGTCCTGTCAATTCCGTTTTGAATACATGCAAACCGAAGCCTGTGTGTATGCATTGGTTAAGTACCCCACCGGTGGATGCTTCACGCTCTATCAAAAGTACAGATGCACCATTTTCTTTTGCACCCAAAACGGCTCCCATTCCGGCGGCTCCTCCTCCAAGTACAACGACATCATATTTCATCTTCATCTTGAAACACCATCCACAACTTGGGATCCAAGAAGATTTTTTTCCATCTCTTCGAATTCTTCTCCAAGTTCCTTTTTCATTATTTTCATTATGTTAACCGTGCAAAAGGATCCCTGACATCTCCCAAACATGGCTGTCGTTCTTAACTTAACACCGTCAAGGGTCCTTGCACCTCTTCTTATGGCCTCGACAACTTCACCTTCTGTTACCTTGTTACACCTGCATATGACCCTTCCAAAAGCAGGTTCTTTCTTTATGAGCGCATTTCTTTCATCGTCTTCCATCTCGTAAGGCCGTGGAATTGGCTTTCTGTAAGGATCAAAATCAGATCTCAATTTGAGTTTTTTGATATCAGCGACCCATAAGGCAACATCTTCCGCTATTGCCGGAGCAGATGTTAAACCGGGGGATCTCGTGGCCACGATGTTGACCATTTTATCGTCTTTAACTATGACGAAATCTTTCAATTCATTTTCAGGTCTTAAACCCGCAAATGTTCTTATGGATTTGGAAAGATTTATGGAAGGAACAAGTTTTCTCGCATTTTCAACAATTTTTGCAAGTCCTTCGATGGTCGTTTCGGTTCTTTCTTTGTAATCGGGAGGAAGATCTTCAGATGTGGGTCCAAGCAATAAAGTGTCGTGAATCGTTGGAAGCACAAGTATGCCTTTTCCAGCCTTGCTAGGTACCGGGAAAACAACGGTTTTAACGAGTTGCGGTTGATCCAAAAGTATATATTCGCCCTTTCTAGGATGTAAGGGCGTAACTTTTACCCCAGCCGATTTTGCAAGTTCATCAGCCCATAAACCCGATGCGTTGATGACAAAATCGAAAGGAAGTGCTCTAAGCGATTTTATCTCAGTAGAAAGGTGCAACTTTGCCCCATTCTTAACGGCATTTTCCACTACAGATTGTGCAACTTCCCATGGTCCGACTATGCCTGTCGACGGCGCCCATAACGATGCAACAACTTCTCTTGAAAGGTTAGGCTCTTTCTCAAGAGATTCGTATTTTGAAAGTATCTTCAAACCTTCAACACCGTTTTTCTTTCCATAATCGACCAACTCTTCAAGAATTTTAATGTCTTCTTGGTTAAAAGCCACAACAAGCGATCCTGTCCTTTTAAGAGGAAAGCCGAGTTCTTCGGAGAGTTTCGTGTAAAGTGCATTTCCATGGGCACAATACTTTGCCCTTACGGTTTCCGGTTCATCATCGTACCCAGCATGAATCACACCGGAATTGGCTTTTGTCACTCCCCAGCCAACATCTGGAAGTTTTTCGAATATCTCGACATCGACATCTTTATACCTTGTAAGGTTTCTTGCGATAAGAGAACCCACAACGCCAGCACCTATGACGGCTATTTTCAAGGTACCACCTCCAAAAATAAAGCCACACACAAAAATGTGCGTGGCTCTCTCTTATTCTCTGCCGTACGTACTTTTTAAATTATATCATTCATTGGCAAGATCACCAAAGAAAATTTTTGCTTGTCGAGACGGCCACTACTCCGCGTGCCGTAAGTGCATTGACCTGTGCCTTTGTCGTGACAAGCCCGCCTGCAATTAAAGGAAAAGAAAATCTTTTCAATTCATCTTCTTCAATGGCAATCAAGGCAAGTCCCGGTAAGATCTCAACAAAATCAGGGTGCACCGATTGCACCAATTGCTGGCCGCTAATTAGCGCCTCAGAGTCGATCATGAAAATCCTGTGTATCCGGATCAAACCATATTTTTTGGCAATGTCAAGGATGGTTTTGTGGGTGCTTATTATACCGTCAGGTTTGTTTTCTTTTAAGATGAAATCCAACCCCGCAGGATCGCTTTTTAATCCCTTTATGAGATCCAAATGTACAAAAACTTTATGACCAGATTGTTTGAGCGTATCGATCTGATCGCGATATTCGTTAAGAGAGGTTTCAAGCAAAAAAACAACCCTGTCTTGCAAATGACAGATTATTTTTACATCTTCACTTCTTCTTATCGCAGGAATAACCGGATTTACCTTAAGTCGCTCTATTACTTCTTTGACAGACATAAATGTTCCACCTTTGCCCTTTACCGATGACTTTCAGGCGTTACTTGTGACTGTTTGTCTTATTTATACTTAACTTATTTTAAAAGCCGAACGCTCATTTACTTTAAGCGGAGGGCAGGATGCCTCCGAGATGGCCGACGCTGCAGCGCGAGGACCAGACATCGAGTGGGGCACCTGCCGCAGCGATGATTCGGAATTTAAAGTTGGTTCAGTATACCATCAACTCCGGCAGGCGAATGCCTGAGCCAACGATAATTCATATTTAAGTATATTTTTTGCCTTTAGCCAGTGCAATTGTGTACACGAAAACACTCTTTGCTCCGGCCAATTTTAGTACCTTTGAGCATTCGTTGATGGTAGAACCAGTTGTAAAAACGTCATCTATCAAAATGATGTTGCCAGATGTTTTGTAAAGCGTCTCTTTTCTTACTCCATATTTTCCTTCAACAAGCGATTGACGTTCATGCTTTGCGGATCCAACCTGTTGTTTTCTTTGGCTTATAACTTCCAACATGCTCAAAAATGGCAGCCCTGTTTCTTTTGAGAACTTTTTCGCCACAAGTTTCACATGATCGAATCCTTTCACTTTAAAAGAATCAAAAGTTATCGGAACAGAGGTTATGACGGAATGCGGTGGAGGCGGAAAGATTTGAAAAAGTTCCGAAAGCAATTCGGAAAAAAGAGTTGCCAAAGATGAATGCTGGGAATATTTGTAAGCGCCTATAAGTTCAGATATAATGCCTTCGTACTTTGATCTGTGGAAAAAAGCATCGAAATGCCAGTTGCCTTTAAGATTATTTTCCATCTCAACGGGAGGAATTTCGTTTCTGCATCGAAAACAAATCAGTTCATCGTATGAAATGACATTTCCACAAACAGGACAGGTTTTAGGAAAAAACAAATCCAGCGTATCTTTTAACACACGCATGCGGCCATGTAACCGACTTCCTGATCGAAATCTTCGGATATTTCTCCACTTGTGGAATGTTTTAAAATTTCCGGTGTTCCTATTTCTGTCGATAGTAAAGTTGTTACGCAACCAAAGCCACACATGGTTACATTTTCTTTGTCTATCGCATCGTAAATTTCCGCGATGTTATTGGATTCAACGGCCTTAATTATCAATTTGTCTTTGTATAGGGTCATTTCGTGATCTTCGTAGTGATTTAAATCTGTCGATGCGACTATCCAAAATCTTTTCCCGCTTAAAACTTTTCTCAACGCATTTCCAAGTTCACGCGCCACGTCTTTTCTCTGATCCATCATGCAAATTGGAAGTATCTTGAATCCAGTTCCAAGTGTGAACTGAAGAAATGGAATTTGTACTTCTATCGAATGTTCAAAAATATGTGCTTCGTAATCGAGAGCGCATGAATGGAAGGTGTCAACAAGTGAATTTGCAACACTTTCATCGACGCTGACACTTCCAAGCGGAGTCTTCCACGATCCCATTGGCCATACTGAAAGTTGTTTACCATAGCCGGTGTGATTCGGCCCCATTATAACGACAAGATCTGGTTTGCCAAATTCGGATGCTGCCAAATACGCGTAAGCGGCAGTGGTGCCAGAGTAGACGTAACCAGCGTGTGGCACTATAAGACCAACGTTTTTTTTAAATCCATCTGGATCGGGCAATTCTCCGGGCCCTCTTTTAGATGTGAAAAGATCTCTTATGTAATCTCTTAGATCTTCAGGATCCGACGGATAAAAGCTTCCCGCAGCGATAGGTTTTCTATCCATTCACCTCACCACCGAAGCCGTTATAAGTATGTCAAGATTGTCTGTCGAATTCTGAAAAGTCGTCGATGTGAAGAATTGACCTATGAAAGGAAGATCACCTAAGAAAGGTATTTTCGTGACATTTTGAGATCTGTTTTGCTGTGTAAGCCCACCTATCATAAGCGTTTGACCACTTGGTATGACAACTTTAACACTCGCGTTTCGTGTCACAACCGCCGGCACGCCGTTAACCGCATGCGCCCAATCGGCATCGCTTACCTGTATGGTTACGGTCAAAGATATCTGGCCATTTGGAAGCACGACCGGCAATATGCTAAGTTGAATTCCGGTTGTCAAAAATTGAAGTTGCTGGCTTGTCTGACTGTTAACGACTGTCGTTACGAGGTAAGGATATTGTTCCCCAACGGTAATTTGGGCTGGTTCGCCACTTTGAGTCATCAAAGTTGGGGTAGACAGCACCGATCCGCTGCCGGTTGTTTGAGAAAGATTCGCCGTTATCGTTGCGTTTGAAGACAAAACCTGATTTGCGAGATTTGAGATCAAATTCGAAGGATTTGTGGCACTTAAAACGCCGAACGTAAGCGTAAGGCCGTTGTTGAATATGAGTTGCGGCGTTACGACGCTTGTGTTGAAACTGTTGCTAACGTTGTTGTTATCAGTCACATCCAAAATCTTGGCCTCTATTTGAACATTTTTCCTCGAACTGAGCAGACTTTGAACATCATCATCGAGTGCTTTTTCTGAATACGGTGTTAAGCCATTCACAACGATAAGACCCGTATTTGGATCGGAGTAAACATTTGCGCCCAAAAATTTCGCAAGTGCGATTATCTGATCCACATTCCCACTGGCGTTGTAAACTTTTGTTATGCCGGAGGTGTTTTTATCGACAAAGACAACACTTGATCCGGAAAAAGATATACCATAAGAATTTCCAACAGCCTGATCGAATTGATCAAGCGTTACGTTAGATAAATTCATGGTCACATTTGGAAGGTTCTGATCTATGAAAACGACATTCTTAGAAAGAGCAGCGTAGACTTTTTGGATAACGCTGTAAAGAGAGTAATCTTTCACATTCACGTTTATCAAACCATTTTTAACTTCAACGATTTGATCTTTGGATGATAAACTTTGAATACTTTTCTGAATGAGACCTGATGTCATAAGTAAGGCCGTAAGATCGTTGACATTCTTATCAGGTCCTACTATTGCAATAGTGGTGATAGTCGATGAAGTTGAAGGTTTTGAAGGTCCTAACATCGTTAAACCTTTTGACTCAACGATCGATTTGACAGTTTGGTAATCTGAATTTCTAATAGTGACAATCGAAGTTATCGATGTGGATGTTGAAGAATATGATTTCTGATCTATGAATTTTGCCGCACTATCAACCGTTTGAGAATTATGTCCATACAAAAGTGCTTCTCCAAGAGTGGGTAAATACGTCATTTGAACATCCGGGTACATGATGGAGATAACTTTAGAAAGGTCCGAAAAGACATTCGAATTGGAGATGGCAACGAAGTTGAAATGTAAAACCTGAGGAGTTACTTTCACAAGGGTACTTGCTATTGATTCAACGGATTTTGAAAAATCGTAAATTCTATTTTGTGGGCCAATTGCAAGATAAACAATTTCAGAAGATGCTAAAGTCGGAGATCCGTAAACTGTTATCCCAGAAAATTGCTTTGCAAATTGGGTAAAGGCCTGAACATTTTGGCTTGGTACAACAAAAGATGTCGTTATCCGAGGGCCACTGTTTTCAATGATCTTCTGATACTCGGAAATAATCTCCGAAACGTTATTGATGTCACTTTTGCTTCCACTCAAAACAATGGTGGAAAAACTCTTAAGGTAGGTGAATTTCGTGTTGGGATACATCATGTTTATCAAATTCTCAAGGTCTTGAACGGACGATTGATCGTCCCATGTTATCGTTTTAAAACTTTCACTCTCTTTCAAGAAATCCATAAGACTTTCTATCGTTTTCTGTTCTTCCGCATTTGCGTTA
The DNA here is from genome assembly GCA_021800445.1 of bacterium. Classification (GTDB taxonomy): domain Bacteria; phylum Thermotogota; class Thermotogae; order Mesoaciditogales; family Mesoaciditogaceae; genus Athalassotoga. The sequence continues at coordinate 50,832 of JAJYYZ010000006.1, read as the reverse complement.
ACTATCTGGTAAGATCCTATGCTTCCTATGATCTTGTTTTGACCAAAAAGGCCTTCGATGAGTGTTTTGAAATCCTGTGCGCTTATGTTTGTGGTCGAAAGATTGTAAAAACTAACGAAATTGTTGTAAGTTCCGGTTCCCAATTTTCCAAAATTTTGAATCAATTGTGTAACAGGTGCTATGTAGTAAGTACCGTCTGGCAAAATTGCGTATCCTACTCCAGGAGAGGAGATCATGATATCGTAAAATGCTTCTGCCGGCGTAACATTACTGAGCGTTATGTTAACCGGATTATTCGCTATTGAAGGATCTATTATCAAATTTCTTTTTAGAATTCTTGAAAGATATTTTATGGCGAGACTGAAGTTAGAACCTTGCTGACCTGAAAAATCTATCGATATCCTCGACGATGGACCGGTAAGAGGTAAATTTTGAGAAAGACCCAATGTAACGAACTTGATCGTCAAAACATTTCCACTCTGGGCAGTTGAAGCGCTTACTATGAATGGGAAACTAAATGTTAAGATCGATGTACCGTCTGTGGCAGATGATGTCAAGTTCATGGAATTCCAAGACATGCTTCCGGAAAATTTCTGTGAGATCTTTCCGGGAAAAGAAAGTTTTAAAGTATTTCCAAGTGTGCCTGAAAAATTCCACGAAGGTATAGAATCAAAAGATAAAGCGGTAATTATCTCATTACTCGTGGATGAAAAGGAAATATTTATCAAAGTTGATCCAAAGGAAAGTGAAATAAAGCCTATCAACAAAATAAGACTTATAATTTCTGTTTTTTTCATGAATCTATCCCCTTTCATCTTGAAATAAGACCTCTTGAATTAACAACGTAAAGGTTTCCCGTTGACAAATCCATAATAACCACACTCCCAAAAGACGGTGCTATATAAGTTACAAGGTACATTTTCCCCTGAAAATTAAAAATCGAATTATCGGTAAGATTCAATGTTGTGATATTTCCACTTATGTAAAGCGTTACCATGTTAGTTACACCCTTTGCCATTCCAACAACATATATGTTGTTATTTACGATTGTAGAAAGATCAAAGTTTTTTATGAGTTCTTCAAAAGCGGTTTGATCTAATTTTATCACAAGCGGTGAGAATACGTTTAAATCAAGAGAAACTGGTTTCACTTTTTCTGTGTTGACTTTCTTTTGAAGCACAGAAGAAACTTCGGCCGTCAAATTCACAGTTGCGGGAGATCTATAACTTTGATTTTTCGGGAAGAAAAGCACGTATCCAAGGTAAGCAAAAATCCCAATTATAAAGATTATAAGGATAACGACGACGATGTTTTTCATATCATCCTCCATAGACAGTTACGACAAAACTATCAAGAACGTATTTCATGCCAGAATTACCGTAATTTGTCCCTTGATATGCGTAAAAAATCGGTACATTTGAACTGAAATTTATTTTTACGACGGCGACGTTTGTGTAAGCACCTATCAAATTCAAAAATTCATAAGGATCTATTTTAACCGGACTTTGAAGTACAATGGTATCCCCAGAGATCTTAAAATTCGCATCCGGAGATATTTTCAATAGGGCATTTCTCAAATTTTGAATGGATATGTTTTTGGAATTTAGAAGGTTACCGTATTCGGAAAGTTGCTTTTTCATTTCGGCATTTTGAGAATAAAGATTCTGAAATTTAGAAATGGAACTCACAGTTTTGTTTAAAGTGTCAGAAAAAGACAGTAGTTCTATGAAATCAACCACGCCTATCAAAACTATGACCGAAAAAATTACGACGATTGCCATACGTCTGTTCATTCATTTATAACCTCCTACTGAAATGATTTCTTCGGAAGCCTTATACCAATTTTGAGATTGCGGATAGGAAATCGAAAAAGTATAGCCTAAATTTTCAATTATTTGCCGTTCAAGATTGAGAATTGCCGAATCATCGGAGAACGATATCTGGTAAAAAGTTAAAAGAGTTGCCGAATTACTCGCGTAAGAAAGTGCCGAGATGGTAAAAGTTGACTGTCCGCTTATCTTATCAAGCACATCAATTGATGAATGAAATTTGTTAACTTCATTCAAATCATCCTTCATTTTGAGGAGTAACTGAGATTGGATGTTCAGGTTATTTGAGTAATTTTTTATAACTTCATCAAGTCTGCTTTGAATCTGTCCTTTTGACATTGAAAGAGGTATGCTGACATTCTCAAGTAAATTTCTGTCAGCCGATATCGCGTGGGTGTAAAGATCGTTTATGAATACATCTATAAATTCGTAAGATAAAAAGCCAATGCCGATTATTACCACCATTAGAATTATGAATTTAGATAATTTCATTTTTCTATGTTTTTGGTGGTAAAAATTAACTCTTGGCATTTTGGATTGCTCCTCTCATGGCCAAACTGTAAGCGCCTGCCGGCACATCTTTTTTTAAACCGGCAAAATCACAGTAACTACTTACATTTCCGATGTCTGCTTCTTTCAAATTTTTAACCCATTCATCGACATACTCCATTTTTTCGGATACACATATAACGTTATTCACAGGTACCTGCAAAGATTTTCTCGAGATCAACATCCTTACAAGACGTTGAACTTCATCGGAAAGTTGAAGATAATGAATATTTTCAGCCGCTGGATTATTTTCTTCGAATTCGGCAGTACCTATGGGTATGCTATCAATTGCGATGAACTTTCCGTCTTTAAAAAGTTGTATGTAAGTGGAAGCGTTATCTTCAAAGGCAAGAACGGAAATCCCGGGTCCCAGCTTATTCTCGACAAGATAATTGAATCTGAAATACCCGGCATCCAAAATATCCAGCATCGGAAGACCGGCTTTAAAGAAGAAATTCTTAAATTTTTCAATGTCTTCATTTCTTACTATGAAAGCAGAAACGCTTAAATTATCGGTTTCTTCTAAAACATCGACATCTACGGTTATATTTGCAGAAGATATTGAAAGTTCCTTTACTATCTGAAACTTGGCCGCATCTATTATCTGATTTTTTTTGGTCATCTTTGGCATTTTCATCTGTCTGAAAAGTACTTTATCGTTGAAAATAGAAGTTACTATGAAATCTTCCACATCAACTTTAAGCGTTTTCCCAACCTTTCCAAGCGATAAGATGATCTCATTTTCATCGACTATTTCATCGCCATCAAAAACTTTTGTCGAATACGGCACCGACACTTGATTTATGAGTTGTACATTTTTTCCGCTTTTTTTGATCTTAACGCCTTCAATTTTGTATCTTCCAATATCTATTCCAACGTAAAAAGTTGAAAAAATTCCCAAATTCATCTTTACCATCTTTCTTCAACTTTGATAAGGCCGGTAACAGGCATAACGGTGATCGTCGCAATTCTCGATCCTCTGAAATAAACTTTCATCGTACCGGATATGTATGAAACTCCTTTTGAAAAAGCAAAACTTTGACATCCATTGACATTCACAAAAGACAAATACCCCTTCTCTTTTGATCCATCCGAAGTTATGATCTTTATGTTTTTTGAAAAGTCGATTTTAACCTTATCTTCTAAACTATAAGAAAGATATTTGGTGTATCTGATAAAAGAGACGATTTTTTGTATTTCCGAATGAACAATCATCCCATCAATCCATTTTTTTGAAACAGGAAAGATAATTGAAAAGAGAATTGATAAAAAAATCATCAAAACTAAAAGTTCAACAAAACTCCATCCATTTTTCATCAGAAATGTTGACCGACACCTTGCTCGAGGTTAAACATAGTCTGATAAAGACTGAAAACAAGTATGCCGACAAAAAGTCCTATTATGGCTATCATTGCCGGCTCTATCATAGAAACAAGTTGTTTTAATTTGACGGAAGATTCCTGATCGTAAAAATCGGCAACTTTTGAAAGCATGTCATCTACCCTTCCGGATTCTTCACCCGTACCAACCATCTCAACCAACAATTGTGGGAAAAATTTAATTTTTTCCATTGCCGATTTGAGAGTCCCGCCATTTTTCAAAATGTCGGTCATTATAGGCACTTTTCTTATAAGTCTACGGCTTCCAGTTGATCGCGCAGCCATATCGACGGCTTCTATTATGGAAACACCACTTGAAATGAGAGTTGCCAAAGTTTTGCTGAAATTAGATGAATCTTGAAGGTGTTTCAAACTTTTTATAGGTGGAATTAAATTTCCAACAAATTCTTTTGTAGCCGCACCATAAGCAGTTCTGAAAAAATAGACAAAGAAGATCAAAACTATAACAATGAAAACAACAGCGTAAAACCAATTGTCTGCGAGAAAATTGTTCGTGTTCATAAGCAACGCGACAATGCCACCAACTTTGGCATTTCCAAAGGCTCTGAACAAACTGGGTAATATGAAAAGGCTTATGATCATGAGAATGACAACTGCAAAAAGAGAAACGAAAAGCGGATAAGCCATTGCGGATCTGACCTCATCTCTGGTTTTTTTGACGTGCTCGTAAAAATCCGAGACTTTGTTAAGCGTGTTATCGAGGACACCGCCGCTTTCTCCGGCCCTAACGAGGTTGACAAAAATAGGATCAAACGCTCCAGTTTCATCTATCGCCTCAGACAAAGACATTCCTCCATCTATGGAGACTAATATACTGATAAGGATTTTTCTAAACGATTGGGTAAAAGCATTTTGCTTTGAAAGTAAGGTAATCGCGTCTTTTATTCTTACCCCGGCATCCATCATCGTGGCAAGTTGACGGGTAAAAAGCACAAGATCTGGAAGTTTAGCACGCAAAGAAATACGTCTTTTCTTTTCTTTTGCAGGTTTCACACCAAGCACAACGTACCCTTGCTGCAGAAGTTTGCTTACAAGTCCTACCTCGCTTTCGGCCTCAAGATGACCCATAACAGTTTTGCCCGCTGGCGTTATGACCTTATAAACGTATAAAGCCAAAATGATCAACCTCTCTTTGGTTAATTATAACATATTATAAAGGGGACTCCACAAGAGTCCCCTGTTTTTTGATCTGCCAAGACCTGGAGTCGAACCAGGGACACGAGGATTTTCAGTCCACTGCTCTACCACCTGAGCTATCTTGGCAATGGCGGGGACGACGAGGCTCGAACTCGCGACCACCGGTGTGACAGACCGGCATGCTAACCAGGCTGCACCACGTCCCCACACTGTGGTGGGAATGGCAGGGATTGAACCTGCGACCTCTTGCTTGTAAGGCAAGCGCTCCCCCACTGAGCTACATTCCCAAAATACTTGGCGCCCTCATGGGGATTCGGACCCCAGCTGCCGGCGTGAAAGGCCGATGTCCTAGGCCTCTAGACGATGAGGGCAATTTCATATGTTCGACGGAAATATCTTACATTAACACAAGGTGTTTTGTCAAGTAGCAAATTATATCCTGCTTTGTATAAAAGAAAATCTTAACTTTTCAGTACTTATATTCATAACATATTTGGTTCTATCATTATTCGATATCTTCAAACGAAAGAGGTGGGGTGATATGGACATTTCAGAGCGTGTGCGAGATATCGCACGTTCCAATGAAAGTCCTTTTGTGGTGATGGATCTCGATATAGTCGAGGATAATTACGATCAGTTGATTAAAGACATAAGTGGCGTAAGGGTGTTTTATGCCGTTAAAGCCAATTCTCATCCGAAAATAATCAAAAGGCTTTACGATTTAGGTTCTTCTTTTGATGTTGCTTCCCGTGGAGAGATAGAAATGCTTCTTAACATGGGAATCCCGGGTTCACGGTTGAGTTTTGGAAACACGATAAAGAAGGAAGAGGACATTCGCTTCGCCTTTAACAAGGGAATAAACTATTTTGCCGCCGACGCGGAAATGGAACTTGAAAAGATCGCACGAAATGCACCTGGCGCCCAAGTTTATCTCAGACTTGCGATGAACGGTTCAGACAGCGATTGGCCACTTTCGAGAAAATTCGGCACTAACATCGATCATGTCAAAAAACTCGTCGTTTACGCAAATGATCTTGGTCTTGCACCGATAGGCGTTTCTTTCCATGTCGGTTCACAGTGCTACGACAAATACAGTTGGAAAGATGCTTTGATGCAGGTTGCGGATATATTCTGGTTTGCAAAACTTGAAGGCATAAAGATGACGACTATAAATCTTGGCGGTGGCATTCCGGTGAAATACGTGAGAGATATTCCAACCGTTGCCGAAATAGCGAATGTTATAAATGAAAGCATAGATGAATATTTTAATTTCACGGAAAGACCTACACTTTTCATAGAGCCGGGAAGATCCATGGTTGGTAACGCCGGAATTTTGGTTTCAAGAGTACTTTTAAGATCTTCAAAAGAGAAAAAAGACTGGGTTTACATAGACGCCGGTGTTTACCATGGTTTGATGGAAACGATAGAAAATCTCAGATATACGGTCGTTGTCGATGGGAAAGATGATCATCCAAAGAAAACTTTCACCCTTGCAGGACCTACCTGTGATAGCATAGACGTTGTTTACGATGAGGTTGAACTGCCAGAAGATGTAACACTTGGGGATATAGTTTATTTCGTCAACGCCGGCGCGTACACACTTGATTACAAGACACACTTCAACGGAATCGAGGGGCCTTACGCGCTTTTCTTGGACGAAGTCACCGTTAGATCAACTCATGAAACCAATGTTGCCGATAGTTAAAAAAGATGGTATAATTTAGCAGACAAATTTTTGGAGGTGTGTTGATCATGAAAGCAGTTGTTGATGAAGATGCGTGCATAGGTTGTGGGGTGTGCGAAAGTTTGTGTCCTGATGTGTTCAAACTGGGTGAAGATGGGAAGGCTCATGTCATAGCAGATGATTGCGGTTCTGGTTGCTGTGAAGACGCGAAGGATTCTTGCCCAACGGGAGCAATTTCGCTTAAGTGAATTTTTAAATACATGAGGCGGGATAAAACCCGCCTTTTAATTTCCACTTTTTAAAATTATTTGGTATATGTTATAATTAATTTTAGATTGTTTACCAACAGAAAGGGGTACAAGAGATGTCAAGGAAGTGCGATGTTTGCGGTAAAGGTATTGAAACAGGTCACAGAATAAGCCATTCTCACAGAAAAACGCTGAGAACATTTAAACCTAATCTTCAACCCGTTAGCGTTAAGGACAAAGATGGAAGGGTGAAACGTTTAATGGTCTGCACGCGGTGTTTGAAAGCCGGAAAAGTTCAGCGTGTTTGACCTTTTATGTAATCTAAAACATGAAAAGCAGAGATACTTATGCGGAGGTAAATACGGGCATTTTCCTCCGCAATATTTTTGAGATATCAAAAAGATCCGGCATACATGTTGCACCTGTTTTAAAGGCCGATGCCTATGGTCATGGCGCCGTGAAACTCGCACAAGTTTGCGAACAAAATGGAATAGGTTTTCTGATAGTTGCTTTTTTGGAAGAGGCCATAGAAATACGTGAAAGTGGTGTGCTGCTTCCGATACTCGTACTTAATTATTTCAATCCAAAATACGCAAAAACGGCGCTTTTTAATGATCTAAGCGTTACGATATTTTCTAAGGATCAAAAAGATGCAATCTCTGCTTATCTCGATGAAAATGACAGACTTAAGGTACATCTGAAAGTAGATACTGGCATGGGAAGGCTCGGTCTAACGACAAATGAGGCCTTTGAACTTTACGATGATATACAAAAAGACAAAAGATTCATTTTTGAAGGAATTTACACACACTTTTCCGCCGCCGATGATCCTTCGGATCTGTTAAACGCGCATCAGGTTGATGAATTCAACGAATTCATCAAAAAGATTAGGAAACCAAAATATGTTCACATCTCAAACAGTGCGGCGGCAACGTGCCTTGACATAAAGATTGGAAATTTTTCGAGAATCGGTATAGCGGCGTACGGACTTCAACCTTCCGGAAGGGTAAAAATCGATTACCTGAAACCTGTTATGAGCGTTCATTCAACTGTGGCTTTCATGAAATCGATAGATCAAGGCAGAACGATAGGGTATGGACATACTTTTACGGCTGATAAAAAGATGAAAGTTGCAACCGTACCTTTTGGATATGCGGATGGCCTTCCAAGATCGCTTTCGAACAGAGGACACGTACTTTTAAACGGTAAACGCGCAAAAATTCTTGGAAGAATAAGCATGGATCAAATTGTAGTTGACGTTTCAAACATAGAAGATGTTAAAATCGGAGATGATATTGTTATAATTGGAAAGAGTGGCAAAGATGAAATAACATCTGAAGAGATTGCCGAACTTGTCGGAACCATAAATTACGAAATAGTTTGTGGAATTTCAAAAAGAGTGCCAAGAATTTACATTTGAAAAGTGGTGAATTTGTGAAATTAGGAGACCTGTTTAGCGAAGAATATCTTGAAAAACTTGGATTTTCAAACAAAAATTCGATGGGCCGTAAGATGGTCGCCGACGTTATCGAAAATGACAACGTTGAGATAGATCTCAAGGTTATAAGCAAAAGATTGCAGGAATCAAAAGATGGGAAAAAATTCCTTCTACTCACTCTTGCAGATAAAACGGGTGAATTAAGGGCTATAGATTGGTACAACGCCGGAGAAAATGATTCGAAGATAAAGATCAATTCCATTGTAAGAATAAAAGGGCGTGCAAGTGTTTACTCGGATAAACTTCAAATAGCAATAGACAAAGACAGGGATGCCATAATGATCTTGAAAGAAGGAGAGTACGATCCGAATCTTTTCCTGTCGATTACCAAAAAAGATGTGTCGACCATGTATGGCGAATTTCAGAACATGCTTTCAAATGTATCGAATAAAGAGATCAGAGAACTTTTGAATTTTCCGTTTCAAGATGAAAAATTTGTAGAATCTTTCCTCATTGCCCCTGCCGCAATCATCGTTCATCATGCCTACAAGGGTGGCCTTCTCGAACACACGCTCGGCGTTATGAAGTTGTGTGTCGAAATGGCAAAACTTTATCATGATGTGAATATGGACATTCTTGTTGCGGGAGGTGCTTTTCACGATCTGGGAAAGATAAAAGAATACGAGATAAAACCCTACGGTATAGAGAGAACGACCGATGGCGAATTGATAGGTCACATAGTGCTTGGCGTTGAGATGGTCCGTGAATGGTCAAGAAAAATTCCGGGACTTTCTTCAAATTCGCTTCAGCACATTGAACATCTTATTCTTTCTCATCACGGTGAGATTGAACTCGGTTCACCGACAATCCCGAAGACAACTGAAGCGATAATACTTCACAGCGCTGATGATCTTGACTCGAAGATGGGCCAAATAATGGCTTTAAAAGAAAAAAAATCTGAAAATGATTGGAGTGATTACGATAGATATCTTGGAAGGAAAATTAAACTCAACTGGGAAAATGAAGAGTGAGAGAGAGAATTGTCCGTTGGAGACTCAAAAATGACAAAAAAACTCGTGATTGTCGAATCTCCGGCAAAAGCCAAAACGATTCAAAAATACCTCGGAAGGGATTACGAGGTTTCTTCTTCTCAAGGTCATGTGAGAGATTTGCCGGAATCAAAATTCGGTGTTAAGATAAACGGTAAAATAGAACCGGAATTTGAGATAATTGAGGGAAAAGAAAAAATAGTAAAGGAATTAAAAACCCTTTCGAAAGATAAAGAAGTACTGCTTGCAACGGATAACGACAGAGAAGGAGAATCCATAGCATGGCATCTTGCAGAGATCCTTGGACTTTCCGTAAAAGATGAAAACAGAATAGTCTTCAACGAAATAACTGAAAAAGTCATAAAAGAATCCGTTAAAAGCCCAAGAAATGTGGATCTGAAGATGGTCGATTCTCAATTGACAAGAAGAATTCTCGATAGAATCGTCGGATACAAGGTAAGTCCCATCCTTTGGAGAGTTTTTAAGGGTAAGTTGAGTGCGGGAAGGGTACAATCGGCAGCCTTAAGGATGCTCGTCGATCAAGAAAAGAAAGTGCGCACATTCAAACCACAACAGTATTACGAGATTAAAGCACAGATCTTTGGAGAGAAGACAAAACTAAAAAGTTTTGATGGAGAGGATCTCGATAAAAAACCTTTCAAAAAAGCAGATGAAGCCCAAAAAGCCTTTGATTACATTTCAAAATCAAAATTTAAAGTCATCGATGTCGCAAATGTAGAGGTAAAGGTAAAAGCACCACTTCCTTTTAAAACAAGCACACTTCAACAAACCGCTTCTTCAGTGCTGGGTTTTACGGTTTCTAAAACCATGAAACTTGCCCAGGAACTTTACGAAGGCGTTGATTTGGACGGAGAAATGACGGCTCTCATAACGTACATGAGAACAGACTCTTACAGAATATCTGATTTGGCCAAAGCAGAATCGAAAAAGTACATAGAAAAGCATTTCGGCAAAGATTTCATTGGTTTAAACAGAGTCATCAAAAACGCCGAAAATGCTCAAGATGCTCACGAAGCCGTAAGACCAACGTATCCGGATATGACTCCGGAAAAATTAAAGGGTAAACTTTCAAAAGATCTTTTGGCGCTTTACTCGTTGATATGGAAAAGATTTATGGCCTCTCAGATGTCCGATTCTGTTTACAAGAAAAGTACGATTACCGTATCTGACGAACAAAATAGTGCGATCTTCACAGTCGAATTTAGAAAAAGAATCTTCGATGGTTTTGAACGTGTGGATGACACAAAGGGAGAGACAAAAAATTTTCCCGAGGTCAAGAAAGGACAGAATGTCAACGTTGAAGACCTTTCTCTTGAAGAAGAGATGACTTCTCCTCCACCAAGATATACCGAAGCGACACTTGTGAAAAAACTTGAAACGGCTGGAATAGGCAGGCCAAGTACTTATGCTACTATAATACAAACTTTACTTGACAGAAAATACGTCGTCCGAGATAAAAAAACACTTATCCCGACTTTCCTTGGCATAATCGTGAGTGAATTTTTATCCAAAGAGTTCACAAAGATAGTTGATCTTAAATTCACGGCGACTATGGAAGAGGAACTCGATCTCATAGAAAAAGGGAAAGAGAACTGGCAAAAAGTACTCAAGAATTTCAACACGGACTTCGAATTGAATCTCAATAACGTGAAGGCAAACCTGAAGGATTCATTTATTTCAATAGAAACAAATGTCAAAGCACCGGACGGTACTTACATGTATCTCAAATACGGAAGGTACGGACCTTATCTTGAATCAAAAAACGGCGATCACAAAATGAGCATACCATCCGGATCAAAAATAGATTATGACTGGCAAAAAGCCAATATAGAAATGGCTAAACCAGAAATTTTGGATGAAAAATGTCCCAAATGTGGCGCTCCTCTTGTTAAAAGGATGGGCAGATACGGAGAATTCATATCTTGCAGCAGATATCCAGAATGTGATTACACAAGGGCAATACCAAAATATGCCCGTGGCAAATGTCCAAAGTGCGGTGGAAATGTTGTAGAGAGGAAAAGCAAGAAAGGGAAAACTTTCTTCATTTGCGAAAACAATCCTACCATTTGTGATTTTATAAGTTGGTATGAGCCTTCGGATTACAGATGCCCCAAAGACGGAGAAGTGCTATATTACAAAAAGAAAAAAGGATCCGAGGTTCTCTTTTGTCAAACTTGCAAGAAAGAGTACGAAGAATCGAACTTAAAGAAAGACTAATTTTTGCTTCTTTAGCGTCTATCATAACGGCCATCTCCATGCCGGGGATGGTTTCTTCTGTTTTCGTCTGGTTTGGTCTTGTTCCGCTGTTTTTTGCCTTAAAAGACGATCGTGATTTTAAATTGCACGTTTCATTTTTGCTGGGCTGGTACTTCGGAATACTTTATATGGGCCTGTCGATGTACTGGATTTTGCCGACTCTTGTTAAAAACATAGCGCTTTTCAATAATTTTCCCGCCATATTTGGTGTATTGGCATTTGTGATGTTTGCCATCATAGAAGGGTTATTTTTTGGCGCTTTTGCCTTTTTTTACGTTTTACTTCAAAAGAAATCGAAGCGTGTCCCATGGGTTATCCATATGCTTTCAATGGCAGGAATTTACATCATATTAGAATTTTTAAGAGGATACGGTGCGACAGGCTTTACAGGCTCTATGCTTTCAGAAGCACTTTACAACGAAATAGGTACTTTACAGATAGTATCATTTGTGGGAGGTCTTGGACTTACATTTCTCATTTTTTTATCCAATTACTTAATTTACAGATTTCTATCGAAGAAGAATTTAAAAGGTCTTCTCATGGTTTTGATCGTTATAGCATTTTCATATGTTTTCTCGGCTTTTTACCCTTACATGATAAAGCCAGATCAAGGTAGAAAAATCTCAATAGGAGTTGTACAACCAAATCTTTCCGTTTCGCAAAGATATTCGATGAGTTCAGAACAGATCTTCAAAGAAGTCAAATGGGGCATAACTTCCCTTGCAACAAAGACGAAGATCATCTTTTTCCCGGAAGGTACTTTTGAATACGAGATATCTGGAACAAGCATTTATTCGAATTTAAAAACACTTCTGAAAAACGAAAATGTACATGCCATTATAGGATATCCGTCATCTAAGAATGGTAAAATTTACAATTCGGCAGGTTTTTTTGATGAAAATGGACTTAACGAAATTTATTCGAAGCACATCCTCGTTCCATTCACCGAAACCTTACCATATCCTCAAATATTTGGTATCTTTGGTTTCTTAAAACTCAGCGAGTTTTTTACTCCGGGAAACAAATTCACCGTTTTTAATTTTGATGATTTAAATTTTTCAACGGATATATGCTTTGAAAGTTACTTTGGATGGCTTTCAAGGAAATTCACGAATGAAGGGGCACAATTTATAGTCACGATAACCGATGACAGTTGGTTCGATCAAAAAACTGCCCTTATACAGCACTTTTCTCAGGACGTTGTAAGAGCCGTGGAAAACAGAAAATGGATAATACAAGTTGCGGATACGGGAATAACGGGATCGATCAATCCTTACGGTCAGATAGTCGATCAATTGCCGATTCATCAAAAGATAGCGTCGATATTCGATATTTATCCAAACAAAGTGAAAACATTTTACGATATGTTTGGAAACCTCATGCTTTGGCTTTCAATCGGATTTGTAATCCTTGAATTGATAGTCATAAAAAGTAAAAAGTGACGGGTGAACAGTCAGGAAAAACGGCATATGGCACATGACAAATAGAAAATGCGGCTGAAAAGCAGGATTCGACAGTGACATGCCCCCACCACTTATAGAAGTGGGAGAATGCTTGCTCAAAAAAGGTTAAAATAAAACAGCCTCTCAATGAGAGGCTGTTTGTTTTTGTGTATTTGCATTTTCAGAACTGGCTTTGGTCATTATCTCTTTTACTTTCTCGCCGACTCCGCCTTTTCTGCCCGGAACGCAAAGATCAAATGAAACGTGCTGCTCGACTATTGCATGTGCATACGCTGCGCATCCTGCATAACCACACATACCGCAATTCGCTCCCGGCAAAGCTTTGATTATTTCTTCAACTTTGGGATCTGCTTTCACTTCGAATTTTTTTGCGGCCACCGAAAGCGCTACGCCTATTCCAAAACCCATTATTCCAAGTACCAAAATAGAATAAACAAAGGTCATCATACCGATCACACCTTTATCATGCCACTAAATGCTATGAACCCCATCGAAAGCACAAAAGCCGTTATGAACGCGGCCGGCATACCTTCAAAAACAGGCGGAAGTTCGTCTATGCTAAGCCTTTCTCTTATGGATGCAAATAGAATTATCGCAAGAGCATAACCGAGGGCCGAACCGACCGTGTTAAAGATCGTCTGCATGAGATCATAACTTTGATTGAGATTCAAGAGTACAACGCCAAGCACGGCACAGTTCGTCGTTATCAAAGGTAAATATATCCCAAGTGCGTTGTAGAGCACAGGATTTGTCTTTTTAACGAAGATCTCTATGAATTGCACAAGTGCGGCTATGACAAGCACAAAGACAAGTATTTGTAAAAATTCCAAATTCCATGCAATAAGCAAAAGGTTAAGCACCCATGCGGATATGCCAGAAGCGACCATGACGAATATAACGGCTATCGACATTCCAACTGCCGTGTCTATCTTTTGAGAAACTCCAAAGAAAGAACACATACCAAGGAATCTTGAAAGTAAAAAGTTGTAAACAAGCATTGCAGAAAACATCAAAGCAAAAAGTTCACCAAAATTTGCATTCATTTGCTTTCATCTCCTTCAACTTTCTTCTGGCTTCTCATCTTTCCTATGTATCTAAAAAGTCCCATGTAAAGTCCTATGACCAAAAAGGCCCCTGGAGGAAGCGCCACGACAAAGACGTTGTAAGCACTTGGCCATATTCTATAACCAAAAATCGTTCCGGCATCGAAAAGTTCACGCGTTATTCCCAGTAGCATTATGGCTCCAAGAAAACCTATACCCATGCCAAGGCCATCCAAGAAAGATTTCCACGGACCATGTTTTGAAGCAAAAACCTCGGCTCGACCAAGTGGTATACAATTAACAACTATAAGTGGTATGTATATTCCAAGGCTTACCCACAAATTGTAAGTGTATCCGTGCATTAGGAGGTTAACCATCGTCACAAATGCCGCTATTATTGATATATAGACAGGTATTCTTATCTCATTCGGAATTATATTTCTTACAAATGAGATGAACAAATTCGAAATTGCAAGTACTCCAAGTGTTGCTAATCCCATACCAAGCGCGTTTTCAGCGTTCGTTGAAACGGCAAGCACAGGACAAAGACCAAGCACCTGAACGAAGGTGGGATTTTGCTTTATCCATCCAGATGTTAATACGGATAAACTCGTTTCGCCATTTTGATTAGCCATCACTTTACCTCCCTTTCAAGGAATTCATACATGGCATTCAATGTATTTGCGACAGCACGCGGAGTTATCGTCGCTCCGGTCATAACGTCGCTTGTAACTACAATTCCTTCTTTTTTGTAAGTGGGAATTTCAGATTCGTAATTTGATGGCAACGGAAAAATATCTGCATCTTTGTTTACCTTTACACCATCTTTGAGACCTGAATTTGGTATATCAAAAAATCTGCTTCTGACATCCGGATCGTTTATCTTTGCGCCAAGGCCCGGTGTTTCAGTTGAATAATCTATCACATCTATGGCACTTTCAAGAAATCCTCCGTTTTTTTGCTGAATAAAAGATGCCACAGTTACAACTCTCCCACCAAATCCTATACCGTAACCTGTTAAGATATAGATATTGCTTCCGTTCTTTCCTTTGAAAATGTAAGCGGGAGAAAGTACGTACCCCGGTAATTTTGTGTTAGAGTAAAGCACGCCGGAAGAATTTGATTTCCATATTTTAGCGTTAAGTTCGGCCATAGTTTCAGGAATCTGATCCTGATTCACAAGCAGTTGGCCGGTCGTTTGATCTGTAAGAACAAACTTTATAGCCTTAAACTTGGCGTTCAGGTCGGCCTTGGCAATAGGAGTGTATGTCATAAGGTAAACGCCGGCAAGTATGACTCCTATTACAACCATTACAACAGTCAAAATTAAAGCGATCTTGACGTGATTAGCCATTTTCTTTCACCGCCCCAAAAACTCTTCTTTTGGTGAACTGGTTTATGAATGGCACAAGTGCATTCATAAGAATTATGGCAAAATTGACACCTTCCGGATATGCACCTATGTATCTTATAAGTACAGTTATAACACCTGCCCCTATTCCGAAAATCCACTTTCCACGTGATGTAACAGGGCTTGTGACCGGATCTGTCGCCATAAAGAGAGCACCTAACATTAAACCACCAACCATTATCGAAGTTAAAGGATCGTAATAAGCGGAAGGATTGGCCATCCAGAAAATAGCCGATAGCACAAATGTCGTTCCTATGTATGCCACGGGTATTTCGTAAGATACCACCTTTCTCCACCATAAATAAAGGAAACCTATTATCAAAAGCAAAGCACTTGTTTCACCTGCAGATCCAGGAATTATTCCAAGAAATGAAGTCCAGGTCAAGCCATGAAAAAGTTGAGTTGCAGCCGCAACGCCGTGCAATTTTGCTTCTCCCAAAGGAGTTGCCGTTGTCGCCACATCGTATGCCGGTGCCCAGAAGTGAAGCCAGTTGACTTCAGGCCATGTTATCATGGCGACCGGAAAGGAGATGTACATGAAAAGACGTCCAACCAGTGCTGGATTGAACGGGTTGTTACCAATGCCTCCGAATATCTCTTTACCTATTATTATCGCAACAAGAATACCCGTGGCCATTGTCCACCATGATATTCCAGCCGGTACGTTGAAAACAAGCAAAAGCGCAGTAACCGAAGCCGAAAGATCCGGAACAAAATCTTTTTTCTTTCTGAAAACCCTCATCACAAAAAGTTCCAAAAATTCTGCAAAAGCCATAGATCCGATTTCCAAAAGCAGCATGTACCATCCCCACATCAAAACTGCCAAGATGGCTGCTGGGGTTAGAGCTATCAACACATCCAGCATTATCCTTCTTGTCGATATATTATCGTGGATGTGAGGAGCCGGCCCTGTCAAAAGTTTCATTCGATCATCGCCTCCCCAATGTTCTGACGACGAGTTTTGCCGTCTTGAAAGCCTTGACATGATCTATGTTGGCAGGACACACGTAGGCACATGATCCGCATTCTATGCAATCCATAAGATGTGTTTCCTTCATTTCGTTGAACATTTTCTTCTTGAATTGCTTGTAAAGCAAGTAAGGTTCAAGGTTCGTTGGACATGCGTCAACGCACCTGTAACATCTTATGCAATTTGTCTCTGAGGCTTTTTTCACAATCATTTCGGGTAAAACGGTTATGCCGGAGGTACCTTTGGATATGCCAATATCAAGCGAATCAACTGCCACACCGGTCATAGGCCCTCCAAGTATAACTCTTTGTGCATCTTCGGTTGGAGAAGCATAATTCACGAGATCTGACAGAGGAGTGCCTATTCTTGCAAAAACATTTTTAGACGCTTTAACGCCTTCTCCCGTTATAGTTAGGCCTCTTTCTATCAAAGGCTCGCCGTATTCAAGTGCCCTGTAAATGGCCCTTGCTGTGGAAACGTTATCCACGACAACACCCACATCCATCGGCAGCCCACCTGATGGTACCTCTTTTTTTGTTATCGCGTATATGAGATGCTTTTCAGATCCCTGAGGATATTTCGTCGGAAGCACAACGATTTCTATCCCCATCGGATTCCCAGCCTTTTTCATTGCCTCTATGGCATCAGGTTTATTTTCTTCTATGCCTGCGAATATCTTCGTTGCCCCAATGGCCTTTGCTATTGCAACCCCACCTTTACAGATTTCATCGGCATACTCGACCATCATGCGATGATCTATCGTAAGATAAGGCTCACATTCCGCTCCATTTAAAATAACGGTATCAACTTTTTTGGAAGGAGCAAGTTTAACATGGGTTGGGAAGGTCGCACCACCAAGTCCAACTATGCCTGCTTCGACGACACGTTTCTTGATCTCATCAGGCGTGTAATCGGTGTATGGCTTTACAGGATCGAGTTTGATCCATTCATCTGCTTTGGTTTTTTCTATCACAACCATATCCGCTGGTCTTCCAGTAACGGGATGTTTTTCTTTCTTTATTTCCACAACCTTTCCGGTAACCGGAGAATGGAGCGGGACGGAAACAAAACCATCGGCATCGGCAATTCGCTGGCCGGTTTTAACCTCACTTCCTGCTTGAACGATCAACTTTGGAGGATTACCGGAATTCTGGGCAAGAAAGAGATAAAAACGTTTTGATGACTCCATCTTCTCAATTTTGGAATCTTTTGCCAATTTTTTCGTTGGTGGATGGATTCCTCCCTTGAACTTCCAGACTATCAAGATATCTCATCTCCTTAAATTTTGAATATTTTCAAGTTTTTCTTTACATCCTCAATGTGTTGTTTTTGTGCTTCGTAACCTTTTCTGTTCATCAGAGCGTAAGTGTTTTGTTTTCCAAGTTCTACTCCGGGTTGATCGAAAGTGTTTATGTTGTAAAGAAAGCCCATGGCAGTCACAAGCAATTCGTAATAGCCAAAAAATCTTCCAATTTCAGTTTCATTTATTGAATCGAAGGAAATGGTGAGATTTGGTCTTCCATGTTCTAAAAGTGCAAGAGAGGTTGCCTCTTGCTCATAATTTATGAGATCTTTCATTTCGTTGTTGCAAAGATAAGAAAGTTCTTTTCTATCCTGATGAACGACAGGAATTTTCAAATTTCTTCTGAATGACTCTACTCGCAAAAAAGTTATAACTTTGTCATTTGGTCCTTCCATGTAAAGTTGAACCTGTGAGTGTTGATCTATCGTTCCAAGAGATTTTATAGGAGTTTGTCCGGCATTAACTGTTTCTCCAGTCAAAGACTTTTCTTTTCCAAGTGATTCTGCCCATAACTGCCTGTACCAATCCGCAAGCGTGTAAAGTGCGTTGGAATAAGGCATCATGACGGAAATGGATTTGCCACCGCGGGAATAAAGGTAATGAATTGCCGCATTAAGCAATACAGGGTTTTTGAAGGTATCATCCTCGTTTTTAAATCTGTCAACTTCTTCCTGTGCACCATCAAGCATTTTTTTTACGTCAACGCCCGTTGAGGCCCCACTCAAAAGGCCAACGGCGGTTAAGACGCTGAATCTTCCGCCAACATTTGAAGGCACCTCAAGTGCCGGAATATTTTCGTCTATTGAAATTTTTCTCAGCACGCCTTCATTTGGATCTGTCGTGAAAACAAGGTGTTCCCGTGGATCAAGACCGCGCGCCTCAAGGATACCTCTTACGACGAGATAATTCGCCATAGTTTCAGAGGTTGAACCAGATTTGCTGACGATGTTAAAGACGCTTTCGGCTGGATCTACGATATCCAAAATTGATGCTATGTGTTCCGGATCAACGTTATCCATCACAAAAAATCTTGGAAATCCATTTCTTTTATTCTTTGGCAAACTGTTCCACATAGGATGAAACAATGCGCCAAAGACAGCCTGATTGCCTAAAGCCGATCCACCTATACCGACGAGCACGAAATTCTCAAATTTTTTGCATTTATCTGCTACCTTGAGAATTTGTTCAAGATGCGAAGAATCTTTAAAAACCTTTACAAAGCCTGGAGGATTTTGCCTAAAATTTTCCAAAAAAGCATGCAACCTACCCGTAATACCTTTTATGCCTTCGTATTTTATGCCATCAAGCAAATTCTCACCAAGAGCGTTGGTGAAGTCGAATTTCAAAATCAATTCCTCCTTTCAATATGTCAAAAGACTTTTAACATCGTAATTTCTAAGATTTTTTCTTGGTTCAAGGAAAGAGAGTTCGCCAAGAAAAGCCATACCGCAAACGATGCCTCCCAATTTCTCAACAAGATGTGCCATAGCAAGCGAGGTTCCGCCTGTTGCAAGTATATCATCTATTATGACAACTTTTTCATTCGGATCGATGGCATCAACGTGCATTTCGATCTTTGCTTTGGCGTATTCGAGGTAATATTCTTCGTTTACCGTAAAGTAAGGTAATTTACCGGGTTTCCTTATCGGAACAAATCCAACCTTTAGATTATACGCTATGGGCGCCGCGAAGATGAATCCTCTTGCTTCAGCCGCGACAATTTTATTTGGACTCCATTCGGCGACAATTTTTGACATTTCTTCAATCGCAAAGGCAAAAGCTTCTGGACTCTTTAAAAGTGGCGTTATATCTTTAAATGCGACTCCATCCTTCGGAAAATTCTGAATGTCCCTTATGTAAGATTTCAAGTCTAACAACGTTTACACTTCCTCCCGATCGAATTTACACATAAAGTATGATATCACAAAAACGGCCTTTGTGATATATATCAAGTTGAATGTCTATTTATCTATTTCTTTCAAAGAAGACCCCCTCGTCTATAGGGAGTAGTTAACCGCAGCAGAGGGTAGTTTTTTTGAAAAAGCCACCTCTCGGCATCATGTTTTCCGTTTCGGTAAATAAGCATTCGACTTTTAAAGTGAATTCAGTATAACTGTTTACATTTTCTTAAAGAATTTTAGGTACGTCTGTGCGTGCGTATTGACAACATAAGTTTTTTGTGCTATGATTTTCCAAAAGGATTTTTGGAGGCAAAGCATGTTCATTTTTTTTAAGACAAATAACAATAATAATCCGATCGACACTGGTCGATGGGGTTGATTTTTGATAAAAGAAATTCCCAAGAGGCCGGTGAGATAGAATCACCGGCCTTAATTTTTGTATAGGAGGTATGCGGATGAAAGAAGAATTACTTAAAATCATCAAAGAAAAAAATGTAAAGATCGTGAGACTTCAATTTACGGATTTGGATGGTACGCTAAAGCAGGTAAGCGTTCCCACTTCGGATATCAACCGTGTGCTCGATAACAAGGTAATGTTTGATGGTTCTTCCATCGAAGGTTTTGCGAGAATAAACGAATCAGACATGTATCTGAAACCGGATTTATCAACTTTTACTTTAATTCCATGGGAAGATTCAAAAGCGGCAAGGATCATATGCGATGTCATGGAGCCAGATGGAAGTAATTGTGAAGAATCTCCAAGGTACATTCTAAAAAAGGTCGTCGATCAGGCACGTCAAATGGGTTTTGATGCCCATGCCGGACCGGAACCAGAATTTTTCATCTTCGAAGGAGACGGGCTTAATCTTAAGAATATTTTTGTCGATTCCGGAAGTTATTTTGATATGTTGCCTCTAAGCAGAAGCGAACTTGCAAGACGTGAAATAGTTCAAACGCTTGAAGAAATGGGATTTCAGGTTGAAGCGGATCATCATGAAGTTTCTCCTTCACAACATGAAATAGATTTCAGATATGCGGATATTTTAACAACTGCGGATAGGGTTCAAACATTTAAACTTGCAGTTAAAACAATAGCGATAAAAAATGGGTTACGTGCAACTTTTATGCCAAAGCCCATAGAAGGTATAAATGGTTCTGGAATGCATGTACATATAAGTCTCTTTAAAGACGGACAAAATGCTTTTTACGATCCAAACGGGGAATACCAGTTAAGCGAAACTTTTACACATTTTGTCGCAGGTCTTCTTGAACATTCAAGGGCTATAACGGCCATAACAAATCCAACCGTTAATTCTTACAAAAGACTTGTCCCCGGCTATGAAGCACCCGTAAATGTTGCGTGGGCGGTGAGCAACAGATCCGCACTCGTAAGAATTCCTCAGGCAAGAGGTGAAAGAACAAGGCTTGAGTACAGAAGTCCTGATTCTTCGTGCAACGCTTATTTGGCTTTTGCCGTCATTCTCGCCTCCGGACTTGATGGCTTAAAAAGAAATCTTATACCTTCAAAGCCGATAAATCAAAATATATTCAAAATGAGTGATTCAGAAAAAACAGAAAATAAGATAAAATCTCTTCCTTCAAATCTTATTGAAGCACTCGAACTTTCGAAAAAGGATAAGTTAGTAGCAGAAACCCTTGGAGAAAAAGCCTTTGAAATCTTTTTGAGGATGAAAGAAACGGAATGGAAGAAATTTTCTACGGCAGTTACAGATTGGGAAATAAGAGAATACTTTGAAAATGTTTAAGTATATGCTAGACCCCTCAATATCTGGCCTTCGCTGCGCTGCGGAAGCCGTTTCAAGGGTATTCTGTCCTCTGTGACGGTAAATAAACATTCGGCTTTTAAGGCCGAATTGTTATATAATTTTATGAAAGGAGTGATCAGGTATGGAAATCAAAGTTCCTCTTGATGTTCCGAAAAATAAACGTATAGAATACACCAAAAATTACGAAGAAATGACACATGGCGTTGGCAGATTGATGCTTTTTGCCGGAGATCAAAAGGTTGAGCATCTAAACAAAGATTTCTATGGCAAAGGTATATCCATAGACGACGCGGATCCAGAACATCTTTTTAAAATTGCCAGTAAGGCTAAAATTGGAGTTTTCGCAACACAACTCGGTCTGATAGCCAGATACGGAATGGATTACATGGAAGTCCCGTATCTTGTGAAGTTGAATTCGAAGACAAACATCGTTAAAACGGATCAAATGGATCCCTTTAGCAATCAATGGATAGATGTCGATCAGGTTGTTAAATTCAAAAAAGAAACGGGATTAAAGATATTAGCCGTTGGATACACGATATACCCTGGCAGTAAATATGAAGGAGATATTTTAAGGCAAGCAGCCCAGATTGTGTACAAGGCTCATGAAAATGGTCTTGTAACCGTCATATGGGCATATCCACGCGGAATATCCGTAACAGATGAACTCGATCCCCATCTTGTGGCAGGAGCGACAGGTATAGTGGCAACTCTTGGAAGTGATTTTGCCAAAGTCAATTATCCAGAAGTTAAAGATGGAGGAAATATAGCAGAATTGTTCAAAGAAGCGGTTATGGCCGCCGGCAGGACAAAGGTTTTGTGTGCAGGAGGTCCAAGTATAGATATCAAAGCATTTCTTCAAAGACTTCACGATCAAATCTTCATAAGTGGGGCATCCGGAAATGCGACGGGAAGAAATATTCACCAAAAATCTCTTGACGAAGCCATAAAGATGTGTAACGCAATTTATGATATAACGGTAGAAGGTAAAAGCGTTGATGAAGCAATGAAGGAATTTTAGAAAACAGGCTCTCAATTGAGAGCCTGTTTTTTTTCAATCAAAGTTTTAATATTTGAGATCTTTTGTAATTTCTTCCATTTATTTGCACATCTTGATAAGGCCATGTGGTGTTTTCATCCACACTGAGAAGTTTCATTCCTGATTCTGTTCTTACGTAAGTATCTTCCAATTTTGTCCCCGTTATGGTCGGATTCCACGCAAAAGACATTCCGTTTGATATCTCAAATGTCATGTGAGGTGTCGCAACAATTTCACGCGTTTTATATCCTGCGACTCCTCCTTGATGATGCAATCTCCATTCATCTGGATAACCATGAGAAGAATAAGATTTCTCTATTTCAAAGAAAACCTGTCCAATCGAATTTGATCTGTACGTTGCATCCAAAATTTCACTTTCAACTTGCATGTTTACCATGTATTGTTTTTCGAATTTTTCGTCCCTTTCGAATTCGATCGTTCTCGTCGAAGAAATTATTAAACCATACATTTTTGCGCATATTGACCCAAAACATCTTTTTCCGATTTTCACATTCCTCGGAAGATTATGCCGGTAAGTAGTCCTGCTCTCATCACCAAAAACAAGCACAAGTAAAGAATCGAGGCCTTCATTTGCAAGTGCTTGTTCTATAAGGCCTTTCCCCTGGAGTTCTGTCATCTGCGGTGTGACCTTTTTCATAGCACTTTCAAGTGCGATAGCGCTTTTCCTGCCAACCTCAGCATATCTCTGAATTTCATATTCACTTAATTTTATCCTTGAATTGATCAAAAATTCGGCAAATTGCGGATCCGCTTCGAAGAGTATGTTTTGATCATCTAAAATTTTTCTAATTGCACCGTTGGGATCTGAAAACCATTCAAATTCTATAACTTTTAAATTGCCCGGCAGTTCCTCTTTTTTCAATCTTGCTGCCTCTATATTCTTTGTGATCACGTAAGTATCATCAGCCGTAACAAGCAACCACGCGGAACCCGTTGAATCGGTTAAAGCTATGTAAGATCGCGCTCCAGATGTTAACCACGCGAAGTTTTCAATTGACGAAATCACCGCTCCTTTTTTACCCCGTGAATGTATGTATGATCTCACTTTTTCTATCTTTTTTGTAACATCTTCTTCCCTTGTCAATTTTTATCCCTGCCTTTATCCGTCAATTTTAAGAATATTCTGTCAAAATTTTTGTCCGAAGAGTTTATGGATCTAACCGGAATTTTAGATTCGGAGATGAGTTTTATTATCTTTTCAAGTTCATTCCCGTCCGAATAGAAAAATTTCATCGTGTTTCCCGTCATATCAAGTTTAATTCCACTTTTATCGAAAAAAGCCTTGTAATCTTTTGAATCATTTTTCTCTATTTCAACGATAAGATCTTTTTGATCTTCTGCCATGATGGAAAGTTCATCAGGTGCTCCAAAAGCAACAAGTTGCCCAAGATTAAGGATCGCTATTTTTGTCGCTAATTCTTCAACTTCGCTGAGAATATGAGTTGTAAATACAATAGTCTTGTTTGAAGCGTTAATCTCTTTCAAAAGTTTCTTAACGGTTAGAGCACTTTTTATGTCGAGTGAAGCCGTTGGTTCATCGAGAAATATAACCTTTGGATCGTTCATCAAAGCACGTACGATGTTGACCCTTTGCTTCATGCCGAAGGAAAACTTGCCTACTTTTTTATTTCTCCATTCCCACATTTCGACATCTTTCAAAAATTTTTCGGCTCTTTTTAGCGCTGTTTTTCTTGATAAATGATACAATTCTCCAAAGAAAATCATATTTTCCATAGCCGTTAGCCTATCGTAGAGGATGAAACTCTCAGAAACGACACCTATCTGCTCTCTAACCTTTTTGGGATATTTTTCTATATCGTATCCACAAATTTCAACTTTTCCTTCGTAGTGCTTTAAAAGTGTCGTCATTATTTTCAAAAGTGTTGACTTTCCCGCCCCATTTGGGCCAAGTATTGCAAGAAATTCACCACTTTTTATTTCGATGGAAATATCTTTAAGAACATCAAGATCGCCGAACTTCTTCTTTAAATTTTTAACTTCAATATCGTTCAAAAAAATCACATGCCCTTCAACAAATACAAAGATATTATATACTAAATCTTTTTTAAAAGTGAAATGTATAATGGCCAATAGCAGGTAAAAAACAAAACAATGTCATCCCGCAGCCGATGCTGGAGCGCATCTTTAAACGTAAATTCACAATAAAATAAGGAAAATTGTGACTTCCAAGATCGCGTTTTTTAGGGGGGTAAGACGGGGGTGGGTATGATCATACCCAAGGGTGTCCAAAAGTAAAAATGTGGTGATTTTAGAGCGAAATGCTGGGAAAACTTGCTACATAATGGATTGCGTGATCTGAAAATTGAAAAAATCAAGATTTTGCTACAAAAATTTACAATCATTTTACCAACAATTATTCAAAGATTATTCTTTATGAATCGTGAATGCAATAAAAGTCATGAATGTAATTATAAAAACATCCATCATAAATCATAAATACATATACCAAACTTACTTCAAAGCCGAACATTTATTTACCATCACGGAGAGATCTGACAGAGCAAAGATTCAGAATATGACATGTTTTCACCACTTATAGAAATGGGGGAATTCTCGCTCAAAAAAGGTTAAATTTTTTTAGTATACATGTTTTATGATGCTAACTATGTATTCTAATATTTTGCCGGCCACGCGAATACTTTCCTTTTTGATTGCTGTATATGTCAATTCAAATAAAAACGTCAAAAAAATAGTTGAAACGGTGAAAACAAATGGAAGTGAAAGACCATAAACCGTAATTATGATAACTGTGTCGAGAAATAAGAGAATCACGTCTGGAATTTTAGGATTTTCGTTGGACTTAACCTCGAATTTTTCTATTATGTTATGTATAAATCTTGAAAAAATCTCCACCGTGAGAGTTACAAATATAAAAGCAAATATAACCCAGAAATTAGCCCAAAAATCGTTAAGATATCTGGAAATCGTAAATCCAACTATCCACGGAAATCTGGAAAGAATTAAGACAATTGCGACAAAGATCGGGCTTGAAGATATAGAAAGAGACTGATTGTTAAACCTTAAGATCAAAGACAACGACAGCGGAACAATGAAAAGCACAAAAAACAAAGCCCCTCCTAGGTCATTGAAGGCAAAAACAAAAATAGTCGAGACAACGATAACTTTTATCCATTCTGAAAATGATCGTTCTCCCGCATAAACGAGAGGTATAAGGCTTAAATAACTTACGACCGTGCCAATTCCCGCGATCAATTGCATGGTATAAATCAGAGCCGTTAAACCACCAAGAATTGCACCTTCAGATATTTCAGATATTCTTTGCGACTCACGTCTATAATCCAAAGTATCACCTCCAGACATGACGCGATCTCTTTGATTATACCACGATCAATCGCAGTCTGACAGATGTCAGACTGCGATTGATCGTAAAAACTCATTCGTACCTTAGCGCTTCAACAGGACTCTTTTTAGACGCCATGTAAGCCGGATACAATCCGAAGAACAAACCTATGGCAACTGATACTCCAAATGAAAGCGCTATACTTGGCCACGTGATGATTACCGTAAGTCCCAATCCACTGGCAAGATATGTCACTATCATGGCAATGAGGAAACTAAAACCCACCCCTATTGCTCCGGCAACTATCGTTATAAACATACTTTCCACAAGAAATTCTCCCAAAATTCTTCTTCTTGTCGCTCCCATAGCCATTTTGACACCAATCTCTTTCGTCCTTTCGGTAACCGATACGAGCATGATGTTCATTATTCCTATACCACCGACTATCATTGAAATGGCTGCTATAGAAGCAAGCAACAATGTTAAAACGTCTGTTGTCTGACTAATAGTTGACAAAATCTGATTTTGACTTATGATACGGTACTGATTGGAATTTTGAAGTCTCATGTAAAGGATGTTGTTGATCTCAGATACCGCGTCTA
The DNA here is from genome assembly GCA_021800445.1 of bacterium. Taxonomy (GTDB): domain Bacteria; phylum Thermotogota; class Thermotogae; order Mesoaciditogales; family Mesoaciditogaceae; genus Athalassotoga. The sequence goes on along the minus strand of JAJYYZ010000006.1, from coordinate 24,359 downwards.
ATGCGGTATTCGCAGATTTTGCGGATGCAAGTATTTGCGATACGCCTCCATTAAGTTGGATTAATCTTGCCGAAGCCGTTGTGTATGGAATCATAAGCATGTTATCCGGATTAAAAGTGAGTTTGCCTCCAGTCTCCTGCAATTCCCCTATTATGGTAAAAGCGACCTTAATATTTCCTGCCGTAACGTAAACTGTTTGTCCAACAGGATCTTGATTCCCGAAAAGCGTTGTCGCTATCGTGTTGCCTATGACTGCAACGTTGGCGTAATTTTGCTCATCCTGTTGGGTTATGAGTCTTCCTGACAGAAGTGGAAGGTCAAGAATCGAGAATGCATCCGGATAGGCTCCAAATACGGTGGCCACGGTATTCGTGGCTTGATACAGGATGTTAAAACTTTTTTGGAGTATCGGCGTTACGGTTCCAACGTCTGGAGCCATGTTTTGGATATTTTGAACATCCGTTTCTTGGAGTACACTTGTCAATACGGATGCTGCTCTTCCACCAAAACCTCCGGAAAATCCAGGTGTTACTATTATGACATTCGATCCCAAAGAAGAAATTCTTGCAGTAACATTTTGTGTTGTACCCGCTCCTATGGCAATTGCAATTATAACCGCTATAACACCGATGACTATTCCAAGCATCGAAAGGAAGGTTCTTACCTTATCTTTTCCAAGAGATCTGAAAGCCTCCATCAAAATTTCCATAAGATCACCTTATCCTCTCGTCGTTTACTATGCTTCCATCCTCTAAAATTATCGTACGGGTGGCTTCTTCACCTACAAGAGGATCGTGGGTGACTATTATGATCGTCTTTCCAGATTCGTTTAATTTCTTGAATATATCGAGGATCCTTCTCCACTGATTGACTGCGAGGTTGCCGGTAGGTTCATCGGCAAGGATGACGGCCGGATCATTCGCGAGCGCCCGCGCTATCGCCACCCTTTGTTGCTGACCGCCTGAAAGTTGGTTTGGCCTGTGATGTCCTCTTTCTGCCGGTTCCTCGAGTCCAACTGTTTTTAAAAGTTCCATAGATTTTTTTCGCCTTTCTGCTCTTGGAACGCCAGCGTATATCATCGGCAGTTCGATATTTTCAAGCGCGCTAAGATTACCTATGAGATTAAAACTTTGAAAGACAAAGCCTATTGTTTTGTTTCTGAATCTTGCGAGTTGAAAATCATTCATGTTCTTGACAGCCGTACCGTTTATTATGATATCACCGTCAGTTGCCCTGTCAAGACATCCCATTATCTGCAACAAAGTCGATTTACCACTTCCGGAATGACCCATTATCGCGGTGTAAGATCCTTCTTCTATGGAAAAAGATACGCCCTTTAAAGCCTCTACCTGTATATCTCGCCCCATATCGTATATTTTTTTAACATTTCTCAACTCTAAAAGGGCCATGCTTTATCGTCTACCTCTAAATACGCCACGAAATGCGTTACCCGTTTGCTGAAATTCAGAAGGCACTTTCATTATAAGCACATCACCATCTTTAACTCCGCTCGTAACCTGAACCATCATTCCGCTTTGACTTCCAAGTGTGACAGGAGATCTTTGATATCCTGAAGATGTTTGCAAGAGCACATATTTCTGACCGTTTGATCCCGTGAAAACAGCTTGATATGGAATCAAAACTCCCTTTGAAGTTCCGAGCAGAAGATTTATGTTACAATCAAGACCATAAATAACGCCGTATTTTAGAGGATCCTGATCGAAGGTTATGTTTATAGGTATCACCGTTAAACCGCTTTGAGTCGTTGCAAATGGTTGAACAAAAGAAACTTTTCCTTTTAACGTCAAATTGTTGAGTTGCGTAAAGGTTATCAAAGCGGTCTGACCGACTTTGATGTCGGCAAGATCCACCTCGTTAACATCGGCAGTTACCCACATGCCTGTATTTTGTATTATGGTTATCAAATTTGAAGATGATGTCTGAGCATTCACAAAATCACCCGTTGCGACGTTCAAATGCTCGATAAATCCTGTGGCTGGAGAGGTGATCGTCGTGTAATTTAAATTTTCCTTAGCAAGTTGCAATGCCAGTTTGTATTGTTGTATAACAGAAGACGCATCCTGACTTAAAAGTGCATTGTAATAATTGTTTAAAGCCTGAATGTAATTAAGTTGGTATTGAGTTGAATTCAGTTTTGCAAGAGGCTGATTCATGCCCACAAGTTGACCTTGCCAAACGTAGACATTCGTTATCTGTCCGGAAATGTACGGTCCTATGTTGTAAGTGTTGCCTGTAACAGCGCCTACAAGTGGCAAATAATTTCCTATACTTGTCGCACTCACGGTGTATAAGACATGGGCTCCATTTACAACGGCAAGATCTGGATTTGCACTTGAGGCTGCACTCGCGGCAGGTTTTCTAAATCCAAAGTACCATACACCAACTCCAACAACGACAATCGCTATTATGACTATAATGACAATCCATTTTTTCAAATTCCTTCACCTCCAAAGGAGATTCCTTCCATTTGCATTATTTGAATTTCATTTAAAAGTATTTGCTGTTGCACTTGCTGTTCGTTTAACAACGATTCCTGATAACTTAAATTGGCAAGTGCGTAATTATCTTGATTTTCAAGTCCTTCTTTGTAAAGTGCTCCAGCCGTTTGAAATGCCTGCAACGCTGTTCGCACGTTGTTTTGGGCAGTCGTTAGACTTATTTGAAGAGATCTTTGCTTTAAAATCAAGCCGTCCAGAGATAAGATATCCGTAGTTGTGGCATTTTGAAGTTCTTCCTGACCGATCTGCACATTTGTCAACCTTTGCTGAGACTGAATTACGTTTGATCCACCGTTAAGCAATGAAAAATTAAGACTTAAAGATATCGACCATTTTGAAATGTTATTCAAGGGCACGGCAAAGGTGATGGTGGGATTTGGAATAAAAGGTAAAAACCACAAATTTCCTTGTGCCTGATAGGCCTGATATTGATATTGAAGTGCTTTTACGTCATTTCTGTTTGATATAACGTTGTTTACGTTTATATCGGTTGAAAAATCAGATGTTATCGAAGAGACAAAGGTTATGGTATCTTGGTAAAGTTGTGTCGAATATGGAGTGAAGTTTGGGAGTGGCTGAATGGTCTGCAAAGAATTTTGATAATTTGCAAGAGCGGATTGGGATGAAAGTAATTGTTGGTAAGCCGCGTTTTGCTGGGTGTAATTTTCAGGATTTATGGAATTGTAAACATTTTTAAGCGCGTTAACCTGTTGCGTATAAAGATTGGCCATTTGATCGTAGTAATACCAGTTGAATACATTTTGAACGAGTGTCGTAAGGTACGACCATTTTGTGTTCTGTATAGACCATAATGCGTTTGAATATGCATATTTTGCATACATTATGTCTGCTTGATCTTCAACGATGAGACTTCTTGAGACGCTGAATTCTGGAGTTTGAAAACTCATGTTGCTAACGTTAAGAGGCAAAGAAAATCCAATTGTAGTTGAGTACAAATTCAATATACCAAGATTTATATCCAAAAAAGATGTTGAATTTTCTAAGCCAGTTGCGTTAAAAGTCAGTCCAACGGACGGCGTTGTTAGGCTTAGTGTAGGTACAAAAAAAGATGTAAGTGAATTCAAATTATTTTGTGCCTGTAGAAAATTGATATTTGCACTTTGATAGGTTGGATTCTGGTTTAAACCGGAATTGTAAAGATCCAAAAATGAATTTGATGAAGCAAAGATCATCACAGGCAAAACGAGTAGAGGTATCAAAAGGTATTTCATCACCGCAATGCCACCTCCGGCTTCAACCCAATTGAAACCATGTAAGGCACGAGATCGCTCCAGTAAGTTTCAAGAGAATTGTAGTAAGAGAGTTGAGCGTTAAGATAAGGTATCTTATATTGACTGAGATAGTTTACCGTAGATATAAGTCCTGAATTGTATTCATTAGTGTAAAAAACAAGGTTGTTCGTTGAAATATCAAGATTTGCTTTTGCATTTAAAACGCTTTGATAATCGTACTCAAGTTTTTGAATCGATGACGAATAGTTGTTTTGTGACGACAGAAGTGCACTACTTTGATTAAGAGTACTCTGCTGAACTGCCATTTTTGCCATTTCAATTGTGTATTGTGATGAATTCGACGGCGTTGTGTTCAAATTGTACTGCGCGTTTTGAAGGTTAAGATTTGCAAGTTTTAGATTTAAATCGTTGTTTGTCCATGTTGTCATATTTTGGGGTATCTTTGAAAGATCTGGAACGGAAAATGTGACTTCTTGCCATTTTGATCCTGTTACGTTTTGAAAATTAGAAAGGTCAAAATTGTAATTCCATACAGCGTTCTTGAGGCTATTTTGATCCGTTGCAACTGTAACAGATGCCTGTTGTAAAGCGGTGGTCGATGCCATTGTTTTTTGAAAAAGTGCTAAAGTACTTGCATAATTCATTGTTGCAACGTCTAAATTCATCTGTGCAAACTCGACATTTATGCTCGCTATTTTCACTCCAAATGCAGCATTTACAACGTTGGAGTAATAACTTTTGATATCATTTTGATAGGTCTGAAGGCTCGATGTGTATGCAATTTGAGCCGATATCTGTCCGCCTTGATTGATGACAGGAACTGAAGATTGAATCATGTTCATCTGATATGTCATGCTTGCCTGTTTTAGCATGATGTTCGCTATCGCAAATGTCGTGTTGCTTGCCTGTGCGTTTTGGAAAAGTTGTGGCAGAGTCATCGAAAATGCGTAAACTGGGATCACGAATAAAATCAATATCAAAAATCTTTTCATGTTGCCTCCTTTTAACCCTTTTTAAGCAATTCATCTTCTTTCTACGGTGCTAAAATATATTCAGTATCATGATTAGTCATGAATTTGAGAACCGTGGGGCACACGGGGATAGCTCGTTGATACTTAGCGCAGAGGTGCTATTGAGCGAGAAGCCCCCACTTCTATAAGTGGTGGGAGTATGTCACAAATGCGTGTGACAAATGCCACACGCATTTTCCTTCTGAAGGGGATGAGTTTTACTGCGCTTTAAGTTGAAGCGTGTTTATAACAAGATCGTAAATCGGGAAATTGACAGCTGCGTATATCAAGTCAGGTGATCTCAACATTTGCATTCTGGCATTTTTCCCAAAATTCTGGAAAAGATTCATCATGTTGTACATCTCTTGAGGGTTTACGGTAACGTTAAAATTGAAATTTCTGTTTGGCAAAGCCTTTCCAATTTCATTCCTCGCTTTAGGTCCAAGAAACTTTCGTTGCATATGCATTGCTGATTGCTGAAAATAATTCTGAAGCAAAGACAACTGCTCGAGGGTTATCGTTGATTTGATGTTGGTTATCAAATTCTCAGTTAATTTCGCGTATCGAGAGTTCAGTTTTGCAACTTCAAGATTTGCCGTCTTTATGCTTGTACTGTCATTTGTGACAAGCGCCTTCCTCAAAGTTTTAAGTGCTTTTATTCTTTGATCCTGAAGTGCGTTCACCTGCGTTTTAAAATCTTTGAGGTAACTTTCAAGAGCAGATGCCTGTGCAGATGTGAGTTTCATGGCGTTGAAGACTTTAAGCATCCCAATTTGGACCTGAAGTTGAACGGTTTGAGATCCCACAAGCAGTGCATTCATAGAAAGTAAACCTCCAACAGAAGGCTGCGCAGAACTTGCTGATGCGGCAAAGATTCCTGTTACAAGTAACGGTATGAACAGAAGAACAAGAAACTTTTTCATGAAAAAACACTCCTTTCAAAACAAATTTAGTCGTTCAATAATTTTGACATTAAAAAAAAGAATGAGTTCTATTTTTTCACATTTCTTTCACAACTTTTACTTAAACCAAAAAATCTTCCGGCTAAAGCCGGAAGATTAAATTTTAACCTTTTTTGAACAAGCATTCTTCCTCTTCTATAAGTGGTGGAAGCATGTCACCTTTCTTTTTTCTCTGGAATGTATTTTTCATTTGGTATTATGGTACTTATGGCGGCTTTGTATATCATGTTGCTTTGTTTTTGGTCCTCTGAATCTACAAGTACAACAAAAGGATCAAAATCTTTTATGATGCCTCTTATCTGAACTCCATTTGTGAGATATATCTTTACCTCCATTTTGTTGTTTTGAAGGTAACTTAAAAAACTGTCCTGAAGACTTTCTTTCGCCATTATCTTTTCCTCCATGTCATTCTTTATTCGATCTTTTAACAACTAATCTTGTGTGTTTCATTCTGTGCCTTTCAATGAACTTTATAATTGGACACTTCATCTTCCATTTTTCAAATAAATTCAAAAAATTCACCTCTTTAAAAAATATCGTTGTTTTATATGACAAAGATATTTTACCACGAAAGAAAAGATTATCATATACCAAACAAAATTCAGATTTCGAATCGTAGCGATGGTAAACGCCCATTCGGAATCTGCCATCGTAAATTGAATATATTTTGAGTTAATTTGAGGATTTTGAATGTAATTAGTTTTAATCATGATATTTGACGATAAATAGGTAAAAAAGGGCTTAAAAAAGGTTTGAAAAAATTTTTTTAATATTTTAAAATGTAATCGATTACACAAAGGAGATGTGTGAATTGACTGTGAAGATCAAAGACGTCGCAAAGACCGCAAATGTTTCCGTTGCAACTGTCTCAAGGGTTATAAATGCTTTTGGAAATGTAAAACCAGAAACTGAAAAGAAAGTTCTCGAAGCGATAAAAGAATTGAATTATTTTCCTAATCATTCTGCAAAAAGTTTGAGAACGAATTCGAGTGATGGGATAGGTGTAGTTATTTCTCACGATCTCGATTATTTCATATCTTTTCCTTATTTTGTGGAATTCATCCACGGAATGAGCGTTGTACTTTCAGATCTCAATTATCATCTCGTCATATCAACTGCCAAAAAAAATGGAATAAATCCATACCTTGAAGTTGCAAAAAAGGGCATTGTAGACGGAATGATAATTTTTGACGTAAAAGACGGCGATGAGAGAATTTTCTCACTAAAAAAATGTGGAATTCCCTTTGTTGTAATTGGAAGGCCCAAAGATGTCGGTGATTATATTTTTGTTGATACCGATAATGAAAGCGGTGGTATGTTGGCAACTCAGCATCTTTTTGATGTTGGGTGCAAAAAAATTCTCTTCATAAACGGTCCGAAGGGCCATGCCGCAACAAGGTTTAGACTTAACGGATACATCAAAGCACACAAAAATATGGGTATCCGTTATGATGAGAAACTCGTGAAATATGTTGAAAAAAACTCTGACAGAGAAAATGGTTATGCGATAACAAGAGAATCTTTGGCTTCGATGGATTTCGATGGAATATTTGTTTCGGGCGATCTAATGGCAACAGGTGCCATAGCAGCCATAGAAGAATCAGGTTTAAAAGTGGGAAAAGATATACCCATTGTTGGTTTTGATGATGTGCCTCTTGCATCAATGGTTAACCCATCGCTGACAACTGTAAAACAACCAATTCATGATGTTGGCAAAACAGCAGCAAGTATTCTAATAAACATGTTGAATGGTAAGAAAGTCGAATCACAAATTCTGAGTGTCTCTCTTGTAAAAAGAGCATCAACTTTTAGGAAATGATCTTATGTACACTATAAAATCCGGAAATATCATGGCTTTGATTGGAGATAATGGTTTTATCGAAGGAAATACCTGTGGACTGTATTTCATGGATACAAGAATCATCGGCAAGATGGTACCACGGTTATCTTTAAAATTCAACTTGCTGAGTCTTGGGGAATACAGAACTAACTCTGTGTTCTTTTGGTTCATATCCAAATCTCCGGATAGTTTGCATGACATGGATTTAATTTTAAAACTTCGTTATAGCATTGACAAGGATAAATTCACTGTTAAATCAGAATTTTTTAACTATTCGAAAAAAGAAATTTGTATTTTTGAAAATTTTGTAATCGATTACACTTTCAACGATATATTTGAAATAAGAAGTGGAAAATTTGAAGACAAGAAGAACAAAATAACAAAAAATCAAAAAGAGTCCGTAAAATATGAAAGTCAACATCTTCAAATTGAGACTAAAATTCACGGATCGATTTCAAACAAAGTTAATCTTAAGCCTCATATTTTAAATTCGGTAAAATTTTCAATTACCCCTTCTGTTCATTTTAAAATTCAGACAAAAGGAACGATGCTTTTTGATAACATCGTAAATTCAAATGTGAATTTGAATATGCCTCATTTTAAAGGAAAAATTATGAGACTTGTGAAAAAGTCCACTGAAGATCTCGAAATGCTTTTACTCGATACAAAATACGGGAAATTCCCTGCGGCAGGTCTTCCATGGTTTGCAACGATTTTTGGAAGAGATTCACTTATTTTTACATTGCAAACTATGGATATGTTTCCCGAGATCTCTTATAACATCCTTAAAGTGCTTGCCATGACTCAATCTAATTTTGTGGATGATCAAAAAGATGCTCTACCCGGAAAAATTATTCATGAGATAAGGGTTGGGGAAGATGCGCTTTCAGGTAAGGTCCCATTTTCAACATATTATGGCAGTATCGATGCAACACCACTGTTTTTAATGGCAATTGGAAAATACTCAAAATTATATGGCAAATCTGTTTTTGAAGAGTTAAAAGATGCCGTTGAACTTTCTGCTCGATATATAGATGAAAATATCGATTCTCGTGGATATTTATACTACAAATCAAAATCTTCAAATGGTCTCTCAAATCAAGGATGGAAAGATTCTGGCGACTCGATGGTGTTTTCTGATGGAAGGATGGCACAACCACCGGTAAAACTTGTTGAAGTTCAAAGTTATCTTTATGAGGCTTATCAAACACTCTCACAATTTTACGACGGCGAAAGATCGTTAAGATATCTATCAAAAGCCGAACTTTTGAAAAAAAATTTCAACGAAGATTTTTGGATGGAAAAAGAGAAATTTTTTGCGCTTGCGCTTGATAAAGATGGAAGGCGGGTTGATTCGATAACTTCAAATCCAGGCCATTGCCTCATGACAGGCATTATCAACGACGAAAGATCCAAATTCATCGTTGACAGACTTATGAAGCCTGATATGTTTACTGGCTTTGGAATAAGAACGATGTCATCAAGAATGATTTCATATAATCCTATTTCTTATCATAACGGATCTGTATGGCCGCATGATACTTCCATCATAATGATTGGAATGTGGGATAAAAATTTCAAAAGGGAAGCAAAAACGTTAGGCAAATCTTTGCTTGACGTTGCAAAATATTTTGAATGGCGCCTGCCAGAACTTTTTGGAGGTAACCAAAAGAAAGGAAAAAATATAATTCCATATCCTGTTGCTTGTTCTCCTCAACTCTGGTCAGTCGGAGCGGGGTTTGTAATATCAAAAATTTTAAAGGAGGGATCAAAGTGAAAAGCAAAGTATTTCTGTTGGTCATCGGATTGGCAGTGATCTTCTCGATCGGGACTTTTGCCATAACCGTGGTAACTCTTGGCGGCTGGGTTTCATCTCCAGTTGAACAGCAGGCAATGGAAAATGTAGTTAAGGCATTTAATCAAAAATATGCAGGTCAGATTGAATTGCAATACCAACCTATACCAGGTGATTATCTGGTCAAATTAACAAGTGAACTTTCTGCCGGTACGGCTCCGGATATCTTCTATCTTGATTCATCTTACGCACAACAGTTTATAAGATCTGGTGCTATATATCCACTTGATTATTTTGTTCAGAAATACAATTTCCCAGTATCAGATTTCGCAACATCTTTACTTCAACCATTTGAATACAACGGTCACATCTACGGATTCCCAAAAGATTTTTCAACTTTGGCACTTTTTTACAACAAAGCCCTGTTTGACAAGTACAATGTTCCATATCCAACAAATAACTGGACATGGCAAGATATGCTTAACGTCGCACAAAAATTGAATCATCATAAAGATGGAGTTTACGGCCTTTCTCTTAGCCCAAATGCCCTCGATCGTGTGATGCCATTTATATTCCAGAATGGTGGAGAGGTTGTCAATTCTCAGATGCAACCTGAACTCGAATCCCCTCAGGCAATTCGGGCAATCCAATTTTACTTCGATCTTCACAACAAATATCATGTCGCAATTCAGCCATCTGACGTAGGTGCGGGATGGAACGGAGATGCTTTCGGACGCGGTAAAGTCGCAATGATAATGGAAGGACCCTGGGCGTATTCTTTCCTTAAGGAAACCTATCCTCAGATAAACTTTGGGATGACAGTTATGCCCATGGAAAAAGCGCGTGCAACTATGATATACACAGTTTGTTATGCGATGTCAAGGAGTACGCCTGATAAAGATGCGGCATGGAAGGTCATGGAATTTTTACTTAACGATGGCATGAAGGTATTCACAGAGAAACTCGGCGTAATTCCAACAAGAATTTCTGTCCAACAATCAGAGAACATTTTTAACAATCCGGCAGATGAGGTTTTCGTAGATCAAGTCAATTATGGTCATGCATGGTTTATTCCAACGGCAAATGGAAATTCTTCCAAACTACTTGATAACATAAACAATGAACTTTACAACATCTGGCAAGGGAAGGTTACAACTCAGCAAGCCGTCGATTACATAGTTAACAACTGGAATACCTGGGCTTCTCAGCAATGAACAAGGGGGCTTTATGCCCCCTTTCGAGGTGATAATTTGAAGCGTGCAAAAGAATGGATTGCCGGTTATCTTTTAATACTTCCAATCATCGCGATTATAGGTACTTTTATAATATATCCCATAGTTGCATCTGTTTATTACAGTTTTACAAATTATAATCCTTTAAGGCAGATGGAATATAAAAATACTTTTAATTTGCAAGATCAACTTGAACAATATCTACTTGTTTTCAATATGAAAGATCTTAATACTCGGTATCTACTCTCTCAATTTGATCCTGTTGATTTTATTCAAACCCAGTTGGGAATAAAAATTGATACTTCTCAAAAATCGACCATTGAAAAATACTTCGATTCTAAAAAGTTGATCGATGACTTCGTCACCATGAAGACCAACGAAAGAATAAACGGTACAGAATTATTTTCAAGATATATGACAAAAGATAAAAATATGTTTGCAGGATATATTCCGGCATGGGTTGGCTTTCAAAATTTTTCACATATGATAAACGATAACCTTTTCTGGACAACACTTTGGAATTCAGTTTTCTTTGCAATTGTTGTTACTCCGATTCAAACTTTTCTTGCACTTATACTTGCGGTTGCCGTTAACCAAAAAATAAAAGGGATTAAATTCTTTAAATTGAGTTTTTACATCCCTTCGGTTACCTCTTCAGCGGCAATATCGATGTTATTCATGTTACTTTATTCAAAGCCGGGGCTTATCAACAGAATCCTTGGGTTCATTGGGATTCCACCAATAAATTGGCTTTCAAACACCTCAACGGCTTTACCCGCCGTAATGGCTATGAATATATGGACGACCGCGGGATATTTCATGATAGTTTTTTTCGCAGGGCTTCAAAATATACCGAGGGATCTGATAGAGGCATCAGAACTTGATGGCGCAATTGGATGGACCAGGTTCTGGAAAATAATAATGCCTCTCATGAGACCTCAGATCTCTTACGTTGTAACTCTTGGTCTAATAGGAACTTTGCAGGTTTTTGATCAGATATATTTTCTCATACAAAATCAACAAAATTACACAACGGCAATGTACATATATGTCAACGCATTTAATTACAATCAAATGGGATACGCATCGGCGATAGCGGTGTTTTTCTTGGCATTTATAATGATTTTGACGCTAATTCAAAGACGGTTTGTCAAAGAAGAAAATTACTTTTGAGGTGTGAATAATGAGAAAATGGCAACTGGCAAGAAAAATTTCCTACATAATTTTGATAGTTTACGCCATAGTATCTTTGACACCTTTCATATGGGCATTACTTGTTTCAATTGCCCCTATGAATTATCTTTTAAATGGAAAATCAACAGGAGTAAATATAATGCAATGGCCGCCAGAAATAAACATTTTCAAATTACCCCCTGAAGTCTTTGGCGCACCATCAACGCTTTCAAATTATGATCAAGTTTTCACGGTAACACCTTATGCGAGATGGATTTTAAACACGGTTATATATGCTGGTTTTGTTACCATCGGAAACCTTTTCTTTGATGCGATGGCCGGTTACGCATTCGCAAAGTTGAAATTTCCAGGGAAAGATATCATTTTCACCATACTCCTTGGAACTTTGATGGTGCCATTTCCAGTTACCATCATACCGGTTTACAATTTGCTTGTGAATTTTAATCTCGTCAATACTTATGCAGGCCTTATTTTCCCTAAAATAGCTTCCGTTACCGGTTTGTTTCTCATGAGACAATTCTACATGTCAGTTCCTGATGAACTTGATGAAGCGGCAAAGGTAGATGGAGCCGGAATATTCAGAAGATTCTGGCAAATAGATTCTCCGGTAGCATTGCCGGCATTTGCAACACTTGCAATTTACACATTCATGGGAATGTGGAACGATTTTTTCTGGCCTTTGATTGTTACATCAAACAAAAACATGTTCACGTTAGCAATGGGATTGAATTACTTCAGAACATCATATTACACCTTCTGGCAACTCATGATGGCCGCATCATTACTTATGACCATCCCTATGATTGTGATCTTCCTTTCATTCCAAAGGTATTTTGTTGAAACTGATATTTCAAGTGCGGTTAAAGGATAAAAAAGCAGGTATCTTGAGATAAACGAAGCAATTTGCATAAATCAACCGTTTTCGGCTAAATTTGGTTTGTAAATCTCTAAAATAGCTTTTGACATTTTTTAAAAGAGATTGTATGCTATTTTTGTGTGGAATCGGTTTCATACGGGAGTGTGATTTTACCTTGAAAACCACAATAGATGATATCGCTAAAATGGCCGGAGTGTCTAAATCAACAGTGTCGCGTGCTTTGAATGGTACCGGTTACATTTCCAAAGAAAAAAAAGCAAAGATTCTTGAACTTGTCAAAATTCATAATTACGTTCCAGATTCTAAGGCCATAAATTTAAGTAAAAAGAAGACCATGATCATAGGTCTTGTTTTGCCTTCGGTGGCAGGACCTTTTTACAGTGAGGTAATTCAGGGAGTTGAAGAGGTTTTAAGCGCTAACAGATATTTCACAATTTTTATGACTTTCGATGAAAATTCATCGGAAAAAAACCGTGAAATGTACATTTCCCTTATAAGTTCAGGAAGGGTCGATGGCATGATAATTTTTGATCCGGAAGTAAATAAATCAACCGTCGATAAAGTTATGAAGTTTGAAATACCGATCGTGTACCTTGGTGAGGACATCCATGGAATGAATGTAGACACAATTCTTGTTGACAATTTTAACGGTGCTTATTCGATGACAGAACATTTGATAAAGATCCACAAACACGAAAGAATCGCATTTATAACAGGACCGGCGAAAAGTTTTGACAGTGTTGAAAGGCTTCGCGGATACAAATCCGCTCTTGAAAACAATGACATAAAATTCGACGTCAATTTAGTATGTCGGGGAGATTTTACAAAAGAAAGTGGTAAAAATGCAGTCGAGAGTTGTCTCAAAAACGGCGCGACGGCCATTTTCGCCGCCAACGACGAAATGGCCCTCGGAGTTATAGAAGAACTCGAAAGAAGGAAGATAAAGGTTGGAAAAGAAATTGCCGTCGTTGGTTTTGATGATACATTTTGGTCAAGGTACATTCAACCACCTTTAACGACCATACATCAACCCATGCACAGCATTGGGAAAATGGCGGCAAAGATGATTCTCGACAGGATGAATTCCAATGATGTCGTTAAATCTCCGATGAGAATCGTTCTAAGTACAAGATTGATTGTAAGAAATTCATGCGGTTGTGAAATAATTTTCACGAATTGAAAGGAGGAAGTTTTATGAAAAAGGTCAGTTTGTTTTTGATTTTTGCATTGGCTCTTTCAGTCACAATCTTTGCTGCAGGCGTTAATTACGGAGGAACTTTGAATGTCGTCATGCCATGGGGGCAATTGACGAACAGTGTTAATCCGTTTTTGCCAACTTCTCAAACTTTACAAATGCAAAACATGATTTATGAAAGTCTTTTCTATGTCAACAGTCTGACAGGTCAACTCACGCCTATGCTTGGCACCTCTTACAAATGGTCAGATGATAATCTCACTTTAACTGTTCCGGTTAGAAATGGGATTAAATGGTCGGATGGTACACCATTCACTGCCAATGATGTTGCTTTTACGTTTAATCTGATCAAAAAATATCCAGCCCTCGATTTGGGAGCGTTGTGGGCCAAAGACAATTATCTTCAAAGCGTTTCCGCAAGCGGTGACAACGTGATATTCACCTTCTCGAAGCCAAACACACCTTTACTTTACGCGCTTCTTGGACAACTCATAGTACCGGAACATATCTGGTCAAAGTTATCCGATCCGGCAACTTATCCGAATCAAAATCCGGTTGGAACTGGTCCGTTTTTGCTTGACTCGTTTAATCCAACGACCAACACGATAACTTTGGTTAAAAATCCAAATTACTGGATGACAGGAAGACCTTACATAGACAAAATAGTCGTAAGGTCCGTTGAATCGAATACGACCGTAATGCTTGAATTATTAAAAGGTACCGCGGATTGGAGTTACGTCTACATTCCTGATGTTCAAAAAACATGGGTAAGTAAAAATCCGTCTACAAACAAAATATGGTGGCCGATGAACAGCACTTTGATACTTTATTTGAACACGCAAAAATATCCTTTCAACAATCCGATTTTCAGACAGGCAATATCAATGGCAATAGACAGATCAGCGGCTGAAGAAAAGGCTTACTTTAATGCCGGAGGTCCTTCAAGCGCTATTGGATTACTGCCAGCCCAGCAGTCTGAATGGCTTGATCCCACTTTAACCGCTTTGAATTCGTCTCTTTCGCGGTACGATCCACAAAAAGCACAGAAACTGCTCGCATCAATAGGATTTAAGAAAAACGCAGATGGTAATCTTGTCGGTCCGGATGGCAAAGTACTTCCAACCTACAAATTACCAGTCGTTGCCGGTTGGACAGATTATCTAACGATTTCCCAAATAATAGCGCAAAACCTTAAAGAAATTGGTATAAACGCGATAATAGATCAGGAATCTTTTGGATCGTGGTGGTCAACTATAACAAAGGGAATGTACGATATGGCCTTTGCGTGGGCGACCGGAAGCGGGCCAACTCCTTATTTCTACTTCAATCAGGAACTTAATCCCTCATTCGCCGCACCGCTTGGGCAGACAGCCACATCTAACTGGTCCGGATACACTAATCCTTTGATAACATCGGCATTGAATACTTACGCACAAACGAGTAATTTGAGTCTTCAAAAACAGGCAATGTATTCCATTGAAAGGATCTTTGTTGAAGAGATGCCTTTCGTTCCTATCGTTTACGGAACAGAGTTCGATGTCTTCAGCGAAAGTCATTTTGTCGGATGGCCGTCTGATTCCAATCCTTACGCAACGGGAGCCGGAATAGGATCGGCCGAAGGTGAAATGATAGTTTTGAATATACACTTGAGATAAAAGTATTAGACAAACAGGATGTCTTCAAGAGGAGACATCCTGTTTGATAAAAGTGAAATCTTGAGGAGGTGCAGTTCGTGAAAAAGTATCTTTTGGTCTTTTCAATTATGTTGATCTTTACAGTCGGATCGATGATGGCCGTTACGATAACCGTTGCGCCACCGGATGCACAATCTTTTAACTATCTGCAAAGTGTAATTCCAGTCTTTGAAAAGCAAAATCCCGACATCACGGTTCAGGTAGTCGCACAGCCAAATGGAAGTCAGATAGCGGCGCTGGTTGCGGCAGGTAATGCTCCAAATATCTTTGTAGGACCCGTTTCCATGAATTACGTTCAAAATGGTCTTTTGCTTGATTTTACCAAGATGCCTGGATACAACCAAATAGCGTCAGAACTCATAACCGGCGTTTTCCCTTACAATGGTGGCGTTTACAACATACCATGGATGGTAACCACACAGGTAATGTTTTACAACAAGGCGATTTTTAAACTTGCAGGACTTAACCCCGACGATCCGCCTCAAACATTTGCTCAGTACCTTTACGATGCAAAAAAGATAAGTGAACTTCAGCCTGGGCCTTATGGAAAATATTATGGCCAATTTTTTTGGAATGAAGAACTTTCTTTTTCGTGGTATTGGGGTATGTTGGAGCAAATATACTACAATTTTAACGATGCAAAATATCCGCATTTAATAGGTCAATATGGGCTTTCACTTGATTTCACGAATCCCAATGCACATTTTGTTGATTTCTTAAAATTCTGTAAAGCGGTTCAGCAGTACAGTTCGTCCGGTATGCAACAGGCTTCTATCTTTGGAAGAAACGTTGGAATGTGGTTGCAATTCGCCTATGGATGGACTTTTAACCTTCAGAATTCAACAGGAGGCCCTATGGTTTACGGCAAAGATTACGGTCTCGCTCCGATACCTACAAATTCAGATTCAGCAACGGCTATTCATTGGTCAACACTTGCACAAAGACCTTTGATAGTTTTTAAAACGACACCGCAACAAGACATGGCCTCATGGAAGTTCATCCAATTTTTAATGGAACCACAAAATGAACTTCAGGCGTGCGAAGAAATAGGATGGCTAACTTCCGTTAAAGAGAACGCCAATAATCCGTTCTTTTCAAGACCTGATGTAAAACCTTACGTTGATCAACTTGCGCATGTTGTTGTCACAAATCCTTTTGATGAAAATACAGCCGTTACACAAGCCGTCTTAAATGCATGGGGCCAGTACGTTGTAAGTAATTCAATTCCGACTGCTGAGCAGGCATTTCAAACGGCAGCCAAAAACGCTCAATCCGCTTTGAACTCATCAGGCCTATGAGAGAACTATGAAAGATTTTTTAAGAACGCTTAAACGATCCAAATGGGGCTACATCTTTGTGGCTCCATGGATCGTTGGTTTTTTGGTTTTCAGCGTTTACCCTTTATGGCTCGGCATAAAGATGACCTTTTTGAATTACAACCTTGTAGCGCCGCAATCGATAAAATTCATTGGTTTTCAAAACTGGATAAATGGTTTTACAGATCCGCTTTTTTGGAAAAGTCTCGTCAATATCCTTTACAATCAAGCCATATTCATCATTTTAACTTTTTTCATAGCATTACTCGTTGCATATTTACTTTTCAAAATTTCTAACGGAAACAAATTCTGGAATGCATTTTTTAGGAGTGCTTATTTTGTACCTACCATAACCTCGGTTGTCGTCGTGATGCTTGTGCTTGGAAATATAACGGCACCGTACGGCCCTATTCAAACTTTGCTTGTGAAATGGCATATTTTAACTCAACCTATCGTTTGGAATTTAACGCCAATACTTATAATGCCGGTTATAGCGGTCATAACTTCATGGATGTCTTTTGGAATTCAAGCGATAATTTTACTTGGCGGAATGGGTACAATTCCGACAGAATTCACAGAAGCGGCAAGAATAGATGGTGCAAAGGAAGGCACGATATTTTGGAGGATAATTTTCCCGCTTTTAAGGCCACAGATAGTTTTCATAATGGTTATGAACGCAATAGGAGGGCTCCAGATGTTCACGCAGGTTTACGTGAATTTCGGTGTTACCGGCGGACCGGATCAGGCCGGAATGACTCCCGTGCTTTACATATACAGCGAAGGATTGAGTAAATTTCAGATGGGATATTCGTCAACACTCGGCTTTATTCTCAGCATTTTGATAATTATAGCAACTGTCGCAACGCTTAAAGTGCTCCAAGAAAGAAGTTAGGTGATTAAATGCTAAAGCAGGAAAGAAATGAAAGAACAAGGGCATACATATTTTTAAGCATAGGTCTGATAATAACACTTTATCCATTCGTACTCATGGTAATGAGTTCATTCATGACTCCATCTCAACTTTTGAACAATCCATCGATGATAATCCCTATGCCATGGACATGGTCTGGATATACAGGGTTATTCAAAGATCTCAATATTTTGCTGCTTTTCAAAAACACGATCATAATAGCCGGATCTGTAACGCTTTTGAACTTATTCTTTGATTCTTTGGCGGCATTCGCACTTGCCAAGTTAAAATTTCCCGGCAAAAACGCGCTTTTTGGCTTTATGCTTTTTACACTTATGATCCCTGGCGTTTTGTTTTTCATACCAACATACACAATGCTGTACAACTGGGGCTGGGTTAACCATTACAGAGCCCTTATAATTCCGAGTTTTGTACAATTTTACAGTATTTTCCTTATGAAACAATTCATGGAACAAATCCCTGATGAAGTCATAGAAGCAGCCCGCATAGATGGTGCAAGCGATCCTGTTATATACGCAAGAATAATAGTTCCGATGAGTATACCCGTTATGGCAACGATAGCGATACTGACATTTATGGGAGCATGGAATGACTTTTTCGGACCTTTACTTTATTTAAGAAGTCCGAGCATGTGGACTGTGCAACTCGGACTTCAAATGTTCTCAAGTACGATTCCAGGCCAAAATATACAGGTGTTGTGGGCGGGAGAAGTTGTGATAACTTTGCCTATACTTATAGTCTTTCTATTCTTGCAAAAATATTTCATTAGGGCTTTCACAAATGTCTCTTTCAAGTAGGCGATCGATTTGAATAAAAAGATCATCTTGTACTCTGTAATCGCTTTGGTGGTTTTGATAATCTTCTTTGCAGGATATGTAGCGGCATGGATGCAGACAAATAATTTTGCCATAGAAAATTACAAAAAAGCCGAAGAAATGTTGAAGGCCGGAAAATATCTCGATGCCCTTAATGGATATCAAATCTTTGACACTAAACTTCAAAAATACGTAACTTACGTTGGTTTTACACAAATTTCAACGATGTTCGAAGGACATCCCATTTTTGGTATACCTTCGATCGTTGAAAAAGCAAAAAAAGAAGTCATGAAGTTAATAGTAACTATGCCAACAGATGACCTTGAAGTTTACTTTCAAAACACGGTAAGAAACAAAAATCCATATATACTTTACGTACTGGCCGAACTCATACACAGATCATCGGGAGATTCATCAAAGGTAAGCATGTATGAGAATATCTTCTCTTTACTCGGTGGAAAGACAAACGAAATAGCGAAATATTACGATACGTTGCACAAGGAGGCAAGCGAATGAAATACTTCAAAACAAAATACGGATATTTCGATGAAAAAGGAGATTACGTTATAACAGATCCAAAGACTCCTATGCCATGGGTCAATATACTTACAAATGGAAGGTATGGATCCGTATATTCGCAAAGCGGAAGCGGATATGCTTTTTACATTGACGCATCTCAGAGTTTGCTGACAAGGTGGGTTCAAGACCTTGTAAAAGATGATTACGGAAAGTACATCTATATCCGTAACGATGACACGGGCGAGATTTATTCTCCGACATTTCAACCCGTCCAGCATAAAGGAAAGTACAAGATTACCTTCTCTCCCGGTCTTGTGAAATTCGATACCAAATTTTCAAAATTCGATGTTGAGATGAGAGTCGCGATACCCTTGGATGATGACGGCGAGATAATAAATTTGAGTTTTAAGAACAAAAGCAAAAATACTTTACATTTTTCGATCTTTTCTTACTTTGAACTTAACATGGGCACCAATGCCGATTTTCACCATGAATTTCACAAACTTTTCTTTGAAACGAAGTTCATAAAAACCCATTCGGCCATATTAAGCAAAAAATATCTCTGGCTTAACTGGAATGATTCTTACCCTTACGTGCTTGTCCATTCCACATCGGGAAAGGTTGTTTCATTTGACACGGATAAAAGGTCATTCATTGGAATGTACGGAGATGTTCAAAAGCCGCAGGCCGTTAAAAACGGGATATGCGATATGAATCAGGACAGACATATAGATGGAATAAATGCCCTCCATGTTAAGGTTGAATTGAAGCCTGAAACCACGAAAGAACTCAACTTTTTTATAGGGGTTGGCCAAAATGAAGAAGAGGCACTTTCTCTTGCCAAAAAATACAACAAAGTTAATTTTGATAACGTGAAAAAGATGGTAAAAGCACACTGGGGAAATTTTCTTGGCAAATTCAAAGTTAGCGTTCCGAATAAAGACATCGAATTTTTAATAAACAAATGGCTTCCATACCAGGCAATAGGAGGAAGACTTATGGCCAGAACCGCATATTATCAAATGGGAGGAGCTTACGGTTTCCGAGATCAACTTCAAGACAGCTTGGCCGCCCTATGGCTCAATCCAAAAATCACAAAAGATCAGATAAAACTTCACGCCGCCCACCAAAGGCAGGACGGAACGGTCCAACACTGGTGGCTACCTCTTACAAACTGGCACCCATCGGAACGATGGTCAGATGATCTGCTCTGGCTTCCATTTGCAATAGCTGAATACATAGAACATACAGGAGACAAAAGCATATTAAAAGAGAAAGTGCCATTTCTTGACGGAGAAGAGGGAACTATCAAAGACCATGCCATAAGGAGTATAAAAAGCGTTTTGTCCAACAGATCGCAAAGGGGAATACCATTTATATTCAACGGCGACTGGAATGATGGACTTAATGGTCTTGGACGCGAAGGGAAGGGAGAGAGTTTTTGGGTAAGCGAATTTCTTTATTACATTCTCTCTAAAGTTCAGGAAACTTTTAAACTCGGCAAAACTGAAAAGGATTCCATCACAAAATCCACAAAGGAGATCAAAGACTCATTCAATTCATACGCATGGAATGGAAATTGGTTTGACAGGGCAACATCAGATGATGGCCTTGTCCTTGGTGGGAAAAACGATGAAAGAATCTTTTTGAATGCGCAAAATTGGGCCGTGCTCTCTGAAATAAGTGGTGAAGATAAATTGCAAAAAGCAATGGAAAACGTAAAAAAAAGACTTATAACCGATTATGGGCCATTGCTTTTCACACCCCCTTTTACCAAACCAGATCCAAAGATAGGATATCTAAGTAGGTACTCTCCAGGTTCAAGAGAGAATGGGGGCGTTTACACCCATGCGGCTGTCTGGACTTTGTGGTCTGCGTGGAAGATGAAAGACTCTAACCTATCTGACAAAGTTTACGAATCTTTGTCTCCAATAAAGCGTTCCACAAAGGATCCAGATACTTACATGGTCGAACCTTACCTAACTCCTGGAAATAGCGATGGCCCATTGTCTCCAAAAAGCGGGAGGGCTGGGTGGACATGGTATTCAGGATCGGCAGGATGGTTCTACAGGGCGATAATAGAGTATTACATAGGGGTAAAACCCGTCAAAGATGGAATTCTCTTTAGTCCATCGACAAACAAAAAATGGAAAAGCGCGAAATTCACATTCACCGTAAGAGATGGAGAATACACGCTTGAAATTGAAAATTCAAAGATGAGAAGTCTTACCGAAGAAAGGACGATCCTTATCGATGGCGAAAAGATAGATGGAGATCTTATACCTTATTTGAAGGGCATTCATAATGTAAAGGTAAGATATACCTAACTAACTTTAAAAACCGAATGCTCATTTACTTTAAGCGGAAGGCAGGATGCCTCGATCAGTGAACAGTGACGAGTGAGTAGTGAAGAGTTTTTCTGATTACAGATTGCTACGAGCCACAACCTACCCGCCATCAGGAGGCACCTGCCGCAGCGATGATTAGAAATTTAAAGTTTGTTCAGTATATTGATCCACAATTTTAAAATAAGGAGGTAACAAAATGAAAAAAGTAACACTGGTTTTTTCGGCAGTTTTGGTTTTAGTGATCGGAATGGCCTTTGCACAGGTAACTTTCAATTACTACATCATAGAGCCATTCTCAAGTCCATTTGGTCATTTTGGCCTTGGTCCGTGGACTGGTGGCACATCATCTGCAACCGATGCAAGTGCACAAATATTACCGAGTACCCTTTTTGGAAACAAATGGGACATATACTACAACGTTGAAAAGGACGGTTCTTACAACGGTACATACGTTTTGTTTGCAAATCAAAATCTAAACCAGTCGTTTGATGCCTCTGCTTATTCATCTTACGCGTTTTTTGTCAAATCAGACTCGTCAACTCCGATAACGTTTAAAGTGGAACTTAAAAGCCCGAATAACGGAGCAGAGTATTTCTATGTGCACGGCATAGGACAATACTGGACCTTTGTGCAAATTCCATTCAAAGATTTCACAAAGTATTCATGGTCGAAAGATACCAATTTTTCTCAATTGACTCAAGGTACCTTTGTCTTTGAACACAATCTCGATGTTCTCAACACGGCCCATATATACGTCGCAGACATAGGATTTATGAAATGAAAAAAGGCACCGAAAGGTGCCTTTCTTTTGAGGTGATAAGATGAAAAAATTTTTCATATTATTTCTTGCTTTTTTGATAATCGGAGGCATTGCGATGGCACAGGACAATCCGGATGAAATTCTTACAAAAAACGAAAGAGATGCCATGTTTTATTTTTGGAATGAAACAAATCCATCAAACGGCCTTATAAGAGACAGAACTACTTGGGATTCACCTTCATCGATAGCGGCAGTTGGATTTGGACTTACTTCTTTGTGTATAGCCGCAGAGCATGGATGGATCCCAAAGCAGGATGTTTATCAAAGGATCCTTACAACTCTTGAATACTTCAAAAATTTGCCAAATGAGCATGGTTTCTACTACCATTTTTTGAATCTGTGGACAGGCCAAAGGGCAAGTGGATCTGAAGTGTCACCGATAGACACAACGCTTTTCATAGCCGGAGCGCTTTTTGCAGGTCAGTACTTTCCCAGAACGGAGGTTCAAAAACTCGCCGATGAATTGTACGAGCGTATAGATTGGCAATGGATGACTAGCAACACGGCGTATTTGGACATGGCGTGGTATCCCGAAAGCGGATTTTCCAAATCCTACTGGACAGGATACAGCGAGGCCGCATTGATGTACATCCTTGCCATAGGATCCCCTACATATCCGATGCCGCCTCAAGATTGGGGATACTGGATAGTAACGTGGTCTCAAAACGGTTCCGGGAATTTGAAGCACTGGGCAACTCCCGATGAAAGTTTGTTTACCTATCTTTATTCTCAGGCATACATAAATTTCAAAGACTTGAACTTCAAATACGTGGGAAATCTGTGGGACAATTCAAAAAAAGCCATAGAGTATGACATGCAATTTGCGAGCGAACAACCGTATAAAACATTTAAAGATGGCTTTTGGGGATTATCCGCATCCGATGGGCCAAATGGCTATCAGGCATATGGAGCGATAATGGGTGGAACAGATGGAACCGTTGCACCGTATGCGATGATAGGAGCACTTCCATTTACACCCAACAGATCGAAAGCGGCGGTTTTAAAGATGTGGGCACTTAAAAATGAACTTTACGGTCGATATGGATTTGTAGATTCATTCAACATCGATCAAAACTGGAGAGATTTCGATTACATAGGCATAGATGTCGGAATTGAGGTTTTGATGACAGAAAATTATTACACGGGCATGGTATGGAAATATTTCATGCGAATTCCGTACGTCCAAAAAGCAATTGATCTTATAGGGCCAAAGGTGAAAACAACCACAGAACCTGCAACCCCACAGACATCTTCTCAGAATTATACGGTCGTTGAAGGATTCTCAAGTCCTTAT
The DNA here is from genome assembly GCA_021800445.1 of bacterium. Classification (GTDB taxonomy): domain Bacteria; phylum Thermotogota; class Thermotogae; order Mesoaciditogales; family Mesoaciditogaceae; genus Athalassotoga. The sequence goes on along the minus strand of JAJYYZ010000006.1, from coordinate 745 downwards.
GGAAGATATGGACTCGGTGTCTGGACTGGAGGAACATCGGCCGCCTCAGATGTAAATGCAAATATCATCTCCGATGATACATTCGGACACGTATGGAAGATAAATTACAATGTCCAAAAAGATGGCTCGTACAACGGTACATACCTTTATCTTGCCAACAACAATCTAAACCAGACCTTAGATGCGTCTGGATATTCGGCCCTTGTCTTTTACGTCAAGGGCAGTTCTCAGGATATGAATTTCAAAATAGAGTTAAAAAGCCCAAACAACGGCGTGGAATATTATTACGTTAATGCCGGCACAGAATGGACTAAAGTTGTTGTACCTTTTAGCAAAATGTCAGTTTACACGTGGACGAAGCCTGTGAACTTTTCGAAGTTGATTCAGATGACTTTTGTTTTTGAAAATAACGTCGACAGCGTCAAAGAAGGCACCATATACGTTGCGCGGATAGGCTTTTCTTATACTACGTCCGATTTGGATTCCAAATAATTTTTAGTTCCGGCAGGCACCCATTCGGAATCTGTCCTCGAAAAGAGCCGGCTTTCTCGTGGGTATCCTGCCCTTCGCTATGGTAAATAAAATAGACATTCGATTTTTGAAGTAGTTTTATTATAGTTACTCATGATGTGCGTGAATGTAACGACGAATGTTAAGAACAGATTTAAAGTTCTTTGACAAGCGAGTTTTTATTGAAAAGCCAGCCACATTCGGCTTAGAATATTTCTAACAGAGAAAATCTAAG
>JAJYYZ010000043.1 GCA_021800445.1 bacterium | reverse complement strand
TCAGGCTCTGTCTTTTACCATTAAACAGTTCTGATGGGTAGGAACAGTGTGGTAAGCATAAAAAGCATGGATAACATTGGCGATGAGTACCTAACAGTCGCAAGACTGACTTATCTCTGAGGAGATTAAGATGGTTTACGTAATAAGCAAATCAGGAAAGGTTTTGATGCCGACAAAAAGGTACGGCAAAGTAAGAAGGATGCTTAAATCTGGAATGGCAAAAGTTGTAAAACGTACTCCGTTCACGATTCAATTGTTATATGACTCAGAAGAATACACGCAAGAGACCACAGTAGGAATGGATATAGGATCACGTCACGCAGGAGTTTCAGCAATATCTGGAAACAAAGAACTCCTTTCGGGTCAATTTGATATGAGAACGGATATTCACGATTTAATGACGGAACGGAAAATGTACCGGCGTAATAGGAGAAATCGGAAGACAAGATACAGAAAAGCAAGATTTTTAAACAGAGGTAGAAAAGACAAATGGGTTGCACCTTCTGTTCAATGGAGAGTAAATGCCCATATCCGAATAATTGACTTTCTTTCCAAAATACTTCCGATTTCAAACGTAGTGGTAGAAATAGCACCATTTGATACACAGAAAATAATGAATCCGGATATTTCAGGAGTGGGATACCAGAATGGAGTGCAAAAAGGTTTTTATGATGTGAGAGAGTATTGCCTGTGGCGTGCCGGTTATAAATCTGAATACTCAGGCAAGAAAGGCATTCTTGAAGTTCATCACATCATTCCACAAAGCATGGGAGGCACCGATACACCAGAAAATCTCATTGTATTAACATCTGATGAGCATAAACAAATACACGAAGGAACAATTAAGATCACAAAGAGAGTAACTCAAAAAATAAAAAGTTTGAAAGATGCAAGTGATGTTTCTACGATTGGACAATTTATAGTATCAGGACTTAGAAAACTCGGATATCTGACAGAAGTAACATTTGGAAGTATCACAAAAAGCAAAAGAATCGCAACTAATCTACCTAAAACACATGATACAGATGCTCTCATAATCGCAGGAGGAGATGCGACAACGGCAAGGACAGATTCATCATGCTTTGCTAAATTTGTAAGAAGGCAGAACAGATCATTGCACAAAGCCAATCTTTTAAAAGGTGGCAGAAAAGTCGTTAGCACAATTCGAGCAGCGTTTGACTTTCAAAGGTTTGACAAAGTTCTGTACAATGGTGAGGAATGTTTCATATACGGTCTTCGGACAAGTGGGTACTTTGATTTAAGGAAATTAGACGACACAAAAATACATGCATCTACGAACTGGAAAAAGTTAAAAAGATTGGAAAGTGCAAAAACATTATTGATAGAAAGACAGGCGAATGTGACAATTCCTCTACAACTTATAGAAGTTGGAGTCTCCTTGCCACAAAGGAGATGATGTGCAGACGTTAGAAATGGGTGTTGCCGAGATAACGATGAGATTGATCTCGGTGATAGAAACAGATGAGATTTTTCAAAACGTGATGGTGCGTGGGGAAGTTTCTAATTTTAAATTTTCCGGTCCCCACGCTTACTTTTCACTCAAAGAGGGAGAATATCTTCTCAATTGTGTCATGTTCAACGCCACTTACAGGCATCCCTCCGGAATAAAGGATGGCACCGTCGTTAAAGCGAGTGGCGCGATAAAAGTTTATCCAAAAAGGGGAACTTACCAACTTTACACGGAATCGATTTTAGAAGGGAAAGATTACGGAGAACTTTACAAAAGATTTGAAGAATTGAAGATCAAACTCAAAAGTGAAGGGATCTTTGACAAGCCTAAAAAGGAAATACCGCGCTTTCCCAAAAAAATAGCGGTCGTTTCTTCAAAAACTTCGGCCGCATTTCACGATGTTGTCAAAACTATCAAAAAAAGATATCCTCTTGCCGGAATCTTGTTGTTTCACACGTCAGTTCAGGGAAAAGAAGCATCCAAAGAAATAGTTAACGCTTTGGACGCCGCCGACAGATCCTCGGCAGATGTGATTTTACTTGTGAGAGGAGGAGGAAGCATAGAAGATCTCTGGAACTTCAACGAGGAAATTGTAGTCAAAAAGGTATATGCGATGAAAACTCCCGTGATAACGGGTGTTGGTCACGAAGTTGATACCACTCTTGTTGATTATGTTGCCGATCGTAGATCTCCTACACCAACAGGAGCGGCTGAGTATGCGACACCCGATCTTATTGAATTGAAAAGAAACATCGATATCTCTTTTTCAAGAATCACCAACGAGATGGATCAAAAAATCGATGAATCTTTCGATCTCGTTGAAAGGTCAAAGAAAAGGCTTGATTTTCTCTCTCCAAAACGTCAAATTTCGATTGAAAAGGAGAGGACAAATGAGTCCTTTTCGAAGATGATCAAGATTGTTGTTGAGATGATAAAAGAAAAGCGGTCTTCACTCCTAAGAAATTTTGAAGCGATATCACATTCCAAAATTGTAAGAACGACAGAACTCGTTCCGGAAAGGCTTGATTCAAAGATGGAAATGATGAAGCGTACGGTATCAAATGACATATCGAAAAAGTATTTATCGCTTGAAAAAATGGAAATGTCTTTGAACGTACACGATCCTTTGGAACCTGTACGAAGAGGTTACGCTATGGTTTTCAAGGATGAAAGGTTGGTGAAATCCGTGCATGAACTGAAAAAATCAGATGAGATAAAATTGAAACTTTCAGATGGTAAAATACTCTCTGAAGTGGTGGAGATAGAAGAAAATGGAAAATAAAAAAGTGGAAGAGATGTGTTTCGAAGAATCTTACAATGAACTTGAAGAAACTCTCAATGCCATGGAAAAGACAGATGTAACGCTTGAAGAATCGATTAAACTGTTCAAAAGAGGAGTTGAACTTTACAAAAGGTGCAAATTTTTAATCGATTCCGCATCGTTATCCGTTAAAGAAGTGCTTGAAAATCTGGAAAAAGAGATGGAGATTGGTGAAGATGACATGGGACGATGAATTGCTTTTCAAAAAACTTAAAGATATGAAAACAGATGAAATGTACGATCTTGCATCTGAAATACGTGATTACGTGGTAGAAGTTGTTTCAGCAGGAGATGGTCATCTCGCACCAAATCTCGGAACGGTTGAAATGACCCTTTCACTTTACAAAATCTTTCCGCCAGATGAACACGTGATCATATGGGACACAGGACATCAGGCTTACACTCACAAGATTTTGACTGGCAGGGCAAAGGCATTGTCCGGCATAAGGAAGTTAGGTGGCATAAGTGGATATCCATCGATTCGAGAATCCATCTATGACAATTTCGGAGTAGGCCACGCTGCCACATCTTTGGCGGCAGCACTTGGAATCGAATGCGCAAAAAAGATAAAAAACGAGAATGAAAGTCAGATAATAGCCGTAATTGGTGATGGTGCAATGACATCTGGTATGGCCCTTGAGGCTTTAAACCAAATAAAAACAGTTTCATCAAAGATAAAAATCGTGCTCAATGACAACGGAATGAGCATTTCTCCGAGTGTCGGCCAACTTTCGCAAACGATACTCAACAGATTAAGAACAATGAAGGCATACAGAAAATTCGATGCCAAACTTTATCAACTCTTCAGTGACGCCGTATTGAGAACTTTTAACGAGAAGATCAAAGGATCTTTAAAGAAGTTACTCTTGCCTGATAATTTCTTTGAAGATTTTGGCTTGAAGTACATGGGACCGATAGACGGTCATGATATCAAGATGATGGTGAGAACTTTTGAAAGTTTAAAAGCAGTCGAAGGACCTGCCGTCGTTCATGTCGTGACTCAAAAAGGAAAAGGCATAAAATATGCCGAAGACAATCCAAGAAAATTTCACAGTGTCTCGATGATAAATCCATCAAACGGTGTTTCAATAGAAGTTAAAAAGGGCTGGTATTCTTACAGTGATATCTTTGGAAGGATACTATCCCAAATAGCGGATAACGACAATAAAGTTTTAGGCATAACGGCTGCAATGGAAGACGGAACAGGTTTAAGTTATTTTCATTCAAAGCATCCAGATCGTTTTTTCGATCTCGGAATAACCGAAGAACTTTGCACAACTTTTGCCGCCGGTGCATCCACCAAAGGACTCAAGCCTGTAGTCGCGATATATTCAACTTTTCTTCAAAGGGCTTTCGATCAAATAATACACGATGTAGCATTACAAAATTTGGACGTTGTCTTTGCCATAGATCGTGCCGGTCTTGTCGGTCAAGATGGGCCAACCCATCATGGAATATTCGATATATCTTACATGAACTTAATTCCAAATATGAAGATTCTGGCTCCGTCATCACTTGAAGAATTCTCGGCTATTCTTAAATCCGTGATCGGAAAAGTACATGGACCGGTTGCTATAAGATACCCAAGGCTTAGCGAAATCGCTTCTATCGACGATGTCATTTACGCAAAGCCTTTAAAAGATCCATTCAAATGGGAAAAACTCAAAGATGGAAAAGATGGTACAATACTTGCGGTGGGATCCATGGTTAAAATCGCCATGAAAGTTGTGGATCAGGCTGAAAACATGGGATTCAAAATAGGCCTTTACAATTGCAGAAGCGTAAAACCACTTGACATGGAAGCGCTGAATGAACTTCGTGCTTCCTCAAGAATATGGACGATAGAGGAAGGATCTGTTATCGGAGGATTTGGATCTGTCGTCATGTTAAAAGTACCGGATCTCAGATCGAAGATAGATGTTATAGGCATAGATGACGATTTTGTTCAGCACGGAACGAGATCTGAATTGATGGACATATCAGGTCTTTCAGCAGAAAAATTGAGTCTAAAGATATTTTCTGAACTGAAAATTAAAATCCAGGAGGGATGAAGTTGAAATTTTCCACTAAATATGGGGAAGTGGAAGTATCTTCTCAAGCATTAAAACAATTGATAAGAGAAGCAATCGTAAACAGTTATGGAATTGTCGATCTTTCAAATGCTTCTTTGATGTCACAAGTAGCATCTCTGTTCAGCGAGACAGACAGGGGCGTAAAACTTGTCGATGATGGTCAAAATGTCAAAATCGACATTTACGCTATCGCAGAATATGGCATAAACATCATGCAGGTTGCACTCAATCTTCAAGACGCCGTCATATACAATCTCAGAACTTACGCTGGATTGAATCCTAAAGAAGTCAACATTCATTTTGTTGACATAAATTTTTAACGAAAGGACATCGCTAACAGGATTTGATCATGAAAAATATAGACGGCAAAACTATGATAACCTGTTTTAAAAAAGGCACAGAAGTGCTTCTTACGCATGTGGATGAATTAAATGCGCTTAACGTTTTTCCCGTTCCGGATGGAGATACAGGATCAAACATGGCATCTGCCATGCTTGAAGCATGCAGAAATTTGGATGCACTCGAAAACAACAAGCGCGATCTTCAAAGTGTGCTTGAAGCAATAGAAAGCGGTACTTTACTTGGAGCGCGTGGTAATTCGGGAGTCATACTTTCACAAATTTTCAGGGGATTTAGACAGGGAACGAAGAACAAAAAAGTCCTAAAAGTTGAGGATTTTGTCCTCGCGCTCAAAAATGCGAGAGAAACTGCTTACAATGCCGTCATGAAACCTGTTGAAGGCACGATGCTCACGGTTGTGAGAATTCTTGCAACCGATGCTGACAAATACGTTACAGATGACATGACGGAATTCATGCAAAAGATATGGCAAAGATCGATTCAAGTCGTTAACAACACTCCCAAATACCTCCAAAAATTGCGTGACGCAGGTGTTGTTGATTCAGGAGCAAAGGGTTTTTCTTACATAATGGAAGGATTTTATCGCGTACTCAATGGAGAAACGGCGATCAATCTGAATAATGTTGAAAATGTAACAACCGGAGAAATAGTCAGAATATCTCAGGAAGATTTGAAATATCTTTATTGTACCGAGGTCATGGTCAAGACAAGTAAAGATGTTGATATCGATGAACTGAGAAATTTTTACGGATCGATAGGAGATTCTCTTATACTCGTTAATTCCGCGGGAATTCTAAAACTTCACGTTCATACAAACACACCCGGCATCGCTATAGACAAAGCGCTTGAATATGGAGAACTTTATAAATCAAAAATTGACAACATGAAAACACAGCATCATCAGATCATAAACGCATCTGAAGATATGAGAGCTCCAAAAGAAAAGAAAAATTATGGAATCATAGTAATAGCGGATGGAAATGGTTTTGAATCTATTTTCAAAAGTTTAGGTGTCGATGTTGTGCTTAACGGGGGTCAATCTTCGAACCCGAGTACGGCACAGATAAAAGAGGCAGTCGAAAGCATAAATGCCAAAAACATATTGATTTTTCCCAACAATTCAAATATAATCATGGCTGCCAATTCGGTCAAAAGCATGACAAACGGAAAAAAGGTTATGGTCATCGATACTTCTACCGTTCAGCAAGGACTTGCGGCGCTCTTTGCGTTTAATTCCCAACAAGGTCTTCTTGAAAACGAAAAAAATTTCAAAGAAGCCTTGTCCGCGGTAAAATCGATAGAGATAACAAAGGCTGTAAGAGACAGTCGGGTCCAGGATGTAGATGTGAAAAGGGATCAATACATAAGTCTTGTCGATGGAAATATCGTCTTTTCATCAGAATTGATTGACGATGTTGTCTTTGAAGCCCTCGAAAAGGCGCAAGCAGATAACGCCGAAGTTATAACGATCTTTTACGGTGAAGAGATAAACGAAGATGAAGCGAATGTGCTTTTCAAAGAGTGCCAGATACGTTATCCATCTGCGGACATAGAACTTTATTACGGTGGACAACCTTACTATCATTACCTTATATCCGTTGAATGAAGGAGGTTTTTATGGCAAAAATACAGTTAACAAAAGAAGGATACGACTCATTGAAAGAGGAACTTGCGAGTTTAAAAGAAAAACTCATGAACGAAGTTGCCAAAAAGATAAAAGAAGCCCGCGAATTTGGAGATCTCAGCGAAAACAGTGAATACGATGAGGCAAAAAACGAGCAAGGAAAGATAAACAGCAGAATAAGTGAAATAGAAGAGATTCTTGCAAATGCTACGGTAATAGAGGGTAGCAAAAACAACCATGAAGTTAACATTGGCAATTACGTGAAACTAAAAGATCTGAGCAATGACAAAGAGATGATGATGATGCTTGTTACGGCTCAAGAGGCCGACATTTTTAAAAACAAAATATCGGTAGACTCTCCTTTGGGCGAGGCCGTTAACAAAAGAAAGGTCGGAGACACAGTACGGGTTAAAGCACCTAATGGCGTTAAAAGATATGTTATCTTGGAAGTCGAACAGAAATGAACTCATAACCGGGGGAGATCTAAATGGATGAGATTAGATCTAACAAGATAAAAGAGAGTGAAGAAATAAGAAAATCTGGGATTAACCCTTATCCGTATTTTTTTGATGTGAAGGAAAAAATATCACAGGTAAGGACAAATTTCGATCATCTTAAAAATGGAGAAAAAGATGAAAATGTTTCTTTTTCCATTGCCGGTCGTATTATGGCCGTAAGATATCAAGGAAAATCGATATTTTTCGTCATACAGGATTCAACAGATCAAATTCAGGGTTACCTCAATGTTTCCGTGGGACAGGATAAATTCGATTTTTTCAAAGATCACGTCAAAGTTGGAGATTTTATGGGTATAAAAGGCTTTCCGTTCAGATCTCACACCGGCGAGCTGACCGTATTTGCGGCTGATTATCAACTACTGTCTAAAGCCATAAGAACTTTGCCGGAAAAATGGCACGGCCTTACGGACAAAGAAAAAATTTACCGTCAAAGATACGTTGACATGATAATGAACAGGGAATCTTTCGGCAGATTCAAAGCGAGATATGAAATAATACGTATGATAAGAGATTTCATGAATTCGGAAGAATTCATCGAAGTCGAAACGCCTGTGCTGCAATTTGTTACCGGAGGAGCCGCGGCAAGGCCATTTATAACACATGTAAACGCGCTTGATATAGACATGTACTTGAAGATCGCACATGAACTTTACCTGAAAAGATACATAGTCGGCGGATTTGACGCGGTCTACGAAATAGGAAAATGTTTCAGAAACGAAGGCATAGATTACAAGCATAATCCGGAATTCACGATGATCGAATGTTACAAGGCTTACGTCGATTACAATTACATGATGGATCTGACAGAACGCCTTGTTTCTCATGTCATAGAAAAGATAAATGGCACCACGAAGATAGAATATCAGGGCAAAACCGTGGACTTCTCAAGACCGTGGAAAAGAGTTAAGATGAGAGATTACATAAAAGCACATCTTGATGTTGATATACTTGAAGACTCGGATGATAAGATGATAAAGGTACTCAAAGCCCACGACACTCTTCCCGAGATCATGGAAAGAGGCCATTACATAGAGAAATTGTGGGATCTCGTTGAAGATACCGTGGTAAATCCGACTTTTTTGCTTGAACATCCCGTCGAAATATCTCCCCTTGCAAAAAAGCACAGAGAAGATCCGAGAGTTACCGAAAGATTTGAAGTTATAGTGCTCGGTAACGAACTTGCCAACGCGTTCAGTGAACTCAACGATCCGATAGATCAGAGAGAAAGGTTTGAAGCGCAGTCCGCTTTGAGAAACTCAGGCGACAAAGAAGCCCAAATGATGGATTTTGATTTTCTTAGAGCGATAGAGTACGGTATGCCTCCAACAGGAGGGCTGGGGATAGGTATAGACAGGCTTGTCATGTTCGCAACGAATGCCGCCACGATAAAGGATGTTATAGCATTTCCGCTTGTAAGACCTGAAAACTTCGATGAGAGCGGTATGGAAATAGGTGAAGAATGAAAAAATATTTTGGAACAGATGGCGTCAGAGGCATAGCAAATGAAGAATTAACCGCTGAACTCGCCTTTAAAATAGGTAAGTCTGCCTCTTACGTCCTTAAAATGCATAATCATCAATTCAAAGAGATACTCATAGCCCGAGACACAAGAATTTCAGGTGAGATGATAGAAAGCGCTTTAACGTCCTCTTTGCTCTCGATGGGGCTTAACGTGACGCTTTGTGGAGTAATGCCGACGCCGACCCTTGCATGGCTTACCAGAAAACATGAAACCGTTGGTTTCATGGTAAGCGCAAGCCATAACCCATGGATGCACAACGGCATAAAGATATTTTCGAATGGATACAAGTTACCTGATGAGATAGAAGAAGAAATAGAGTGCAATCTTGACAAAACTTCAAAAGCAGGACCGTCGGTTGGGAAAATAGTCAGCGTTGATATGCTCCCGTCTTACATCGAATGGATCGTTAAAAGATACAAAGACCTTGCCGGAGAAAAACTTGCCTTCGATCTTGCCAATGGCGCTGCCATATCCACCGTTCCGTTGGTTGTCAAAGGAATCGGAATAAAAGCCACGATTTTCAACGATAAGCCTGACGGAAAAAACATAAACGAAAAATGCGGCGCACTTTATCTTGATTTCATGAAAGAAGCGATAAAAAATACCGATGCCGCTTATGGAATAGTCAACGACGGCGATGCCGATAGATGCATGATGTTGGGCAAGGACGGGCACACGATAGACGGAGACGATATCATAGTTGTGAATGCACTCAGCATGAAGAAGGAAGGTAGATTAAAAAATAACACAGTCGTAGGAACGGTCATGACAAATCTTGCCATAGAAGAGTATCTTAAGAGAAATGAGATACAATTTTTAAGAACAAAAGTCGGAGACAGATATGTACTTGAAAAGATGATCGAGACCGGATCGAATATTGGCGGAGAACAATCGGGCCACGTCATATTCCTTGACCTTGAAACGACCGGAGATGGTCTTGTTACAGCGCTCGAAAGTGTAAGAGCCTCAAAACTGATGAAGATGGATCTCAAAGGTTTTTCTCTTGGAATGAAGAGATACCATCAAATTTTGGAAAATGTCGAGGTTACGGATAAAGAATCGATCATGAATGATCACGAAGTTTCAGATTTCGTCAAAAAAGTACAAAGATACGAAAGTTTAAGAATTGTCTTAAGGCCTTCCGGAACGGAACCGCTTATAAGAATAATGGTTGAAGGAAAAGACAAGGCGGTAGTGAGAAAAGTCGTGGATGAGGCAAAAGAAATCATCGAAAGGGTGAAAGATTCTGGAAAAATTCATAAGAGTTAAAGGCGCGCGCGTTCATAACCTTAAAAACATAAATGTAGAGATGCCAAGAAATGCACTTATTGTCTTTACGGGGCCATCTGGATCGGGAAAGTCTTCCCTTGCCTTTGATACGATTCATGCCGAAGGGCAAAGAAGATATCTCGAATCTCTTTCCGCTTACGCAAGGCAATTTCTCGGAGAACTAAAACATCCGGATGTAGATGAAATAGATGGATTATCACCTGTCATCGCGATAGATCAAAAAAGCGTTTCTCATAACCCCAGGTCAACTGTCGGGACAGTTACAGAGATAAACGATTATTTAAGATTACTTTTCGCGAGAGTTGGAATACCGCATTGTGTAAAATGCGGAAGAACTCTTGAAAAGCAAAGTATAGACGAAATTATAGAAAGAATTGAAAAGAATTACAATCCAACAACAAGAATAGCCATTTTAGCCCCGCTTACGACAGAAAAAAAAGGAGAGTACAAATCACTTTTCGATTACCTCAAAAGACGTGGCTTTTTGAGGATAAACATCGATGGCAAAGATTATTTACTCGAAGAAGAGATAAAGGTTGAAAAACAGGTAAGGCACACTATAAAGTTGATCGTTGACAGGTTAAAAGTCAACGAGGAAAATCATCAAAGACTCGTTGAATCTGTCGAAATTGCCTTAAAAGAAGCGGATGGAAAGGTAGAAGTGCTTAATTACGAAAACAACGAGATTGAATATTTCAGCGAAAAACTCGCATGTCCAGTTTGTGGAATAAGTTTTCCGGAGATCAGTCCAAAACTTTTCTCATTCAACTCTCCTTACGGCGCATGTCCGGTTTGCGCCGGCATAGGTTACACGATAGAAGTTGGGGATGAACTCGTCATCGATCCGACAAAAGCCGTAAGAGATGGCGGCATAATACCTTACAAAAGTGGAAAAGCCTTTGTGGCCGATTTGATAGAAGAAATGGTTAAAAAAATGGGTGGGAATCCTGATAAACCGATCGGAGAACTCAGTCCAAAAATTCAAAATGCCATACTCAAAGGAGGGCCCGGCTTTAAAGGTCTTGAAGATCATCTCATGGACAGATTCAGATATTCTGACTCAGAAGAGGTTAAGGAATGGATAGAAAAAAATTTTCTCGTTCAAAAAACATGTTCCGTTTGCAACGGTAAAAGACTGAGACCAGAATCTTTAGCCGTCACTTTTAAAGACAAAAACATCGCGGAAATTTCCGACATGACTGTTAGCACATCTTACGATTTTTTCAACACGATTTCAATGACTCCGAAAGAAGAATCAATATCAAGAGAAATACTCATTGAAATAAAAAGAAGACTCAAATTTCTCATAGACGTAGGCCTTGATTACCTCACGCTTTCGAGGGCCGCTTCTACGTTATCTGGAGGAGAATCTCAAAGGATAAAAATTGCAACGCAATTAGGATCTCGACTCGTTGGAGTGCTTTACATACTCGATGAACCAACGATCGGACTTCATCAAAGAGATACAGACAGATTGATAAAAATGCTTGAAAATCTTAGAGATCTGGGGAATACAGTGATAGTCGTTGAACACGACGAACAGGTCATAAGATCGGGAGATTTTGTCGTTGATATAGGGCCTGGGGCGGGAGAAAACGGAGGAAAAGTACTTTACGCCGGAGATGTGATGGGACTTGTTTCTGCCGATACTCTGACGGGAAAATATTTAAGCAAAAGGTTGACGATTCAAACACCATCGGTAAGAAGAAAAAGTTCTGAATTTTTAACGGTAAAAGGCGTCAAACACAACAACCTCAAATCAATAGACGTGAAGATTCCGCTTGGCACATTCACCTGTGTCACCGGTGTTTCGGGATCTGGAAAATCATCCCTCGTCATGGAAACGCTTTATCCCGTTTTGGCAAACAAAATATACAGAACCCATCTTCCTTACGGAGAGCATGAATCGACGAATGGAATCGAAAAGATAGACAAAGTCATCATTGTGGATCAAAGCCCCATAGGGAGGACTCCGAGATCCAATCCCGTAACTTACACGAAGGCTTTTGATGGCATACGGGAATTATTCGCCATGGCTGAAGAGGCAAGAATAAGAGGATACACGCCCGGCAGATTCAGTTTTAACGTAAAAGGCGGAAGATGCGAAGCCTGTGCTGGCCAGGGCGTTGTGAAAGTTGAGATGAACTTCATGCCGGATGTCTACATAGAATGCGACGTGTGCGGAGGAAAAAGATACAACAAAGAAACTTTGGAAGTCAAGTACAAAGGAAAAGATATAAGCGAAATCCTCGATATGTCGGTAGATGAAGCGGTCGAATTTTTCTCCGGAATACCAAAAATAGTCTCACCCCTTAAAGCACTTCAGGATGTTGGACTCGGATACATAAAATTGGGACAACCCGCAACGACGCTTTCGGGAGGAGAGGCCCAAAGGGTTAAACTCTCGTCAGAATTGAAAAAAACATCGACGGGTAAGACCATGTACATTCTTGACGAACCAACGACAGGTTTGCATTTTCATGATGTCAAGAAACTGATAGATGTGCTTCAAAAACTTGTGGATAAAGGAAATACGGTCGTCGTCGTCGAGCACAACCTCGATGTCATAAAGAACGCGGATTACATAATAGATCTTGGGCCAGACGGCGGCGAAAGGGGCGGACTCATAATTGCCCAGGGAACTCCGGAAGAGATAGCAAATTCAAAAAATTCTTATACCGGTGTGTACTTAAAACAAATTTTGAACGGAACGACGGAAATGGCGGGATGCTGATTGCATTTAAAATCTTTGATAAGAGAAAAAATTTCCAAAAAATACTTTGATCTTTTCGGATCCGATCCTGCTGAATTCACGGTGGAAATATCGCCGCCGAATTTCGGTGATTATTCGACAAATGTCGCGATGGTATGCGCAAAAAGCGCCAAAACATCTCCAAGAAAAATAGGTGAAAAACTCATTGAAGCCTTTAAAGAAGATCCAGACTTTGAAGATGTCGAAATGGCCGGGCCCGGATTTTTGAATTTTAAACTTTCAAAGGCACTTTACAGAAACGTAGCCGAAAGATACTCAAAATCAGTTGAAATGCCAAAAGTAAAACCGCAAAAAATACAATTTGAATTTGTAAGCGCAAACCCTACCGGTCCTCTCACCGTTGGCCATGGCAGACAGGCCATCATCGGTGATATACTTTCAAGATTGAACAGTGCCATTGGAAACAGCGTCACAAGAGAGTATTACTTCAACGATGCAGGCCGGCAGATGAAGATGTTAGGCCATTCAACATGGATAAGGTACAACGAACTTTACGGCAAAAAAATGGCATTCGAAGAGGACGATTACGTCGCGGATTACCTCGTAGATATAGCAAAATCGATATCGGACAAGTATGGCGATGAATATGTCGGCATATGGAACGACGAGGTGCAATCTTTTTTCACCTCTTACGCAAGCAATGAAATCTTTGAATGGATAAAGCGTACCCTTGATAAATTGCATGTCCCTTTTGACGTTTACTTCAGCGAACAAACGCTTTACAAGACAGGTCTCACGGATGAAGCGATGAAAATTCTCAAAGATAAGGGATACATTTACGAAAAGGAAGATTCAACGTGGTTTGCGGTGTCAAAAATTTTTCCGGCCGAAGATGATAGAGTCATAATAAGGAAAAACGGCGATCCGACTTATTTTTTCTCTGACATAGCCTACATGCTGGATAAATACAGACGTGGATTTGAAAAAGTTTATTACATATGGGGCGCCGATCATCACGGTTACATCCCAAGAATGATGGCCGTTTCAAAGGCTTTGGGAATACCCGATGGATTTTTCAACGTGATCCTTCATCAATTTGTCACGCTTAAAAGTGGAGAAGAGACAGTGAGAATGTCAAAAAGGCATGGAGAATTCGTGACTTTGGAAGATCTCATGGATACCGTCGGAGTCGATGCGACAAGATATTTTTTCGCGATGATGGATCCCGATACAACACTTGTCTTCGATGTCGATCTTGCGAAATCGAAAAGAATGGATAACCCTGTTTATTACGTTCAATACGCTCATGCAAGGATATCCAGTTTGATGAAAAATGCTAAAGAAAAGGGGATAGAATACGAAAGAGCGTCTCTTGAAACCATTTCAAAAGATGAAGAAATACTTGTAAGAGAACTGGATGAATTTCAAGATGTCGTGATTACCGCCGTAAATCAGCAAAAGCCACAAAAACTTTGCAATTACGCGTATGCGCTTTCTGAAAAATTTCATTCTTACTACACGGATCACAGGATAGTTGATCCTGGAAATATGGAATTATCCAAAGATCGATTGAAACTTTGTGCGTGCGTTAAAAATGTGCTTGAAGTTACACTTTCGATCATCGGCGTAAGTGCGCCGGAAGAAATGTAGGAGGTTTAAAAGATGAAAAAGTATCTCGTTTTGTTCGTGTTGATTATCTCTGTATCGGTGATTTCATTTTCACAGACGCAAACGATATCTTTTTTAAAAATTGAGGGAAATACAAGTCTTGCAACTTCGATCATAACGTCAAAATTATCAAATACCGTTAAAATAGGACAACCTTTGAATACCGCCGCGCTTTATCAGGCACTGCAATCACTCTACGAAACCGGCTACTTTTCTTACATAGAACCAAAGATAGAATACTCTCCGATAGGTCCTGGCCTTGTAATTGTACTTACCGAAAATCCGGTGATTAAATCCGTTGATGTTAAGATAAACGGTCCGGATCTTGTGAATTCAGACGACGTTAAAAAGGCCATAACCGTTAAAGCAAGTAGCGTGCTTAACTTTGTGGAACTTAAAAATTCCTTTCAAAATGTTATGAATCTCTACACAAATGCTGGATACCTTGCAAACATAATTGGGATACAGACAAACATAGTCCAAAGCGGAAATAAAATAATCGTACCGGATAACGCGCTTGTCATAACAGTCAATGAATATGCCGTATGGAATCTTAAACTTACGGGTGATTACGGTAACTTAACCGTTGACCAGATATTGAAAAGTACCGGACTTTTCACGATGAAAAATTATGAGTCTATGAATCCAATTCAGAAATTTTTTGCAGACTCAAAGAATGCCTACCTCAAATTTTCAACCGTTCAGGATTTTCAAGCCAAACTTTTCCAGATGGGATATTTTTCTCCTGAAACCACTCTCGGTTTCGCAACCGCAACAGATGTAGCCTCCACTTTCAAATCGCCTGTTGTGAATCTCGTCGTTAACGCAAAACTCGCGCATGTAATCCAATCTGGATTGCCAGTTAGTGGATATTACTTCACAGGAGTCAAAGAGGTAGACCCAGCCAAGCTGGCAGAATATGCGGATATAACCGCACCCGCGACTACGAACAATTTTACCCAACTTGAACAATTGGCAAAGATAAAAGAGTACTATCAAAACAAAGGATTTTTGTTGACTTCTGCCGAAGTTACATATCACAAATTCGAAACGATGAAAGGCGGATTTTTAGAGTATAAGATAACGGAAAGACACATAGGCAAGATAGAAATATCCGGAAATACAAAGACAAAAACTTATCTCATAATGCGTGAACTTGCTTTTAAAACGGGCGATCCCGTTACAACCCAAAGCCTTGTCCAAACTTACAACAATCTCAGAAATACACAATTCTTCTCGAATGTATCCATCACACCGTCGCTTCCTTCAACGGATTCTACAACGGTAAACATGATGATAAACGTTACCGAAAACAACAAGCCCAGACAAATCGGTGCATCGTTGTCGATAGGTCAGCCTGGACAGGGTCAGCCATGGTATGAAGGCATAACCGGAAGCGGAAATGTGAGTATCGTCAATCTGAGTGGAATTGGAGACACCTTGTCAGGTCAGGTTACACTCGGAGTTAATCCTACGGCAAACATAACTTATGGAATCATATTTCCTCTCAATTTGCCCATGAATTTCACATCAAGCATATATTACAACACAGTTCAACCATTTGTGATAACCAATGGTCAAACCTTGTATTACAACGAAACTGAATACGGTGTCTCTGCAAGTGTCGGTTATCAGCCGAATGTTTACACATCATACAACATCGGAGGAAATTTTTACTTTTTCAACAAAAGTCAGGGATCCACACCGATTTCCGCATCTTTGATGGGTGCTGCAACCGGTACATCCAGATCTGTTACACTTTCTTACAATTATGCCAACGTAGATAACGTACTCTTAACAACAAACGGTGTAAAACTCGGTGGCAGTCTTTCTTACGCGGGATTTGGCGGTCAGGAAAACCACCTTCAAGGGTACGCTAGCGCATCTGGATATTTACCGATTCTGCCGAATCTTGCCGTCGCGGGCAGAGTTTTGATAGGTGACGGATATGGAACTGATTTCTACGTCGGCGGTCCAACGACCGTGAGAGGATGGAATCAAGAAGGTGGGCTTCAGGAATTCGTTTCAAATCTTGAACTGAGATACGTCATGAATTCTCAGGATGTCCCGATGATGTTAACGGCTTTTTATGATTTTGGCGGAGCCGGAGATCAACTTTTGACTTACGGAAACATTCAGAATCAATTCATGAATTCAGTAGGAATTGGCATAAGTTTTGAAATACCTTATCTTGGAGTTCTAAGATTTGATTTCCCGTTTAAAGTTTCTAACGGAACCTTTCAATATTCCGGAATTTCTTTTGGAGTAGGAGAGATGTTTTAACCTTTTTGAGCAAGAATTCTCCCACTTCTATAAGTGGTGAGATGAATTGCTCTTTGATTTGTGTTAGAATAGAATCAGATAGAATCATTCGTCAGCATGTATTACCATCTTGTCTTGGTAAATATAGATGATGCGCAAGTGTATTGAAAGCCAAGGTGATGAAGATTATAAAGCATAAGGCTTATCGCTTCAGGTTATATCCA
>JAJYYZ010000005.1 GCA_021800445.1 bacterium | reverse complement strand
AATCTCCTCAGAGATAAGTCAGTCTTGCGACTGTTAGGTACTCATCGCCAATGTTATCCATGCTTTTTATGCTTACCACACTGTTCCTACCCATCAGAACTGTTTAATGGTAAAAGACAGAGCCTGAAACTTGAGCGGCATTTCAGGGTGTCATGACACGGATAACGTAGTCTTGCGACTTAGGCTAATCAACAAGGGCTTTTGCAAGCCCCCATCTCTAAAGGTGATGGGTTGTTGACCTTGCAAAAGCGACTGAACCCATAGGATCCCACGGCGGTAGTTCGACAGGTTTTTCTTTCAAAACTTTTTTCATCGCCGCGGATAGATATTTTTCATCAACGGCCACTTCGTAAACGTACTCATCGAACCATGAATCACTCATTAAAAAATATCCTTTGTCACCTAATTGATCTCCCCAACTGTTTTCAACCTTCCATTTTATAATTTTTCCATCATCATCTATGTCAACGCCGGTAAAAACCATGGCATGGGTCATAAGGCTGTCTCCATAATCGAGCCTTTCCGCTTTGTTAAACAAAAATTTCGTACCATAAAGTTTTTCGAAATCATAAATCTCGGTGTCCAAGATACCTTTTTCTCTTTCCATCATTTTACCCACATCAGCGGTAAACCAGACTAAATTGCCATCAAGGATCATTTTTTTTGCAAGTGCTTTGAATTCATCAAGTTTAAGGTTGAGATACTTTATTCCCTTTCCTCCTATAACATTTCCAAGATATTGAACTGTGTAAGTTTTCATGAAATCTTTATCAGGTGTTGGGCAATTTATAACGCTTACCATGCCGTCAATGGGCATTTCAACGAATTCTTTGTAAAATTCAAGCGGTGTTATTCCTTCTATTCTATGGAAGTTTCCATCTTTGTCCTTGTACTCGTAATCAAATTTTTCTGGCGGCAATCCTATGTTTATCGATAAAATTCTGTGAATCTCTTCAAGTAATTCGGCTTTCTTTGATTGAATTTCTTTTGTTGTTTTACCTTTTTTTACCATTTCTCTTAAAGCCAGGGCATCTTCTCGAAGTTTCGTGTCAAGCAATCTGTTCATTGCAGCCGATTCACTTGTTTGAAAACTTTCATCCATTAATTCTTTTGGAAGTACCCCGTATTTTTCCACAAGGTCTGTAAACATACCCCATTGTCCGCCATCTTCAACTGGTTTCGAAAGAATCCACATGACAAGACGTCCGTTAAGATCTTCCTTTGCCGTTTCTATGATGCTTTCGAGAAAATAATTTGCCTTTTCAATCTTGTCGTAAAACATTTGATAACTTTGTGATAACTCAAAATTATCAAGATTCAATTTGTTGGCTATGCTTTCTCTCAGAAGATTGAGACCTGCAAACATCCAGCATCTTCCGCTTTTTTTCTGGTTGGTTATTCCTCTTGTTTTTATTTCGTTTGAAAATGTTCTGCTTAGTCCTTGGGCATGAAGTCTGTTCATCGCAACGACGTTAAGAGATCCATGAGAGACGGCGTTCATTGCAATGATGTTTTTTTCGGATGACTCAAAGTCTTTTCTGAACTTTTCAAGATCTTTCATTTCGATTTTCAATTAATTCACATCCCTTCTATTTTCATTATTTTAAGATCACTTGAAATTTTTAATTTTGCCTCTGTGACTTTTAACACGTCTTCAACCGTAAGACCGGGCGCGATCTCCTTTAACACAAGGCCGCCTTGCGTTGGTTCAATAACCGCCATCTCTGTGACAATCAGGCTGATCCTTCTTATCGAAGTAAGTGGAAGTGTGCAATTTTTGACAATTTTTGGTTCTCCTTTTGAAGTATGGGTCATCGCTATTATAACCCTTTTTGCACCTGTAACAAGATCCATCGCACCTCCCATTCCAGGAATTATCTTTCCCGGTACCATCCGATTTGCAAGATGACCTTCTTCGTCGATCTGCAATCCTCCAAGTACTGTAACATCAAGGTGACCGCCTCTTATTATTCCAAATGACATTGCACTGTCAAAACATACTGCTCCAGGAATTGCGCTAACGTAATTCGCCCCTGCATTTGTCAGATCTGGATGCTCAAGACCTTCTTCAGGTATAGGCCCCATTCCTATTATGCCGTTTTCCGATTGAAAAAGCACTTTTACATTTTGCGGAATGTAATCTGCAACAAGTGTCGGTATACCTATGCCTAAATTCACAAGATCTCCATCCTTTAATTCCTGCGCTACTCTTTTTGCTATCAACACTTTCGCATCCATCTCGATCACCTTACCCTCACGATGTAGTCCACAAAAATACCTGGAGTATGGATGTCATCTGGCGGTATTGTTCCAATCGGTAAGATTTCGTCAACCTCGGCTATAACCGTTTCTGCTGCCATGGCCATTATGGGATTGAAATTTCTTGCCGTTAAAGAATAGACTAAATTGCCGTTGCAATCGGCTTTTTTTGCGTTTATTATTGCAAAATCCGCTTTTATTGGAAGTTCAAGCAAATACTCGGCATCGTTTATTTTAAAAATCTGCTTACCTTCCGCGACAACTGTCCCTATGCCTGTTGGAGTTAAAACACCGCCAAGACCAACTCCACCGGCTCTTATCCTTTCTACAAGCGTTCCCTGGGGGACAAGTTCAACATCGATGGCTTTTTCAATCATTTGTTTTTGAGTTTCTGGATTTGTTCCTATGTGAGACACGATGATCTTTTTTACGAGTTTGCTGACTATAAGTTTACCAATGCCACTATTCGGAAAAGCGGTATCATTTCCGATCACCGTGAGGTTGAATTTTTTCTGTTTTATCATCTCATCTATTACAACCCGCGGAGTACCCACACCCAAAAAGCCTCCTATCATGATCGTCGCACCGTCTGGTATCATCTCAACTGCCTTTTCAACTTTGATAACATGCATAAGCGCTTTCCTCCTCTATTTTTAAAAAATTATATCACATATTTGACGATTAACATTTATGAACTATTTTGGTTATGATTTTGAACAGAATTCATGGCCACACTGGGATAGTTTTCGTTTATACTTAGCACAGAAGTGCTATTGAGCGAGAAGCCTCCACTTCTATAAGTGGAGGGAGTATTTTTGCTTTCCTTCATATGTTGTAAAGGTTATTTAGACAGATCGTAAAAGTAAATATATTGACCACCAGACATTGTTGCGGAATTCCAATACCATCCTTTAATCCATGTACGTTCAACCCAAAAGGCTTCGGGTTGATCCACCCAGATGTAAAGAGCGTTGTCGTAAGAAAGCATGGAAAGTTTTTCTGCTATCTGTGCACGTTCTGACGGAATCACATTATTTATGAGATCATTTACGAGGGGATCTAAATTTTTCTGGGCAAAATCTGTGAAATTCTTTCCAAGAGACGCTCCGAAGAATCCTGTTGAATCTAAAAATCCATCGGCAAATTCATATGGATCTGGACCAGGTGCTGAACCGAGCATGTACATTGGAATCTTTCTCGATAGGAAATCGTTTATGAAATTGGGCCATAACTCTGAAATGACTTTTATCTGGAATTTTGGATTAATTTGTCTCGCATAATTGCTCAACGCTTCTAACGCTATTTGTCTTGTAGTATTCCCTGCGTTATAAACGGTTGTGAATTTAAAACCTTTTTGCCAAAGTTTACCATCATAAGCTTTTTTTAAATATTCGGTTGCCTTTGTAAGATCTTGCTCGTACATTGGTATATCGGGACTATATCCAAGCAGTCCTTTAACTATGCAACTGTTTGGTTGTATCGCATTATTGTTCCATGCTTGTTGTATAAACTCTTTGTATGGAAAGAGATACTCAAATGCTTTTCTAACATCAAGATTGGAAAAGAAATCCGCAGGAATACCGTTTCCATCAAGCTTACCTGAACCTACAAAAGCATTACCATTTGTTTCTATGTTCCAAGTGAAGAAAATACTTTCTATTTCTAAGTTTGTAAGCCCTGTAATGACTCTTATATCTTCATTATTCTGCACTTCGGAAAGATTTTCGATAGGAACGTATATTACATCCGCTTGTCCAGCATTGAGATCAAGCAATCTTGTCGTGAATTCATTTACATATTTTATCAGGGCATATTTGACAGGCGCAGGTTTTCTCCAATAATCATTAAATCTTACAAAAGAAATTTCTCTTCCGGGAGTCGAATATTGTATTTTATAGGGTCCTGTGCCATTTTCTATGTTTCCAAGGGGATCATTGCTTTGAACCGGATTATGATAATACCACCAATCATCTGCTTGCCCATTCCATGCATTATGTCCAGCACACCATTGCTGATCCAAGATTGATGACCAGGTTGCACCAAAAGCAAGATCAATCGTAAGAAATGGAGCATACGGTTGCGGTAAGTGAATTATTACATCATTGCCCTTTATTTCGAAATCCTTGGCAAGTAAATTAAAGGCATCAATTAAAGCCTGTTTATATTTACCATTCAATGGTTTTTTTGTTCCTGTCGCGAATATTCCAAGTGAATTCAAACTTGTATAATTAAGTGGATTAGATAGTCCTAATTCGCTTGCAACGACTTGTACTATCGAACTGACATATTGACCGTCTATTTCAGGGAAAAGAGGTCCTGCCAAATAGGAAGCTGGCCCTCCAGTATTGTCAAAAATTACCGTTCTCTCGAGTGAATACACAACATCTTGTGGTGTAAGCAGATCACCGTTATGAAAATGGACTCCTTGTCGAATGTGGAAGATATATGTTTTTCCATTATCAAGGATCGTTCCGTCGGCTACTGAAGGTACATTTGTCGAAAGCATTGGAATCAATTTAGTTGTGGATGTCCCATCGAATTGGACTAAATTTTCGTAAATCTGCCATATAACTGCTTGTGAAGCATTGTCATCAGCCCAGGCTGGATCCATAGAAACCAATGGTCCAATTGTTTCATAGACTAAAGTGTCTGGGTTAACAACATTTTGGGATATTCCAATGAACGTGACAATTAAAAGTACAGACACACACACAATAAGTATCTTCTTCATTGTTTTGTTTCCCCTCCTTTTGCGTTCTTTTTTTTCTACTTTTTTAAACCATTTAGCTCAACATTTTCCGAATTAAAAAATTCCAATTCACCTCCATCCGTTTTTATCAATTTATTTTGATAAGGCAAAGTCTCAAAATTATAAAAGTTTTTGAACTGGCTAAATGATCTACTCCTTGTCCGTGATCTCCACAGATTGACTGTCAATCATCCCTGCTGACGGTGCTTTATGCCTTCCGATTTCTTCCCGTAACTCTCCTCCGAGAATATCCATTATCTGCTTGAAAGTTTTCATCTTTCTTCCATTCACTAAAGTATGGTAAACACTTTCCCGATATGTAAAATCGTTTGACAGCATCCTCCGCGAGCGGCCTGACATAACTATGTATAAAATGGCATTGAATTATTTCTCTTCCATATTCGGCAGGTTCGCTTCCACTCGTTGCTCAGAAACAAGAAACTCTATAATTTCCCGTTCTTTGAGATCACCGGGATATTTCTTTTCCATCTCTCTCATCTCGAATTGAATCAAACTTATTAAAATTTTACACCTTAATTCTACTTTTTGAATACATTCTAAGATCAAGCGAAGTTTTTTTGTTCCTGACAGTTCATTAATTTTTGATGAAATAAAGCATTATCAAGGGATAAGTTCAGAAATTAGGTTATTTTAGCCAAAATTGCTCAATATTGTTGATAATAATTCATTGTAACCTATTATCTAATTATATATCGTTTTTTATCAATATTAATGCTAATACCTTACCAAATCATTGCTTTGATGTCAATATAGTTTATTGATACAATGAATTTATATGGTAGCGTAACTCGCCATAAAGTAAAGAAGGAGGAGATTTTATGAACAAGGTAAGGTTTTTGATTCTCATGGTAGCCTTGATAGGCATAATGAGCATCGGCCTTGCAGATGTTTCGTATCCGTACCTTAGTCAGTACGGACCGGCAATAGTCAATTGGGGTAGCAACGTCAAATACGGGGGAAGTTTCAGGATAGTTCTTCCGGATGGACCGCTTCAATACAGTTTAAATCCTTTCATGGGAAACAACTCAACGCTTCCGACATCTTTCATTTACGAATCGTTGTTTTTCATCAACTTAAACGGTGATGTCACGAATATGCTCGGAACATCCTACACGTGGACAGACAACAACACAGAATTGGATGTGGCGATCCGCCAGGGGGTAAAGTGGTCAGATGGAGTTCCGTTTACACCTGCCGATGTGGTCTTTACGTTCAATTACTTGAAGGCAAATCCCAGTATAGACCTTAACGGTATATGGTCATCTGCGAATGATCTTCAAAGCGTTTCTGCAAGTGGAAACACAGTTATATTCAAACTTTCACAACCTAACATGGCACTCTTCCAGTATTTGATCGGAGAGCCAATAGTACCGGAACATATCTGGTCTAACATAACAGATCCTTCCAAATACACAAATTCAAATCCAGTCGGAACAGGTCCGTTTGTTTTCAAGAGTTTTAATCAGCCAACGAACACGGTTACTTACGTTAAAAACCCGAATTACTGGATGGCCGGCAGACCATACCTTGACAGTGTGGTTGTGACCTCTGTCAATTCCAACGATATCTGCACACTTGATTTGATAAAACATGAATATGACATGTCCAACCTTTACATTCCGGGAGTTGAACAAACCTACATCTCCAAAGATCCGTCGGTCAACAAGATATGGTGGCCGATACTCGGAAATAATCATCTTATATTCAACGATGCGAAATACCCGTTCACTATACCGGATTTCAGAAAAGCAATCTCGATGGCATTGAACAGGAATTTCATATTGACAAGTCTTTACGGACCGCTTTTCTCTCAATATGACAATCCAACTCTTATAACATATCCGTTGCGTTCATGGCTCGATCCAACTTTAATGCCTCTCGCCTCTTCTTTGGTTGCTTACAATCCTAAAGCAGCGCAGAATTTGTTGGCGTCGATAGGGTTCAAGAAAAATGCAGCAGGGTTGCTTACCGATCCGAGTGGCAAGGTACTTCCGACTTACACGCTCAGCGTTGTGGCAGGATGGACAGACTGGGTGCAGGCGGAATCGATAATGGCTCAGGAGTTAAAAGATATAGGACTTCAGGTTAATCCTGTTCAGCAATCATTCGGTCAGTATTACTCTTCTTTGCAGACGGGGACATTCGATATGTCGATAACGTGGCTTAACGTCGGAATCAATCCATACACACCGTATTACTTTGCATTCAGTCCGACGCAAACTGCGCCGGTAGGCCAGGTTGCATCTTCCAACTTCTCGAGATACACCAACCCGTTGATAACGGATGCACTTCAGGTATTCAACACGACATCCGATCAAAGGCTTCAAAAACAGGCGATATACACGATAGAAAGAATAGTTCTTGATGATCTGCCATTGGCAGCATTGTTGCCTGTTCCGATGTGGGATGTATACCAGACGAGCACGCTTGCGGGCTTCCCGGACGATCAGTATCCGTACTACATGGTAGGATCGATTCAAACTGCTCCTGAAATACTTGCTTTGAATATTCATCTTAAATAAAAATTTTAGAACAAGAGGGGGAGGACTTCTCCCCCTTTTTTAAAAGAAATGTTTCAATGAAATTCATGGACGGAAAAGTATGAATATATGAATCTTCCTTTGATGTTAAGGCAAAAAACACCGATCGCAACTGGAAAGATCGATTCAAGGCTCGATTACGATTATTCATACGGTATGACATTTTATCTTTTCGGAATAGAAGATGGATCCTCAAAGATTTACGATTTATATGGTCGTGCCGAAGTAGAGATAAAAGTTAAAAGGAATGGTAAATTTATAGATGTGAATGTGGAAAATCTACAAAACAAAGATAAAAAATGAAATTTGATGATTTACGACAGAACCAAATCTGTCGAGGGTGATGATAAATCAGAAGAAAGTGAAACGAAAATAGTACCGAAAAATAACTGTATTAAATTAGAACTGGAAGGTGAATTAAATGGTAGATGAAAAGATCAAAGAAATTCTGTCAAAAATGTCTTTAGACGAAAAGATAGCCCAACTTGGATCTGTATGGGTGCATGAACTTTTCGATGAATCAGGGGAACTTTCCGAGAAAAAGATGAAAGCGCTTTTGTCAAACGGTATAGGTCAAATAACGCGAATCGGTGGTGCTTCGGGTCTTCAGCCCGAAAAAAGTGCAAAAGTGGCAAATGAGATTCAAAAATTTTTGGTCGAAAAAACGCATCTTGGTATTCCCGCCATTGTTCATGAAGAATGTTTGAATGGGTACATGGCAAAAGGGGCAACGATTTTTCCTCAAATGATAGGCATTGCGAGTTCGTGGAACCCAGACGTTGTTTCTGAAATCGCGCACGTGATAAAAACGCAGATGAGGGCAGTTGGTGCACACGAAGGGCTTGCACCGCTTTTGGATGTTTCAAGAGATCCCAGATGGGGAAGGATAGAAGAGACATTCGGCGAAGACGTCTATCTTATATCGGTTATGGCATACAATTACATAAAATCTCTGCAGGGAAATTTGCAAAACGGAATCATGGCGACGGCAAAACATTTTGTCGGGTACGCCGCTTCCGAAGGTGGGCTGAATTGTGCGCCTGTTCATGTGGGAGAAAGGGAACTGAGAGAAGTCTTTTTGAAACCGTTTGAAATAGCTGTCAAAGCAGGTAAGGTAGGATCCATAATGAATGCTTACCATGAAATAGACGGTGTTCCATGTGCGGCATCCAAATATCTTTTAACCGACATTTTAAGAGAAGAATGGAAATTCGATGGCATAGTCGTTTCCGATTATTCCGCAATAGACATGATCGAGAATTATCACAAGATGGCAAAAGACAAGAAAGAAGCCGCGTATTTAGCACTGAAGGCGGGCATAGATGTGGAATTGCCAACAAAAAAATATTACACGGATGCGCTTAAATCAGGCATTAAAGATGGCACGATTCCGGTAAACATTCTCGACAGGGCGGTTATAAGGATACTCAAATCAAAATTCAAACTCGGACTTTTCAAGAAACATGATGTCGATGAAAAAAAGGTCATGACGGTCTTTGACACACCTTCACAAAGAAAAATAGCACTTAAAGCCGCGAGAGAATCGATAGTTTTACTTAAAAATGATGGCACATTGCCACTCAAAAATTTAACTTCGATAGCCGTTATAGGTCCAAATGCGGCGAACGGGAGAAACATGCTCAGCGATTATTCTTATCCGTCTCACATAGAGGCCTTTGTGAATAACGAAGTTCCGGACGTTATCCCGACTTCCAAATATCTCAAATCAACGGAAGGAAACGTAAAGATTGTATCGATTTTGGATGGCATAAAAGAAAATGTTTCTGATAAGATGAAGGTTAAATACGCGCAAGGGTGCGATAGCCTCGATCCATCGCGTGACGGGTTCGACGAAGCCTTGAAAATTGCCAGAGAATCAGACCTTGTCATCGCCGTCATTGGAGACAGATCGGGTCTTTCGTTGTCTGCAACAACAGGTGAGGGCAGGGATAGAGATACCCTTGATTTACCCGGTGTACAGGAAGCGCTTGTAGAAGAACTGCACAAAACTGGCAAACCTTTGATAGTTGTGCTTGTAAATGGGAGACCGTTTTCGATAAAATGGATTTCAGATCATGCGAATGCCATATTGGAAGCATGGCTACCGGGCGAAGAAGGCGGACATGCCGTCGCCGACATTTTATTCGGAGATTACAATCCATCCGCCAAATTGCCGGTGTCAATTCCGAGATCTGTCGGGCAGATTCCGGTGTATTATTCACACAAGCATACCGGCGGCAGATCTAACTGGCATGGAGATTACGTTGAAGAAAGCACGAAACCACTTTTCCCATTTGGATTTGGATTAAGTTACACGAAATTCGAATATTCAGATCTCCAAATAAATCCTTTGATCGTAAATCTTGAAAGATCGATAAATGTGAGTTTCAAAATTAAAAATACAGGGAATATTTCCGGAGATGAGATTGCGCAGTTGTATGTCAACGATAAAATCGCAAGTATTACAAGGCCTGTAAAGGAATTGAAAGGTTTTGCAAAGGTCCATCTCGAGGCGGGAGAAGAAAAAACAGTTACCTTTGAATTGCCGATCGATTTTCTTGGCTTTTACGATTCAAAGATGAACTTCATCGTGGAGGCCGGTGAATTTGAAATCATGGTAGGCAGTTCTTCTGAAGATATAAGGTTAAGAGGAAGTGTGGAATTGAAGTCCAATGCCAAGGTGAGTAAAAAAAGGCCAAAGTTCTTTTCAACTGTCAAAATCGAAGGGGGAAAAATATGAAAGAGTATTTCGAAGGTATAAGCAAGGTGAAATACGATAAAGACTCGAAAGATCCGATGGCCTTTCGTTACTACAACCCATCCGAAAAGATAGGCGACAAAACTATGGAAGAACATCTCAGATTTGCAGTCGCATACTGGCACACATTCGGACATACCGGTGCGGACATGTTCGGATCGGCAGTCAACAAAAGGCCATGGTTTGAATATTCGGAGCCGCTCGATGCATCGCTTGCGAAGGCAGATGCGGCGTTCGAATTTATGTCAAAATTGGGTGTGAAATACTTTTGTGCCCATGACAGAGATCTTTATCCGGAGCAGGAGACCTTAAGGAAGACAAACGAAGGACTCGACAAAGTGGTTGAACATATAAAAGGCCTCATGAAAGAGACAGGCATAAAGATGCTGTGGGGAACCGCGAATCTTTTCTCTCATCCGAGATACGTCCACGGCGGTGCGTCGTCGTGCAACGCCAACGCATTTGCATTTGCGGGTGCTCAGATAAAGAAGATGATGGAGATAACTAAAGAACTTGGGGGAGAGAATTACGTCTTCTGGGGAGGGCGCGAAGGGTACGACACGCTTTTGAATACGGACATGAAACTTGAAAGAGACAACATAGCGAGATTTTACAGAATGGCAAAAGATTACGCAAAAGAGATAGGGTTCACAGGGCATTTTTTGATAGAGCCGAAGCCAAAAGAGCCAACGAAACATCAATACGATTTTGATGTCGCAACAGCACTTGAGTTTTTAAGAGCGTACGGATTGGATGGGTATTTCAAATTCAACATAGAGGCAAACCACGCAACGCTTGCAACGCATACATTCCAGCATGAGTTGAGAGTTGCGAGAATAAGCGGAAAGTTGGGAAGCATAGATGCTAACATGGGAGACACGCTACTCGGATGGGATACAGACCAGTTTCCGACGAACGTCTACGACACGACACTTGCGATGTACGAGGTGTTGAAGAATGATGGGATAGCGCCTGGAGGGTTGAACTTTGATGCGCATGTAAGGCGCGGATCGTTCGAAGAGCGTGACCTTTTCTACGCACACGTTGCGGGGATGGATGCCTTTGCGCTTGGACTGAGAATAGCGAAACGTTTGTTGGACGATAAAATCTTTGAAAAATTCATAGAAGAAAGATATTCGAGTTATAATACAGGCATAGGCATGAAAATAGTTTCACAAAAAGTAACGCTTAAAGACCTTGAAGAATACGTACTTGACATGAAAGACGTAGGCAACGTTTCATCGAGACAGGAGATGCTTGAGAATATCCTGAACAGATACATGTTCAAGGAACAGTGAAGCGTAAATAGAAATATCTAAAACTATTAAAAGCCGAATGTTTATTTACTGTAGCGAAGGGCAGGATGTCTTCGAGGTGGCCTCCGCAGTAACGCGAGGACCAGACACCGAGGGGACACCTGCCGGAGCGAAGATTCGAAATTTGAACTTTGTTTGGTATAAGTTAAAAGCAAAAATCGGAGGAAAGAATTTGGAAATAAAAACCATGAATTCAGAAAGTATGGGCAGGTCCAACAAACTGACAATTTTAAATCTCATAAGAAAATATCCTGGCATAAGCAGAAGAGAAATCGTTGAGATGACCGGACTTAATCCAAGTACAGTTACAAACATAGTCTTTGATCTCATCGAAAAGCAATTTGTTCAGGAAGGAGAAAAGGGCTTTTCTGGCAAACCCGGCAAAAGGAGGGTAAGTTTACTTCCATCCAAAGAAGCGGCAACGGCCATAATCGTTAAAATAGGCATTGAAAACACCCAGATTGGTCTGGGTTACCTTGATAACTCATTTGAAAATGTTTATGAGATCAAGACATCTTCGAATTTTGATGAATTTTTTGATATCTTTGTAGATAAAATTCATACTCTTTACAAAAATGAAAGTTTGAGAAGCAAAGTCATGTCGTTGGCCATCTCTGTACCAGGTATCGTAAACAAAAATGCCGTTTCAATGGAAATAGTGCCACATCTTGAATGGTCAAAGATAGAAATAGGAAAGCGCATAAAAGAAAGATTCGGGGATATGAACATACCTATTTATTTGGACAATGAAGCCAAATTGTCTTTGATGGCCGAGATGTATTTCAACGAAGAGATAGACAAATTCAAAGACGGCGTTTACGTTTACGTTTCTCAAGGAGTCGGAGGCGCGCTGCTTGTAAACGGCCATATCTTTTTGGGTACCTCCTTTACAGCGGGAGAAGTTGGACATATGAGCATTTACGCAGACGGTCCGGTGTGTCATTGTGGAAACCGAGGATGCTGGGAGGAGTACATTTCGATAGACACGATAGTCAGAAAATACGAAGTTAAAGGCAGAGTACTTGAAGGTAAAAACTTCAAAGAGAAATTCGAAAATCTTATTTTGAAGGGTGAAAAAGATAAGATTGTCCAAGATATTTTAATCGAGATGATGCATTACCTTGCGGTCGGGATCACAAATCTTACCAACATAATAAACCCACAGTTTGTGATGATAGGAGGCATGGGAGAGAAAATACCTAACACGTACATTCAAACTCTGAAGAATGAGGTAAAAGAAAGAGCGCTTGAAAGTGCGACGAAAGATTTGCTAATCATGACCTCTTCCATGGATATGATTCAATCGACGCTTGAAGGATGTACGCTTATGGCAATGGATGAATTTTCGAAGGAGGCAATCTTGTGAAATACGCTGGCATAGACATTGGAACGACCGGCATA
The DNA here is from genome assembly GCA_021800445.1 of bacterium. Taxonomy (GTDB): domain Bacteria; phylum Thermotogota; class Thermotogae; order Mesoaciditogales; family Mesoaciditogaceae; genus Athalassotoga. The sequence goes on along the minus strand of JAJYYZ010000005.1, from coordinate 54,503 downwards.
AAAGCACTCGTTGTTGAAGAGAACGGCAAGATCCTTGATCTCTTTGATCGTTCGCTGAAAGTCTACAACCCCAGGCCTGCGTGGTCAGAGCAAAAACCTCAGGACTGGTGGGAAGGTGTAACGGATATTTTGAAATCCATATCCCACAAGTACAAAATAGACTCGATAGGATTATCCGGCCAGATGCACAGTCTTGTGGCTTTGGACAAAGACGGAAATGTCGTAAGGCCGGCGATACTCTGGAACGATCAAAGAACCACAAAAGAATGCCAGGAAGCAACACAGATCCTTGGCGGAGAGCGCAACGTCATATCCGAAGTTGGAAATCCAATCCTTGAAGGATTCACCCTTGGAAAGATATTATGGATGAGAAAAAACGAACCAGACAATTTCAAAAGAATAAAGCGCATCATGATGCCAAAAGATTACATAGCCTACCTGCTGACGGGAGAGATTGGCACCGAATGGTCTGACGCGTCCGGAACGGCATGCTACGATGTAAAATCAAAAAAATGGGATTTGAAAGTTCTCAAATCGCTTGAAATAGACGAAGGACTTTTCCCGCCCATTTCAAAGTCTTACTCTTTGAGAGGCATGCTAAAAGCATCACTTGCAAAAGATTTGGGATGGAAAGACGTGAAAGTCGTATGCGGTGGAGCCGACAATGCGGTCTCTGCGCTTGGAATAGGTGTATTTAGACCAGGTGATTGTATGGTCAGCGTCGGGACGTCGGGCACGGTAGTCGGAGTTACGTCATCGACAGAGCCCGATCTTGAAGGCAAGTTACATTACTTCAACCATGTTGTAGACGGTACTTCATATTATATGGGAGTCATGCTTTCAGCGACAGGTTCATTTGATTGGGCAAGAAAGATGGTTGCGACCAACGATAGTTTGGAAAAGATAGAAGAAATGGTGAGAAATACCGCACCAGGATCGAAGGGGCTTATCTTTCTGCCATATCTAAACGGAGAAAGGACACCGCACAGAGATCCTCACGCAAGAGGAGTCATCTTTGGCATATCTTCGTTATCCGAGAAAGCAGACATCATGAGATCGGTAATAGAAGGCGTTACATTCGGATTGAGAGATTCCTTTGAACTTGTGAAAAAACGTGTTGACATGAAAAGTGTGAAGATGACCGGAGGTGGATCGAACAACCTTGAGTGGGTCAAAATCATAGCGTCCAATTTCAAAGTTCCGATAGAGATACCCGAAATAAACGAAGGTGGCGCTTACGGTGCCGCTATGCTTGCGGCGGTGGGCAGCGGGAAGAAATTCGAAGAGGTTTCAAAATGGATCAAAGTGAAAAATACCGTTGAACCTGAAAAAACATGGAGTGAATTTTACGATTCGTGGTATTATGAATACAAAGGTCTTTACAATGATTTAAAAGAAAGATTCAAAGCCACCGATAAATGATATTCGACATGTAATCCAATTAAAAATAAAAAATGTTATAATTTTCTCAAACAGTGAGGATATTTCTACTGAATTCAAAAAAGGGAGATGGTTTTATTGTTCGGAATTCCTAACATCACCAGTTTTGAAGTGGTTGCTTTATGGGTAATTCTTGCCATTGCCTTTGTAGCCTTACTTTATGCCCTTCTACTCAGAAATCAAATAATGAGGGAAGACAAGGGAGCAAAGGAAATGCAGAGTGTATGGGATGGAATACGAGTCGGAGCAAACACATACCTCAGAAAACAACTCAGATCTATTCTTCCACTGATCGTCGTCTTGGCTGTCGTACTTTTCCTTTCGATTTATTTTATTCCCCCGAGTTCTGCGGCTTTGCTTCGCTTTAAGGGAATGACGGATGCCGAAATAAGTTTAATTGTTGGAATTGGTCGTGCGCTTGCATTCGTCATGGGAGCTGTTTTCTCTTTGCTGGTTGGCCAACTGGGCATGCGTATGGCCGTTCAGGGAAGTGTCCGCGTTGCCGCTGCTTCGAAAAAAGGACTTAATTACGCTTTAAAACTTGCCTACCGCGATGGAACAATAACGGGCATGCTCACAAATGGTCTCGGTCTTTTGGGATGTATGGTGATCTTCATGATCTTCGGAATAGATTCTCCAGACGTTTTGCTTGGATTTGGACTTGGCGGAACGTTATTGGCTCTTTTCATGAGAGTCGGTGGCGGAATATACACTAAAGCTGCCGATGTGGGTGCGGACCTTGTCGGTAAGGTCGAGGTCGGGGTTCCGGAAGATGATCCGCGAAATGCAGCCGTTGTTGCCGATCTCGTCGGTGATAACGTCGGAGATTGCGCAGGAATGGCAGCCGATATATTTGAATCTTACGAGGTTACAATAGTTGCCGCTTTGATCCTCGGAGTTGCGCTTTACTTCACCACTCACCAGATAGAATGGGTTATTTTCCCGCTTTTGGTAAGAGGTATAGGTGTCATCTCGTCGATAATAGGAACATATCTTGTGGGTGTCGGTAAAGAAAAGAATGCCATGAATTCAATAAACAGAGGATTTTACGTCTCTGCGGTGATTTCTGTAATTGGATTTGCACTTGTTGCTCTGTTTTACATGCAAGAATGGAGAGCGTTCTTTTCTGTCAGCGCTGGTATATTGTTAGCACTTGCGATTAATGAAATAACGAAGTATTTCACGGATACACGTTACAGACCTGTGAAAGATATAGCATCCGCATCAAAAACCGGCGCGGCGACGTTGATACTCAGAGGCCTTGTCGTTGGATACGAAGCAACCGTATGGCAGATATTGGCCATAGCTGGTGCCATATTGGCAGCCGTTTTGATATATTGGGGTCAGGGTTTTACCTTTACGCTTTACGGTGTGGCCATGACCGGCATAGGAATGCTTACGTTGACCGGAAATTATCTCGGAATGGATTCGTTTGGTCCAATTTCTGACAATGCGAACGGCCTTGGCGAAATGTCGAACATGGATAAAGAATCAAGACAGTCTCTTGCAGATCTTGATGCGGTTGGAAATACGACAAAAGCTATAACCAAAGGTGTCGCAATAGGATCTGCGGTCATAGCGGCAGTCGCGCTATTTGGATCCTTTCTAACGAGCATCGCACTCGTCCAACAACAAATGGGAGTGGTGTCATCAGATACGATCCTCGCTACCGGCATAAATATAGCATCACCGATAATTTTCGTTGGCCTTTTAATAGGTGGCGCGATACCTTGGCTCTTTTCCGCTTTGATGATAAATGCTGTTGCGAAAGCAGCAGGGTTGATGGTTGAAGAGGTAAGACGTCAGTTCAAAATACCTGGTTTGATGGAAGGAAAAGTCAAGCCGGATTATGAAAAACCTGTTGCGATAAGCACTATAGCAGCTCAAAGAGAACTTATAACACTGGCAACATTCGTCATATTGACACCTGTGGTCACCGGTTTAGTGCTTGGAGAAGGTGCGCTTGGAGGTTTTCTTGTTGGTGCCATTCTTTCAAGCCAATTGCTGGCCGTCTTTATGGCAACATCCGGTGGCGCATGGGATAATTCCAAAAAGACCATAGAAGATGGAATATACGGCGGGAAAGGTTCTGAATCTCACAAAGCATCGGTTGTAGGAGATACGGTCGGTGATCCACTTAAAGACACGGCCGGACCTGCTTTAAACCCAATGATAAAAGTTATAAACATGATAGCCTTGATAATCGCTCCAATTATAATCCGTGTTTCTACTTCAAATCCAATTGCCATACTTGTTGGTATAGCGTGTGTAGTGGCAATAGTCTTAGCGGTCATGTATTCTGTAAGAGGAGGATTTAGAAGGACAAAAGCCGGAGAAGCGAATTTTTAAGATATCAACTAAACTCTTTAACATTATTTGTTTAAAATGGGGATTGGAGATTTCCAATCCCCATTTTATACTTGACATTCATGTTTTTAAGTGGTATCATTTAATTGAAAACGATTATTGTTTTCGTGAAAGGAGATTGCGCAATTGGAAAAAGTTCCAATGAGGATCACGTACCAAAGGAAAATTATTCTTGAAGAACTCAAAAATCTCGGGAATCATCCTACCGTGGATGAAGTTTACATGGTGGTGAAAAAAAGGCTTCCAAAGATAAGTATGAGCACGGTTTACAGAAGTCTTGAGGTACTTTCAAAAAACGGTTTTATAAAAAAAATTGAGCCTGTTGATACTCAAAAAAGATTTGATGACAACACAAGCACACATTATCATTTTTATTGCAAAAATTGTGAAAAAATGAAAGATGCGCCTCTTAAACCGGAAATGGTCAAAAAATTGGAAAAGGAAATAGGTGCGATTGAAAAGATCATGGAAGGTAACGGTTACAAAGTCGATGGATATACGCTCGAATTTTTTGGAACATGTAAAAGTTGCGAACAAAAATGATTGGAGGATAGATGAATATGACTGCAAGAGAGATAAAGAAAGATGTTTTTTACGTTGGAGCACAAGACTGGGATAGAGAACTCTTTGATGAACTTATTCCCCTTGCAGAAGGTACATCTTACAATTCGTATTTTGTAAAAGGAAAAGCAAAAAATCTTCTGATAGACACCGTTGATCCGGCTAAAACGGAGGTACTTGTTGAAAATTTGAAAAATTTAGGTGTCAATAGAATAGATTACATCGTGTCTCAGCATGCTGAGCAGGATCATTCGGGTTCCATTCCCAAAATTCTTGAACTTTATCCTCAAGCAAAAGTTGTCACAAATGTAAAATGCAAAGAATTTCTGAAATCTTTGCTTTTGATAGATGAATCTAAATTTATCATCGTAGATGATGGTACAGAACTTTCCCTTGGAGACAAAACTTTGAAATTCATTTTAACGCCATGGGTACACTGGCCTGAGACTATGTCAACTTATCTTAAAGAAGATAAGATACTTTTTACGTGTGACTTTTTTGGTTCTCACGTTGCTTCAAGCGAACTTTTTGTGGGCGATAACACGGCGAGAGCGCTTGAGGGTGCAAAGAGGTATTACGCCGAGATAATGATGCCATTTCGCGCACCGATAAAATCAAATTTAAAAAAAATCGAAGGACTTGAAGTAGAACTTATAGCCCCGAGTCATGGTCAGATTTACGATAAGCCAGAATTAATAGTTGAAGCGTACCGCAGATGGACATCTGATGCTGTGCAAAATAAAGTTACAATTGTTTATCTTTCAATGCATGGCAGTACGGTAAAAATGGTTGAAAGACTGATAGATGATCTTGTCAAGATGAACATCGTGGTTGAACCATTTAACGTTGTTAAAATGGACGTTGGTAAATTGGCAATTTCTCTTGTGGATTCCGCAACGGTTGTCATAGCAACCCCAACGATGCTTGTCGGTGTACATCCCGATGTCGCTTACGCTGCATACCTTTTTAACGCTTTAAGGCCAAAAACAAAATTTATATCTATAATTAATACATACAGTTGGGGAGGGCAGGCAATCGATCAGTTAAAAGAGATACTTTCTTCCGTTAAAGCAGAGATCATCGATCCGGTTTCGATAAATGGATACCCGAAAGATCAGGATTTAAATGCAATAGATGAACTTTCTGAAAAAATTTTCATGAAACACAAAAAAGCGGGCATAGTTTGAGAGGAGGAATTTTGATGTTGAGTAAAAAAATCGAAGATATCTTGAATGAACAGATAAACGCCGAACTTTATTCAGCCTATCTTTACGTTTCGATGGGTGCATACTTCAGATCGATGAAATTAAACGGGTTTGCCACATGGATGGAAAATCAGGCAAAAGAGGAAGAAGAACATGCCGAAAAGATATACGACTACGTTAACAAAAGAAATGGCAGGGTTGCTCTAAAGTTAATAAAAGAACCGCCATTTGAGTGGAAATCACCTATGGATGTTTTTGAAGCCATTTACGTCCACGAGCAAGAAGTAACAAAATCGATAGAAAGACTTACAAATCTTTCCGATGGTGAAAAAGATTACGCTACCTCTTCGTTTTTGCAATGGTTTGTCGATGAACAGGTAGAAGAGGAATATTCTGTTTTGCAGATCCTTGAAAGATTGAGAATGATAAAAGATTCAAATCAGGGTCTTTTGATGTTAGATGCCGAACTTGGTAAAAGAGGTTAAAAAATTTCTAAAAGAGGTGGTTTAAATGGCAAGTTTAAAAGAAGTTATATTGTCAGATGATTTTAAAAAGGAAAAACATGTTCCGGTCATCGAATTGCCTGCGCACGTTAAAAAAGGCGAAAAGATAAAGGTTACGGTCAGCGTTGGAAAAGAAATTCCACATCCAAACACAACAGAACATCACATCTCATGGATAGAAGTTTATTTCCTGCCAACAGGTGAAAAGTATCCTTACGTGATAGGCAAGTATGAATTTCAGGCTCACGGTGCATCAACTCAAGGGCCAAATACGAGTACGATATATTCCGATCCGGAAGTAACGGTTACATTCAGAACAGAAAAGCCCGGTACCGTTATAGCCTATTCACATTGCAATATCCATGGCCTTTGGTCGAGTCAGGTAGAACTTAAATTAGAATAAACATTTCTAATCTAAAAGTTTAGACGAAGAGATGGACACAAGTCCATCTCTTTTGATATACTTGGTGAAAGCATGAAAATTAAAACGATAATGTCTGATCGATAAAAGTACGGAGGTTTTATGATCGTAAAAGTAGAAATTCTTGAAGCACTTTATTCAAAGTATAACAAAAAAGCGTACATCCATCCCGATCCTCTCGAATTTTTGTACAATTACGAAGACGTCAAAGATCGTGAAATAGTTGGTATCATAGGGGCGTCTCTTGCTTATGGAAGAGTTTCACAGATACTTAAAGACGTTTCGATTGTGCTTGAAAAAATGGAACATCCTTACGAATTCATTTTGAATTTAAATTTCGAAAGTTTAAAACAAACTTTTAAAGGGTTTGTACATAGGTACACAGATGAAAATGATTTAATCGAGTTTCTTTTAAATTTAAAAAAAGTCATTGAACAATTCGGATCCCTTCATGACGCTTTCAAAAGTGGATTGAAAGATGAAGATCAAACTGTTGTACCGGCTTTGTCGAACTTCATAAAATTGCTTGCACCTCAGGGAAGAAAAAACAGCCTTCTTCCATCTTTCAACTGCAAAAGTCCATGTAAAAGGCTGAACCTCTTTTTAAGATGGATGGTTAGATCTGATGAAGTCGATCCGGATGGCTGGAGTGATATTTCGACCTCTAAACTTGTAATACCTCTTGACACACACATGCATCATATATCACTTGTGCTTGGATTTACGACAAGAAAACAAGCGGACATGAAGGCAGCCATTGAAATTACGGAAAACTTTAAATTAATTTCACCTGAAGATCCGGTGAAATATGATTTTTGTCTTACCCGGCTTGGCATACGAGATGATGCCGATATGGAAAGTTTCTTTGAAAGTTACAGGAGGGAAGATGTTTAGCCTCGGCGTTATTGTTAACACGCTGACAGTCATCGGTGGCACTTTAATTGGCATTCCGCTTGGAAACAAACTCAAAGATCGACATAAATCCATTTTTTTCATCTCAATAGGAATTCTGACGATCCTGATAGGTGTTAGCATGGGATTGAAAAGCCAGAATTTTCTGGTGGTTCTTGGAAGTCTTGTCATAGGAGGACTTATCGGGGAGAACTTCGAAATAGAGAATAAAATCTCCGGACTTACGAAAAAAATTTCGAAAAAGGATGATTCGAATTTTGCCACAGGATTTGTTTCAACTACGATACTTTTTGTCGTTGGACCTATGACAATTCTTGGATGCGTTAATTCCGGTTTAAATGGCAATAACGAAATACTTTACTTGAAATCCATAATGGATGGAATAAGTTCAATAGCCTTCGCTTCCATTTACGGTATAGGGGTGCTTCTGTCTGCCGGCAGTGTGTTTGTCATAGAAGGTGGCATTGCCTTACTTGCGTCTACTTTCCAATTTCTTACTTTACCCGCTTATCTTAACGATTTTACGGGAACAGGTGGGGCCATGATGATAATGATCGGACTAAGAATTTTAAACGTAAAAGAAATAAAAGTCGGCAATTTCTTGCCTGCCCTCATCGTTGCTCCCTTTATAGATTTTCTGGTGATCTTAATTCATTGAATCATTTATTTGCGAATACCTTTGAAATCCACGCTTTCAATTCATCTGTTTTCCCATTCGTGGCAACTACAACGTAAAAATCGTTGTATTTAACGGCAATTGAGTTATAACCTTGGGCTTTGAATTGGCTCACAAGAGAGTCAGGGGAAACTTTTGAATCCATCTTGAAGATATAACACACGGTATTGATTTGGGGAGACATCATTCCACTTACAACTGTAAAGATCACATCGTTGATCTTCATCGACATGACGTTAACATTGCTAAGATTAGATATAAGTTGCCATACAACCATTTCCACCGTGTCTGGAGTAGCACTGTAGACTTTGAAACTGTTCAATATTTTGTTGAAATAATCTATCGATATAGGAGCAATTTGCGTGTAAATCATGGAAATAGAACCATTATTTCTTTGAACTTTTATGAATTTCAAGATCATAGAACTCTTTGAAATAATTCCCACGTAAGTGGAATTTCGAGTTATCAAATTTATTTGAATTGAAGGTTCACCTTGATAAATGACATTTTGAGTTGCGATAGCAGTTGTCGCCGTTGCCGAAGAAAGCAATTCTATGAATCTCTGTTCAATATCGACTATTGGAACAGGAGACAATCTCATTTCTCCACCTTCTATAACGTAAGTCTTTCCATCGATCAAAGCCCACTCAAACGGCATCGGGGCCATGACATTTACAATCTCATTTCTGCCATTTCTTAAGATATTTTCATACCTTACCTTTGCATTTTGACCTTCTTCAACGACTATCCTTTGGGCTTGTATTGATTGAGAGGCATATGAGGTTAGAAATGTATTTATAAACGTCGCACCAAAGGCATATGGTGCCAAGATCAAAAATATAATTGGATAAAGGAAAACTTTCAAAATTGATCACTCACATATTTTATCTTTAAAAGGTAATCAAGATTTGAATTTCCGGATTGGGCGTAGGTAAGAGTTGTTCCCGGTTCCGATTTAAGCAAAGAAATGCCTGCCGAAACAGCTTTTTCGTAAGCAAAGTTGGAATTAGCGGATAGGTTGAAAACGTAAAAAACCATTATCATCGACACGGCAACAGCGGCGGCACTCGGCAATCCGAAGATCAACCCTTTTTTCATTACCACTTTTCTGTGAATTTTGGAAATGACACTTTCTTCCAAAGCTTTTGATGGTTTGAAGGTGTAAAGCAATTTAAGACCATCTTTTATCTTTTGATAGTTTTGAACAAAGATTTTACAACTTTCGCATACTTTCAGGTGATCCTCAAATTGTAATTTCTCTTGATCTGTCATCTCGCCATTTATGTACTTTTCTCTAAATTCCTCACACCTCATCGTTAACCTCTCCTTCAATGCCCAAACTTTCCTCCAATATTCCCTTAAGCCTTTCACGAGCATAATGAAGCCTGCTTTTAACGGTGCCCACTGGTTTGTCCATTATTTCAGATATTTGATCATAACTCATGCCTTCTATTTCCCTCAAATTTATAAGCAATCTATCTTCTTTCGAAAGAGAATCTATCGCTTTTGAAATTTCTTCGGCAGAAAGCATTTTCATAAGTTCATCTGAAGGTTGTAATTCATCTGCCGGTTCTCTGATGGTGTTTTTCTCGTCATCGTCTTCTTCTCCAAAACTGGTCAATATCTCTTTACGTCTGTGCTTTTTTCCAAGCATATCTTTGCACACATTGACACTTATCCTATAAATCCACGTCGACAGTGAAGAATCTCCACGAAATTTCTTTATGTTTTTATAGACCTTTATAAAGACCTCTTGAATAACGTCTTCAACATCATCAACGCCGAGATAAGATCTTGCTATTCCACCTATTTTTTCTACATACTCCCTGTACAGTTCATCGTAAGCACGTGAATCTGCACGCTTTAAATTTTCTATAAGTTTTTGCTCTTCCAACTTTGAAATCCCACTCCCATTATTTAGACATTAAAAAAAACACGATGTTCAAAAATCAAAAAGATCTCCGCTTTTCGGAGATCCTGTAAATGTGACATACTCCCACCACTTATAGAAGTGGGAGAATTCTTGCTTAAAAAGGGGTAAAATAACTCACTTGCTTTGAACAGTTTGAACCTCAACTTTTTGAAGCGATTTGATCTTTTTCACAAGTCTTGATTTTCTTCTTGCCGCTTGATTTTTATGAATTGATCCGGTCTTGGCAGCCTTGTCGATTTTGGAAAATGCCTCACTTAAAAGTTCAGTCGTATCTTCTCCTTTTTGGGCTGAAATGATAGCCTTTTTAACAGACGTCTTGAATTGGGACTTTTTGATTTGGTTTTGGAGATGCTTCTTTTCAGACTTTCTCATGTTTTTTATGGCGGATCTTATTTTTGCCATTTAAAAATTTCCTCCTTCTTGAAAATACAAAATCATACCTCTGAAGTATACCATAACATGACCGATCAATTCAATGATTTATGCCAAGCAAAATTCACATCCCGAATCGTCACGATAACCTATTCTCACGCTACGATAAATAAATATTTGACTTTTGAAGTAGGCGTACCATAGCGTGTGAGAAAGCCGTGAACAGTAGCGCGTGATGATAAACGTTCGATTTTTGAAATAGAATTAGTATACGGATATATGGCCAATGTAAGTTTTTATCTTTCCAAATGTAAACGTTATGTACTTTCCTTCAACGTCAAAGGATAACATCTCTTTTCCCGTGTAAACCGCATTGAATCCCGAAAAGTGAGAGTCAAAATATTCTTGACCCGGCCTTTGAATTTTCAGTTTATGTATGTCTTCATCCCATTTTGCAACTATCCTTCTTAATTTCGATCCGTCATTCGATTTAAAAAGTTGGTATCCGACGACACGTGGTTCAGGATTTTTGGGATCAAAATCGATTAAAAGTACAGACCATGTTTTATATGAGATGAGTTCAAGTTCTCTTCCCATTGCGATGTCCGTTTTGTACATGTAAGTTATGGTATCTTCGAAGTCTTCAACGTATTTTTCTGATACCGAAATTTTGATCATCGTTTTCATCATGATGTTTATCGAATCGTAAATGATTGCAAGGCTTATTCCGTAGATTGAAATGGCTACTATTACTTCAATTATCACCGATCCTGAAAGTTTCGCCTGTGATCGAGGATTTGTATTCATACACAATTTTCCCCCTTGTTTCATCGATGATTTTTAAATTGCCAATCTTAGATTGGGGAATATCGTCTGGATCGATGTTAGATATCGAAATTATTTCTGAAAGTTCTTTAGATCCCCTTTCTATGAATTGCTGATTGCTGATTAGAGTGGAAGTAACCGAGATCACGATTGAAAACAGTATGAAAGAGAGTATCAAAAAGATCAAAGATTCAAGCAAAATAGCACCAGTTTTCATTTTATCCCCCTTAACTTAAATCTATACTGAATCAAGTTTGGATTCCAAATAATTTTTAGAGCCCACTCCTCGTCGGACTCTGCCCTCCGCTTCGCATAAATAGATATTCGATTTTTAAAGTTGGGTTCACTTAACCTATGGCAAAAATCATGAAAAGAATCTCTTCATTTCCTTTTTCGCATTTTCTAAGGAATCAGACGCGTGTACGATGTTAACGGTGATATTGAGCGAAAAATCTCCTCTTATCGTCCCCGGAAAAGACTCCGAAGGAGATGTCTTGCCTATCATCATCCTGACAATGTTTACGGCATCTTCTCCTTCCAAAATCATTGCGACCACCGGACCGCTCGTTATGTACTCTATGAGTCGATCGTAGTAAGGCATTCCTTTGTGCTCGGCATAATGATCTGCCGCCAGTTCCTTTGTCATCCGCAACATTTTCATATCCACGATGTTAAACCCTTTTCTTTCAAAACGTGATATGATTTCACCTATCAATCCTCTTTTAACGCCATCTGGCTTTACAAGCACCAATGTTCTTTCCAAGATGCCATCTCCTTTTCAATAAAAAGTGGCGGTTATAGCGTGTTATCGGTGAACATGACAAACAAAAGTGTTCTATTTTTGAAATGGATTCAGTAACTTAATCCATTTCAAATGCCTTTGCCCACGCAGCAAGATTTACAAGGCGCCAAAGTAATTTGTGCGAGAAAGTTCTATTTACATTCACATCAAGATATTTTAAAAATTTTGAATTTGAAATGTAATTCATCGCAAAATCAGAAAAACCCATTTCAAACCACGCTTTTTGAGGTGTTGGAAAACCTAATTTGTCTTTTCTCCAAAGCACTTTATCGTTTATCAAACCTTCAAAACTTCTGCGTGACAGATATTTTGTCCATCCCCGATGAATTTTGTATGCGGATGGTACAGACATGGCAAATTCTACAAGTCTGTAATCAAGGTAAGGAAATCTCGACTCTATTGAAAAAGCCATGGAATTTCTATCTGCCGTTTTTAAAAGGTCCACTAATTCTTCTCTCATGTCAGACCATGCGCGCAAGTTCATGTGAGAAAATTCAGCCTTTGATCTGCCGCCGTAAGGTATGAACCGGTTTATATGGTTGAAAAGACCTTTTGAAATTTCTTTGAAATATCTTCTTTGGGCCACATCATTTACGTAACGTGTACCGATTGTTCTCAAAAACAACCCAAATGATGAATTTGCTTTTTTAAGATTTTTGATTTCCGAAAAAAACGTTTTGTTTGGAAAGTTCTCGAGGATCATCATTGGCATGTAAAGCGGATACCCACCCGCTATTTCATCGCCACCCTGACCATCAAGCGTAACCGTAACACCGCTTTTTCTGACCAAATTCATGACACGATATTGTGCGTACGTCGACGTAGAATCAAATGGTTCATCGTGGACGTATGCAAGTGTCTCAAGATGAGAGGCAAGATCTTCGTGATCCGGAACGACTTTCAAAGATTTAACTGCTGTTTCTTTTGCGACTATATCAATCCATTTCGATTCATCCGCAACGTAATTTCCGTAAACAGCCGAAAAAGTGTATTGGATATCCCCGATTGAAGGTACACTTTGTTTTTTCATGAGTTCTCTAACGGTATAAACGATAGAAGAAGAATCTATCCCGCCACTTAAAGCGGTTCCGACTTTGACATCGCTTATGAGTCTTAGTTTTACCGCATCCGTGAAAATTTCACGAAACTTTTGAAAGTACATCTGGCCTTGTTTTTCATCGTAGATGGATTTTTCCGTATTTGGATGTATATTCCAGTATTCGTAAGTTTTTAATTCACCCGTATCAACGTTGAAAACAAGGTTATGAGAAGGAAGCAACCTTTTTATTTCTTTGAACATGCAATTCTCCGAAAAATTTTGCATTCCCCAGATAAGATATCTTTGCGCGTCTTCCAGATCCGGTTCATTCGAAACTTTAGAAAATTTCAAAAGTGCTTTTTGCTCTGAAGCAAAAGCAAAATACATGTCATCGTGAAAGTAAAGAAAAGGTTTTATGCCGAATCTGTCCCTTGATGAAAAGACAATACGCCTTTTCGGATCCCATATTGAAAAAGCCCACATTCCATTGAAGTGATCTACACACCTTTCTCCCCATTGAATGTAAGAGGTCAAAAGTACTTCAGTGTCCCCCAAGGAGTTGAACTGGTGTCCCAATCCTTCAAGTTCTTTCCGTATTGAGGCAAAGTTGTAAATTTCGCCGTTGAACACAACAACATAACCATTTTTTTCCATCGGCTGATGACTTTTCACAGATAGATCTATTATGCTAAGCCTTCTGTAACCAAAAGCACCGTCCAAATCTCCACTGATTTTCGGAAATGAAAGCGATTCCACCGTATCAGGTCCACAGAAGTGTTTCACATTAGGAATGGAACAAAATCCTTCATCATCAGGACCGCGATGCTTCAAAATCTGAGATATTTCAAGCAGTTCATCTGCATTTGTTTTCCCGATAACTCCAAAAATTCCGCACATTTCATATCCTCACATTGCAGTTTTTATCATACGCAATTCGCCACTTTTGATCTCTGATCCCTAATTTCTAATCTCTTTTATCCCATATGCCATGTGCCACTTTACTTTTCCATCGGCATATCTATTTTGTGTTTCTTAGCCGTCTCTTTGGCTATTTCGTAACCTGCATCTGCGTGGCGTACGACGCCTATGCCCGGATCGTTGTTTAACACTCTTGATAATTTCTCATCCTCAATTTTTGTTCCATCTGCAACACAGACAAAACCGGCATGAATCGAATATCCTATTCCGACTCCACCGCCATGGTGAACCGAAACCCACGTGGCTCCAGAAGAAGTATTTAAAAGTGCATTTAAAATTGGCCAATCCGCTATTGCATCCGATCCATCTTTCATCGCCTCTGTTTCCCTGTAAGGAGAGGCCACGGATCCCGTATCGTGATGATCGCGTCCGATCACTATCGGGGCTTTGATCTTTCCGTCTCTTACCATTTTGTTTATCTCAAGGCCAAATTGCTCCCTTTCACCCTGACCGAGCCAGCATATTCTTGCCGGTAAACCTTGCCAGTTTACCCTTTCGTGTGCCATATGGATCCATTTTTTGAGATGATCATCGTATGGAAAAAGTTTGAGCACGACTTCATCCGTCTTGTATATGTCCTGTGGATCACCAGAAAGCGCTACCCACCTGAAAGGACCTTTGCCTTCGGAAAATAGGGGTCTTATGTATTCCGGCACATATCCAACGATTTGAAAGGCATCCTGCGCTCCATGATCGTAAGCCATGCGTCTTATGTTGTTTCCATACTCAAAAGCCTTTGCTCCTCTTTTTTGCATTTCGACAATTGCCACAACATGGTCCACTATGGAATCAAAAACTTTTTTCATATACTCATCTTTGTTTTTTTCTCTCATTTTGGTCGCTTCTTCAACGTTTAATCCAATGGGAATGTATCCGTTAAGTGGATCATGGGCCGAAGTTTGATCCGTAACTATATCAGGAATAAATCCTTCCCTTACCATTCTTGGAAGTATTTCAGCCGCATTACCAAGTAATCCTATTGAAAGTGGTTGTTTTTTTGTCGCGGCATCCTTTGCCATCTTTGTCGCTTCATCGTAAGAATCGGTCCATGTGTCTAAATAACGTTTTTCAAGCCTTCTGTCGATCATCCTTTTATCAACCTCAACGGCTATCATAACTCCTCCGTTGAAAGTCACGGATAAAGGTTGCGCTCCGCCCATTTCGCCAAGGCCTGCCGTAACGACTATTTTCCCTGCTAAAGTTCCACCAAAATATTTTTGAGCGATAGAATAAAAAACTTCATATGTGCCCTGTAAAATACCCTGAGTGCCTATGTATATCCAGCTTCCTGCCGTCATCTGTCCAAACATCGTAAGTCCACGCGACTCAAGTTCTCGAAAATAATCCCAATCTGCCCATTTTGGAACTAACATTGCATTTGAAATCAAAACCCTCGGTGCCCACTCATTTGTTCTGAAAACCGCAACTGGTTTTCCAGATTGAACAAGGAGAGTTTCATCGTTGTTGAGCCTTTTGAGTGTTTTAATTATCGCATCAAATGATTCCCAGTTCCTGGCTGCTTTTCCGGTTCCCCCATAAACTATAAGGTGATCTGGGTCTCTTGCAACTTCAGGATCAAGGTTATTCATTATCATACGCATTGGCGCTTCCGTTTGCCAACTTTTACATGTTATTTCTGTGCCTCTTGGAGCTCTAACTGATTTTGGCATAAAAACTTCCTCCTTTTCAAACTTCTTATAAAGTATAACATACAGTATACGGTGGCAAAAAACAAGGATAATAAACGCTTTTGAAAGTGAAGTATACTAAACCTAATTCAAAATTTTTATCGAAGGGCAGGATACCTTTGAAAAGATAACTGCCGGACCCAGCGATATTTCGCATTTAAAATTGATCAAGTATGAAAGAGATTTAGTATAATAAGAAAAGAACATCTCTATCATGGATAATGGAGGGAGGAATGCAACGGTGAAGGTTATAAAAATCGATCACATAGGAATAGCGGTTAAATCTGCTTTAGATGCATCCAAAATATACACAAAATCCCTTGGCATGCATGCTGACGAAGAAATACTTGAAGGTAAAAAATTGAAGGTTGTCATGATCGATGCCGGAGGAACTCGTATAGAACTTCTTGAAGATCTCGATTCTCAGGGTACAATATCCAAATTCATCGAAAAAAGAGGAGAGGGGCTTAACCACCTTGCTTTTGAAGTAGATGACATTTATGAAACCGTTAAGCAACTTAAAAACGAAGGATACAGGGTAACATCCGATCCGTCTCAAGGGGTAAACAACACGATTGTAACGTTTGTACATCCAAAAGATGCAAACGGTGTTATGATAGAACTCGTTGAAAGGAGGAAGGATTAAATTGGACAGAAACGATGATCTTTTAAAGAGACGGGAAACAATACGTCTCGGTGGCGGAGAAGAAAGAATAAAAAAGCAACATGAAGAGGGAAAATTGACGGCCCGTGAAAGAATAGCAACCCTTGTCGATGAAGGAAGTTTTTTTGAAGTTGACGATCATATAAGGCACAGATCAACCTATTTTGGTCTTGATCAGAAGTATTTCCCAGCAGACGGAGTTATTACAGGCATAGGGAGTGTGGATGGCAGAGAAATTGCCATATTTTCACAAGATTTCACCGTCCAGGGTGGTTCCGTTGGAGAAATGCATGCCAAAAAGATAACCAAAATTCAAGATATGGCCATGAAAATGGGAATACCTCTTGTTGGAATAAATGATTCCGGTGGTGCAAGAATTCAAGAAGGTGTTGACTCACTTTACGGCTACGGAGAAATCTTTTACAGAAACACCCTTGCATCCGGAGTGATACCGCAAATAACCGTTATAGCTGGGCCTTGCGCTGGAGGCGCTGTTTATTCACCGGCTATAACAGATTTTGTCATCATGGTGGATAAAACATCTAAAATGTTCATAACTGGCCCTGAAGTTATAAAGGCTGTTACCGGTGAAGATGTGACTCAGGAAAGTCTCGGCGGTGCGGAAGTTCATAACTCTAAAAGCGGAGTTGCGCATTTCATCGCAAAAAGCGATATGGACGCGATGCAAATCGTCAAAAAGATACTTTCTTACATTCCTTCAAATAACATGGAAAATCCCAAAATGGGATCGGAAATCGAAATTGAATCAGATGGATCAATAAATTCAATAGTACCTCAATCTTCAAATAAACCTTACGATATGATAGATGTTTTAAACAGAATAGTCGATCCAGGTACTTTTTTTGAGGTGCAAGCCAAATTTGCGAGATCCATGATCACCGCTTTTGCAAGAATAAACGGAAGAACCGTTGGAATTGTTGCAAACCAACCAAAAGTATTGGCAGGTGTACTTGATATAGATTCTTCAGACAAAGCGGCACGCTTTATACGTTTTCTCGATGCGTTCAACATTCCGATCATAACTTTTGCCGACACTCCAGGCTTCTTACCCGGCACACCTCAAGAATACGGTGGCATAATAAGACATGGAGCAAAATTGCTTTTCGCATACAGCGAGGCTTCTGTACCCAAAATAACCGTTATAACGCGCAGAGATTACGGTGGCGCTTACATAGCGATGGGAAGCAAGCATCTTGGTGCTGATATCGTTTTAGCATGGCCGACGGCGGAAATAGCAGTTATGGGTGCAGATGGAGCCGCAAATGTGATTTTCAGAAATGAGATAAAAAATTCAGTTGATCCTGAAAAAACAAGATCAGAAAAGATAAAAGAATACGCCGATACCTTTTCTAATCCTTACGTTGCCGCTTCTCGGGGTTACGTCGACACGATTATTTTACCGTCCGAGACGCGAAGTGTTTTGATTCGAGGACTCGAAATACTTGGATCAAAGGTGGAAGGCAAACCTTCCAAAAAACATGGCAATATTCCTTTATGAGACCTGACATGGAAGACAACGAAGAGATTGTTGCCGCCATTTTTGCGGCAATAAAGGCCTATTCATCTAAAGAGGTGCTGATAAAAAAAATCAAAACAATTGACCAAAATTGCAATTACATCAACAGATGGACAATTCACACTCCTCAGATCTTTTGGAAGACAAGAAAGGGGTAAATGCGATGTTAAAAAAATACATGGTAAAGGTTAATGGAAAAGTCTACGAGGTTGAAGTTGAAGAGGTTGGCAAGGAAGATACAAATATGCCTTCACCACTTTCAATCAAAACAGATCAAATAAAACAATTCCCAAAAAGTGAGATGCAATCTCCAAAAATCGTTCAACCTGTTTCTTCTGAAAATGAAAGAAATGAAGAGGAAATCATTCGCGCACCCATGTCAGGAACGATAGTCAAGATAAATGCAAAAGTTGGTGAAAACATCAAAGATGGTCAAACATTACTTACGCTTGAGGCCATGAAGATGGAAAATGAGATTCTTGCCCCTCGAGATTGCAAAATAACAGAAATTCTTGTCAAAGAAGGACAGCAGGTTGAGATCGATCAATTTCTTATGAAAATAGAGTAAAGGCGAATCTCAAAGATTCGCCTTTTTTCTGTGGAGCCGATGGGATTTGAACCCACGACCTCTTGCATGCCATGCAAGCGCGCTCCCAGCTGCGCCACGACCCCGCAACGTTTTATATTCTAATACATTTGAACATAAAAAATCAAGACGTATTGACAAAAGATTTTTTTTTGTGTAAAATGGTTTTGATTTCAATTTGACCGCTCGGTAAAATTTTAGGAAAGGAGTCTGATCTGAATGGGAATAGGAAACGAAATCAAAGATAAGGCTACAAAAATGGCGATAAATGCAGTCCTTGGAAGATATATAGATTTCATAGTCAAAGATCCAGAACAGAATTTCGATAAAGCCATTGAATCTCTCAAAAAATTGGAACATACCATAGGAGGGACCGATAACCTTTCTAAATTCGCAGATTGGGTTCAAAAGAACCCAGGCTCAAGGCAGTGGCTTATAAATCTTTTCAAGAAAGACAAACACATCGTGAAAACTTTCTTCACCAATTTCCTTGTAAATGTCAATCTTGGATGGATCAAGTACAACAAAGAAGAAACCATACACAAAAACGGTTTTGCCGCTCCTTACACCATTCTCATAAGCCCGACTATGAGATGTAACCTGAATTGCATTGGTTGTTACGCGAGTGAATACTCAAGACAGGATGATATGCCAATCGAACTCGTCGACAGCATAATCACACAGGGGAAAGAAATCGGTACTTATTTTTACACGCTCCTCGGAGGAGAGCCATTTGTCAGATGGGCTGAACTTTACCCGCTCATCAAAAAACATAACGATTCTCTTTTCATGATCTTCACGAACTCAACGTTCATAACCGATAAAGTGGCAGATCAAATTCAGGAACTTGGCAACGTTTATCCTGTTCTTAGCGTAAATGGATGGGAAGAAGAAACCGATTATATAAGAGGAAAAGGTATTTACGCCAAAGTAATCGCTACGGCAGATAGATTAAGAGAAAGAGGGATCATATTTGGTAATTCTTTCGTTTTCATGAGAACGAATTTTGATCAACTCACCTCGGATGAACTTTACGACTTCTGGATAGAAAAAGGTGCTTTCTTTTCATGGCTATTCCTTTTCATGCCAGTGGGAAGAGATCCGGAAGTTGATCTGATGCCACTTCCATCTCAGAGAAAGGCAATGGGAGACTTTGTAAGGTCATTGAGGGCAAGAAAGCCGTATTTTTTGATGGATTTCTGGAATGATGCGCCGTCTGTTGGCGGATGTATAGCCGGCGGAAGAAGATATCTTCACATCAACAGCGAAGGATACGCCGAACCTTGCATATTCACACATTTCGCGACAGACAACGTGAAAGAAAAGTCTCTCGTTGAAATTTTACAATCTCCTTTCCTTGCCGACATAAGATTTCATCAGCCACATTCAGATAATCTTTTAACTCCATGTATGATAATAGACAACCCATGGGTGCTCAGAGAAGTCGTTGCAAAGCATAACGCAATATCAACGGATAAAGGTGCATCAGATCTTGTGGTTACAAAATTGGCTCCCGCTTTAGATGCATATTCCAAAAACATTCACAAAGAACTTGATCACGTGTGGGAAACTGAATTCACCAAAAACATCGAAGAGACAAAACAAAAAGGTACTTCTCACGGTGAAGGACTGGATAGATTATGGTTCCAGAATAACCCAGACAAGATCTTTGATTGGGCAAAAAAATATCCATTCATACTTGATTACGATTTCTTGCAAGCAGCGATAAAAGAGGCTAAAAAATTAGAAAAGGCCGATGTAGCGGCAGGAAAATAAGGGTATACAAATTTAAAATTAAATAAGCCCCGCAATTATGCGGGGCTTGTGATATAATTTTTGAATAAGGAAGTGTAATCATGAATTCTGTGGAAAAATTGGAAAATCTTAAATCGATCATCCAAAAAATGGGGAAAATTGTGGTGGCATTTTCAGGAGGAACAGATAGCACTTTTCTTTTGAAAGTTGCCAAAGATGTTTTGGGAAAAGATAAGGTTTTGGCGGTAACGGTTATTTCTCCAATAAGATTTGAAGATGAAATAAAAAAATCCGCTCAAATTGCCAAAGACTTAGGTATAAGACAGATCATCGTTGGCTCAAATGAACTTGAAGATGAAAATTTCGCCAAAAATGATGCTTTACGTTGCTATTATTGCAAATATTCCATATTCAAAGATCTCATCAAAATTGCCAAAGAAAATGATGTTAAGTTTGTCGCGGACGGAACCAATTACGACGATGTTTTGAATGATTACAGACCTGGTTTGAAAGCACTTACGGAACTTGGAATATCAAGTCCGCTAAAAGATGCCGAATTGACAAAGTCTGAGATAAGGAATTTTTCAAAAGAAATGGGATTACCTACGTGGGACAAGCAACCTGAGACATGCCTTGCAACTCGTTTTCCTTACGGCACAAGAATAACAACCGATAAACTTGAAAAGATAAGAAAGATTGAATTTTATCTGAGTTCAATCGGATTGAAGGTCCACAGGGCACGGTATCATGACGAAAAAACTTTAAGAATAGAGGTAATACCTGCTGAATTTCAGATAATTCTTGAAAAAAAATTCGAGATCGTGAGACTCGCGAAATCTCTCGGGTTTAATTACGTCGCCCTTGATCTTGAAGGTTACAGAAGCGGAAGTCTTAACGAGGTGCTTGAAAGTGGTAGGTAAAAATCTGAAATCAATTCTTGAATCTGTGAAGTTAGGAAAGATCGAAATTGATGAGGCCATTGAGATGATAATCGATCCAGGATACGATGATCTTGATTTTGCACGCGTTGATCTTGACAGGACGAAAAGGCGCGGTTTCCCTGAGGTGATCTTTTGTGAAGGAAAAACCGATGATCAAGTCTTAGAAATCTTCAAAAAGTTATCTGACAAGAATTCAAATGTGCTTGGCACAAGGGCAAATAAAACAACGTTTAAAAAAGTCAGTGCGCTTTTTCCTCAAACTACCTACAATCCTTTGGGTAGAACTATTACTTTGGAAAGGGAAAGTCCACAAAACACCGGAAATATTCTCATTGTAAGTGCTGGCACTTCGGATTTGCCCGTAGTTGAAGAAGCATATGAAAGTGCAAGGATAATGGGAAATTCGGTATCAAAACTTTTGGATGTCGGAGTTGCTGGCATTCACAGGATCCTTTACAACGTTGATTTACTTGACAAGGCTAAAGTTATAGTTGTAATCGCTGGCATGGATGGTGCACTTCCAAGCGTCATCGCGGGCCTTGTTAAAAAACCAGTTATAGCAGTCCCGACAAGTGTGGGTTATGGCGCAAACTTCAAAGGACTTGCACCGCTTTTAACGATGTTGAACAACTGTTCGGGAGGAGTAGGAGTCGTTAACATAGATAACGGTTTCGGGGCCGCTTATCTGGCCAGTATGATAAACAAAATAGGAGAGGAATGATTCAAATGGACGCTTATTTTGAAATGTTCTCGGGTATAAGCGGAAATATGGTTTTAGGTGCTTTGATAGATCTTGGCCTAGATCCAAAATCTCTTGAATCTGAATTAAATAAATTAAGCCTTGAAAATGAATACGAAATAAAGATCGAAAAAGTTTCAAGATCTCACATAGGTGGTACTTACGTTGATGTGCACTTACACGATCACGAACACGATCATGCGCATGATCACGAGCGTCATGGAAGAAATCTCGAAGATATAAATAAAATAATAGAGACAAGCGAACTTTCAAGAACGATAAAAGAAAAAAGCAAAGCGATCTTCCTGAATCTTGCAAAAGCCGAAGCAAAGGTCCACAGAACCGAGATAAACGAGATTCATTTTCATGAAGTCGGAGCCGTTGATGCAATAGTGGACATAGTTGGATCCGTTACGGGGCTCGAACTGTTAGGGATTAACAGAATATACGCTTCATCGATCAACACCGGCCAAGGATATGTCATGACAGCCCATGGAAAATTACCCGTGCCGGCACCCGCAACGATGGAATTGCTTAAAAATGTGCCCACATACTCAAGCGGAACAGAAAAAGAATTGACAACACCGACGGGTGCTGCAATAATAACAACTTTATCTGCTTATTTTGGCCCAAAACCTCTTATGCGCATTGAAAAAGTGGGTTACGGAGCCGGTACTTATGAGATAGATATTCCCAATCTTTTGAGAATAAACGTGGGAAATGTAGAACAAGGGTCAAAAAAGATGAAAGTTGTTGAGACAAACATAGATGACATGAATCCACAATTTTACGAATATATCATGGAAAAACTCTTCGAAAACGGCGCTTTGGATGTTTATTTCACACCAATCCAGATGAAGAAAAACAGACCCGCGACAAAGATAAGTGTTATAGTCGATGCGGAAAACCTTTTTAAGATCAACGAAATACTTTTGAAAGAGACGACAACGCTTGGAGTTAGGATCTTTGATACCGAAAGAGAAATAGTAGATCGCAAGATCGAAGAAGTTAACACTCAATTTGGAAAGGTCAAAGTTAAAATCGGAATTTTAGATGGTAAAATTGTGAATATCGCCCCTGAATACGAAGAATGCAAAAAAATAGCAAAAGAAAAAGGATTACCTATAAAAACAGTTTATCAAATGTTTTACGCTGAATTTGAAAGGAGATCGTGAAGATGTCTATCGTTTATTTTACCGATACGTCAACCACACCGGGAATGAGTTTGCTCCAAAAATTGAAATTGCTTGTCGATCGAACGGGAATATCCGAAGTGGTAAAGAAAGACGATCTTGTCGCTATAAAGATCCACTTTGGAGAATATGGGAACATGGCCTACATAAGGCCTAACTACGTGCGCGTTCTAACTGATAGAGTAAAAGAACTTGGTGGGAAACCGTTTTTAACTGACGCAAATACCCTTTACAAAGGGAGTCGGTCCAATGCCATCGATCATCTATGGACAGCGACTGTAAATGGTTTCGTTCAAGAAGTAACCGGAGCACCGCTCGTTATAGCGGATGGCCTAAGAGGAAGCGATGAAGTGGAGGTTCCAATAGATGGTCAGTACGTGAAAAATGCAAAAATAGGTTCCGCAATAGCGCTTGCAAATGTCGTGATAGCGGTAACGCATTTCAAAGGCCATGAACAAACCGGCTTTGGAGGTACCTTGAAAAATTTGGGTATGGGATCTGCCTCAAGATCTGGAAAACTCGAACAGCATTCCACTTCAAAACCTGTTGTCGTTACAGACAATTGTACGGCATGCGGCATGTGCGAAAGACATTGCCCCACCGGTGCCGTTAAGATCGTAAAGGGAGAGAATGGTAAAAGATATGCGCTGATAGATTACGATGTCTGTATAGGATGCGGAGAGTGTGTGGCCATGTGTGATTATGGTGCGATGACCCCCCAGTGGGATGCTTCATCCGAACTTTTGAGCATGAAAATAGCCGAATATTCAAAGGCCGTTTTGAAAGATAAACGTGGGCTGTTCATTTCTTTCATAACCGACGTTTCTCCGGATTGCGATTGCTGGTCTATAAACAGACCTCCAGTTGCACCTGACATAGGGATAGCGGCAAGTACCGATCCTGTCGCACTTGATCAGGCATGCATTGATCTTGTCATAAAAACAGTTGGAAAAGATCCTTTTCATGAAGTACATCCTGAAGTTTCATGGAAAGCGCAACTTGAACACGGCGAAAAAATCGGACTTGGAAGTAGAAAATACGAATTGAAGATGGTGGGAATAGCCCTGAGATGATCTTTGTCGATAAGCGTAAAAAAGAGATTAAAAAAACGGCAGATGGCACGTGGAAAAATCAAACTGGAGGCGGAGAGCATGATGCCGAGAGGTGGCCTCCGCAGCAAAGCGAGGACCAGACACCGAAGGGCAAATGCTGGAGCCGACGCACAAAAAGCAGCATATAGCAAACGGCAGATGGCGAATAGCGTATGGCCAATGGCAAGAACAGAGATTAGAGAAAAAGCAGTGAAGAGTAATCGGTAACGAGTAAGTAGTCAAAGGCAAAACAGCGGCGAATTTCGAAGGCAGGTAAATCTATTTACCGTAAAAGGTAGAATAGAGGGTATGCTTTTGTTAAAAAGGCTTAATGTGGTAAAATATCTTGAAAAGTTAAAAATCCAGGAGGGATTTTCATGTCTGGTCATAACAAATGGGCCAATATAAAACACAGGAAAGAAGCACAGGATAGCAGGAAATCTGCTGAGTTTACAAAAGTCATAAGAGAGTTAACAGTTGCCGCACGATCCGGAGGTGGAGATCCGGATATGAATCCGCGTTTGAGAGTTGCTGTCGAAAAGGCAAGAGAGGCAAATATGCCAAAGGACACCGTTGAAAGGGCAATAAAAAGAGGAACAGGAGAACTTGAAGGTGTCAGTTACGAAGAAATAATGTACGAAGGATATGCTCCTGCCGGTGTTGCACTCTACATAAGCACACTGACAGATAACAAAAACAGGACAATAGCGGATATAAGGCATGTTCTCACCAAATACGGTGGAAGTCTTGCGGAAGGCGGAAGTGTTGGCTGGCAATTTGAAAGAAAAGGTGTGATAATAATTTCAAAAGAGGCTGTTTCCGATCCTGATGAGTTCATGATGAGGGTCATAGATGCCGGAGCAGAAGATATCAAAGAGGACGAAGATGTTTACACAATCATGACCCCGCCAGAAATGCTTTACAAAGTTGTCGATGCACTTAAAGATGATTACAAAATTGATTCTTACGAACCAACTTTTGTGCCCAAAATGAGTGTTCACGTGAGCGGAAAAGATGCAGAAAAAGTGCTGCAAGTCGTAAACTCCCTTGAAGAACTCGATGACGTTCAGGAAGTTTATTCTAACTTCGATATCGATGACAAGGAACTTGAAGAAATAATGTCGAGAATCGGCTGATAAGATGTTTCGAAGAGTTGATCTTCATTTTCACAGCAACCACTCAGATGGCGCTTTTCCCGTCAGAGACGTACTTGAAATAGTCGCCGGAGGTGGCGTTGTTTTTGGTGCACTTACCGATCATGATTCGATAAGCGGCGTCAAAGAAGCGCTTGATCTTTCTTCGGAGATTGGCATTAAATTGATAGCCGGTGTTGAGATATCAACGATGTACGATGACGGCGAAGTGCATATCCTTGGTTACGATTTCGATCCAGATGATGCCGGTTTTAACGATTTTTTAGAGGCAAGGTTCGAAGAAAGAACACAAAAAGTCCGTGAGACGGTTAACAAATTAAATGAACTCGGTTACAAGATAACTTTTGACGATGTTATGGAACAATCTCCGGGTCCTTTCGTCGGAAGGCCAAATGTTGCCAGGGCTCTTTTGGAAAAGGGATATGTCAAGTCTTTCAAAGATGCTTTTACTCCAGAACTTATAGGAGACAAAGGGAAAGCATATGTGGCGCCGAAAGGACTTGATCCAGAAGAAGCGATAAAGAGAATTCATATGGCCGAAGGATGGGCTGTACTTGCGCATCCTGGTCTTTACAAGAACAAGGTGAAGTCCGGACTTGAAGAAATCGATCTTATGAAGATGATCGAATGGGGTCTTGATGGAATCGAAGCATATCATTCGCAACATACGAGTGCTCAGTCAAAGTATTACCACGAAATGGCGAGAATTCATGGACTCAAAATAACCGTGGGAACTGATTACCATGAAGGTACCTATCCAATAGAGATAATGAATGTTCCAAGAGAAATAGTAATTGAACTGCTTAAAATGGTAAGGTGAGTCATGAGAAAAATAATTGTATTCTTTGTTTTTGCAATTGCAACTCTTGGAGTTGTTTTGGCAGCACCGAAGAGTACAATTTTTTTATCGGCAGGACCTTCATTTTCAACCGATGAATTGAATTTAACATCTTCGGTTGAGATGAACCTTGAATTTTGGGTTGCTCACGTTGAATCTTATTTCTCGGTTAACACAAATTTTGCCAACAACACGCTCATTTTTACGCCTTATGCATCTCAACTTTTTAAATACGTTGATTTCGATTGGGGAGGGTTAAGAATTCAAGACGGAGCAACGGATACCCACTCAGAAAAATTTTATACACTTTGGGATGTGGGTACGCTTCCGTTCGGATGGACGGTAACTTTAAAGGGAGAAACTCAAAACAGCACGCTTTCTTTTGCCTACGATAGAGGAACTTATTTTGCACGTTTCAACGGTTTCTTTTACCTTGATTCGTTTTGGTATCAAAATGGCTTTTTACTCACAGGACGTCTTGGCAATTTCTTTTTAATGGGGGGCGTTTCAAACGGTGCTTACGGAATAGGCTTAAGTGCAAATTACGGAAATTTTTCAAACACACTTATGGCTTTTTCTGATTCAGTCGATCTTTTCCCAAACATCGTTCATCAGGCGCCATCAAAATATGTGTGGATATTCGATTACACAGACGGATCATTTTCAGCCTTGACTGCAATGACCGAAAAAGAACTGCACTTGCAAGGAGAAGTGCCTTTCAATATATTCGATGGAAATGCAACGATAACCTTTTCAGGATATTACGTGGGAGGATATCAGCCATCTTATGGCATTTCGGGCTCATTCCAATTTGTAAAACCCATCTCAAAAGATATATCTTTCTTTCTTGATGCGGCAACAAGCGGACAATTGTTAAACGTTGAGCCCGTGGATGGGCCAGTATTGTGGTCGGGCTTAACGTGGAGGTTTTGAATTGAAAGATGATAATCCAATGATATCATCAAAAATTTTTCTTGAAAAGGATGCAAAATGATCTTTCAATGGATTGTCGTGTTAATCGTCATATCTGCGGATCAATTCACAAAATATCTTGTTTCAACAAGAATGGTGCTGTGGGAAAGCATACCCGTTGTAAAAGGACTTGTTAATTTATTTTACGTAAGAAATACCGGTGTGGGCTTTAGCCTTCTGGCATTTAAAAACGATTTCGTCGAATATCTTACGCTTGCGATTATAGGTGGCATAATAATTTTTTCCTTCTTATGGAAAGAAAAAAGTCTTTTTTTCAGACTTTCTGTCGGACTTCTGATAGGAGGATCATTATCAAACAACGCCATAAGCAGACCGATCTTTGGTTACGTTGTAGATTTTATTCAAATAGGATGGTGGCCCGTTTTTAACGTCGCGGATTCCTGTGTTGTGGCAGGGGCGATAGGCCTGGGAATTTATTTTCTAAGAAGGAGTTATGGTGGAAAGTCTCAAATTAACCATCACCAATCGTGAAGCAAGAAATCGTTTAGACCTCGCAATGTTGGAATTTGCTCCAAGCAATATGTCAAGAACCGTTGTTCAAAATCTCATAAAAACTGGCAATATCAAAGTTAATTCAAAGTGCGTAAAGCCATCGTATAAACTCAAAATCGGAGATGTAATTGAAGCGATTTTCCCTCCGCCGGAAATACCGCAGGTATTACCTGAAAAAATTCCCCTTGATGTAATCTACGATGATGATTCTATCGTTGTGATAAATAAACAGCCGGGCCTTGTAACCCATCCGACGCTGAAAAAAATCACTGGAACGCTTGTAAATGCCATTCTATGGCATTCAAACGGAAAGTATTTTCCATACATAGTTCATCGCCTTGACAAGGACACCTCCGGAGTCATAGTGGTGGCAAAGAATCCAGATGTGCAGAGAATACTCTCGGCCCAGTTCAAGGCACGGCAAACCCATAAAATGTATTTCACGCTTGTTGAAGGTGTTCCACCGCAAGCAACGGGAGAAATATCAGCGCCTATAGGCCGAAATCCTCAGATAAGGACGAGAATGGACGTTTTAAAATGGGGAAGGCAGGCTCACACTGTTTACAAAGTCGTGAAAGATTTCAAAATGGCTTCACTTTTGTCTGTAACCATAATGACAGGGCGCACCCATCAGATAAGAGTTCACATGCGTTATTTGGGGAATCCAGTCTTAGGTGATAAAATATATGGTAAGAAAAGTTCTGCCTTTTTGAATTGTGAAAGACAGATGCTTCATTCTTCAGTTCTCGAAATATATCATCCGATCACCGGAGAGCGGATGAGATTTGTAGCACCGCTCCCTGAAGATTTCAAAAAAGTTATAATAGGTCTTCACGACCTGGAGGTTAAAAATGTTGAATAATATAAGAGCCTTTCTATTCGAAGCACTTGAGGCGGTACCTGCTGTGCTTTTCGCCATAACACTTCATGAATATTTTCATGGATTGACTGCTTACTTTTTAGGTGACGATACGGCAAAACGTGCCGGAAGGTTAACTTTGAATCCTTTAAAGCATCTTGATCCATTTGGTACCCTTGCACTTATAATTTTTCATTTTGGATGGGCAAGGCCTGTGCCTGTTAACTTTTGGAAACTCAAACATCTTAGAAGAGACATGGTCATCGTTTCTTTGGCCGGTCCAATTTCAAATCTTGTTGCTGGATTTGTAACCGAATTCATATACCTTAAAACAGGACTTTTTCTTTACGCCAGGTATGCACCGCTTTTTTCATTTCCAACGATCATCTCTAATCCTTACCTTTCATACCTGTCGGATACGGTAAGTTTGTTCATCCTTATAAATTACGTGCTTTTCATCTTCAATCTCATTCCAATTCCGCCCCTTGACGGTTCGAAAGTACTTGATGCTTTTCTTCCGAATAAATACATGAACTGGGTTTTGAAATATGAAATATATGGAACAATTATACTGTTGGTACTTATTCTTTTTGGTGTGGTTAATGTTATCTTAGGTCCGAGTTTAAACTGGCTCATAGGGAATGCCGCTTACATTTTCATGATGAAATAATTTGTATAAGCGATCTTTCAAAAATGAAGAACACCATGCAATCGTCTTTGATCAACGGAAACAAGGTGGTGCTTTCCCGATAAACTCCGATAAGGCTACCCTGCGTCGCCCAAAATTGGCCACTTATGGCTGCTTCCTTTCAGACCTGACCAACTTCGTGGTTTTTCGTCGCGCAGGACCCGATCTTCAACGTTTTCGAAGAAAGTCCGTACCTTACCTCCGCTAACCGCAGAACGATCTTCAGCCCCGCATGGAGCGGATTTCGGGTCATAGGGAACCGCTAACTCCCCGCTTAGCATGGTGTTCAAAGATATTTTACCATAAATTGAACAAAAATCGAAGAGGTGAAATTGATGAAAATGTTGGGAATCGATCTTGGTGGCACCAAAGTTGCAATGGGAATTGTGGACGAAAACGGCAATATTCTGAAAAGACAAACAATAGATACCAAAACAGAAGAAGGTTTTAATGCTGTTGTTGAGAGAATTGCAAAAACCGCAAATGAAATTACAAAAAGTGAAAAGGTTGAGATGATCGGAATAGGATCTCCGGGATCGATAGATCATAAAAAAGGCATCGTGAGATTTTCACCTAATTTTCCAGGATGGATAGATGTCCCGCTTGGACCCGAGATCTCTTCGAAGACCGGCATGAAAGTCGTCGTTGAAAATGATGCAAATGCCTTTGCGGTAGGTGAAAAATGGTTTGGAGTCGCGAAAGGATACACGAATGTGCTTGGGATAACGCTGGGAACAGGTGTTGGTGGAGGCATAATATGCGATGACCATGTCTTTCGAGGATCAACCGGCATAGGAGGCGAACTTGGCCATGTCATCGTTGAACCAAATGGGTATCTTTGCGGATGTGGAAATCACGGATGCCTTGAAACAATAGCCTCAGCGACTGGCATTTCAAGACTTGCGAAAGAATGGAAAGAAAGGTATCCTGATACTTCAATAAAAGAATTCAGTGCAAAAGCAGTTTTGGATGCGGCCAAAAAAGGCGATCCGCTTGGAATAAAGGTTTTCGAGCGTGTAACCGAAGCACTTGGAATTGCCATAGGTGCTTTTGTCCACATATTCAACCCGCAGATAATCGTAATTGGTGGCGGGGTTTCGAGATCAGGTAAATTTCTTCTTGACGGGGTCGAGAAGAAAACGCACGAAAATGTCATGAAATCTTTCTGGGGAACTTACAAAATAGTTTTGAGTAATCTCGTAGATGATGCGGGAATATACGGCGCGGCTTCAATGTGTTTTGAGGAATTGAGGAATGATAAGGCCAATACTCGTTGATTCCGAATGGAAATTGAAAAACTTTTTGAAAAAGGTAAAAAATGACATTTTGTTTGTTTTTCCGGACACGGAATCTAAAATAAATCGTATGCGATTGGAATTTTTTTCGGATGCCCTTTTTGGAGAACACACGATTCTTTTGAAATCAGTTGAAAAATGGGAAAAAGAAGATAAAAATTGGCTTTTAAAAAATGTACCTTTGTCAAAGCATGATGTTATGATAACTTCCAACGATCTTGATTTTCTGAAGAAATTCGGAGATGTCGAGGATCTTTCTTGCCCAAAGCAATGGGATCTTAAGGGTTGGATTGAAGAAATGAACGATATTTGTGAGGTCTTTGATGTTAAAATGGATGAAACCGAAAAGGAATTGATATTGGACCGCACAGGCATGAAGATCGATTTAATGGCGATGGAAATTGAAAAAATTTCCGTCGTCTCAAAAAAGCCGTCTTTGGAAGAGGTGAAAATGTTTGTTCCGATTTACTCATCTCCGGCCATTTTTGATTTTTACAGGTTGTTCTTTGAAAAAGATTCATCTGCTTTGGATATGTTGAAAAATTTACTCGAAGATGTACATCCTCTCATACCTTTGAGAGGCCTTGAAAAAACATCCATTCTCATCGCCCAGATGCTTTCAAATGAAAAATCGGATTACTCTTGGGATGATGTCAAAAACATATCAAAAGCGCTTTCAGTTCCTACTCCTCAAATAGCAGATCTTGTTGGTTTTTCACTTGGTGGTAAGAAAAGGAAAAATGTTTTGAAGTTATGGAAATACGAAGAGATAAACCTTTTGATGGAAGATTTTCAAGATGTTGAAATGAAGATAAAAAATGGGGCAGATCCTGTTTTCACAACTCTTGAATTAACAGTCAAATGGACAAAGGGGAGGGATATAAGATGAGTCTGGGTTCGCTTTCAAGTGTTGTCGTCGACTATTGGCCTGTCGTTTTGATAATTGGCATCGTGCTTACTTTTTTTGGATATTATCTTTTAAGAATATCAATGGCGATAATAGGACTCATAACGGGCATCTATTTGGGACAATATGTCTGGACAAATTTGATCCTTAAAAATTTTCATATCGTTTCTTCGGACCAGCAAATGATACATATAATTGCCGTCTTGATAATTGCCTTTCTCGTAACAGCACTTTTCATAGCACTTTACAAATTTGCACTTTTCATGATGGGATTTTTGGCCGGCGGTGCAATAGCATATTACATCTACAACTGGGCCGTTTCCGCGATGAATTTGAATATGGGATCGAATGTTCAATGGATAAGGATAGGTGTTTTTATCGTCTTTGGATTGATTTTCGGTCTTTTAACGATTTTCAACGAAAAAAGGGCTATTGGCACAGCGATGGCCGCAATAGGAGCGTTGATAACCGCTTTTGCGATTATCATTCCTTTTTCGAACTCATTTAACGTCAAGCCAACCGAACTTTTAAATACCCTTATCGGTGGAAAAGATGTCATCCTTTTGACAGTTTTCGTTGCCATTTTTTTGGTTTTGTCAATATTATCTGTTTCAATACAAATTGGTGTAAAAAGGGGTAAGAAAAATGATAGCAAGAATCAGGGGTAATTCGAAAATTGAGGGTGAAATAACAGTAGGCGGAGCAAAAAATTCATCACTTCCGATTCTCGCGTCTCTTGTTTTAATTTCAGAAGAGATAAAGATCGAAAAAATTCCTGATATTTCTGATGTTTCTGAGATGATTTCCATGATAAGATCTGCTGGAATTGCCGTTAATTTTGAGAAAAACACCGTTTCAGCAAGACCGTCAAACCTTAAAGGAGAGATAAGAGAATTTGGATCAAGCATACGTGCATCTATACTGCTTCTTGGACCTCTTGCGGTAAGAACAGGCCATGCCGAGTTGCGTTATCCGGGGGGGTGTTTGATAGGAAAAAGATCGATAGACATACACATCGAAGGTTTAAAGAAACTCGGCATTTCGGTAAACGAAAAAAATGATATGATAGAAGCCGTCTTTGATAAGGTACCTGAAGATGTAAGAATAGATCTTAGATTTCCGAGCGTCGGGGCAACTGAGCATCTTATGATGACTTCAGTACTTTTAAACGGCATACATACGGAAATAAGAAATTGCGCGAAGGAACCTGAAATAGTCGATCTTGGAAAATTCCTCAATTCCATGGGCGCAAAAATATCAGGCGTTGGTACCGACAGGATAAGCATAGACGGAGTCAAAAAATTAAACGCGTCCGTTCATTCCGTAATAGGAGACAGAATAGAAACCGGCACTTACATCATAGGAGCACTTTCGAGTGGCGGCATGTTGAAGATCAACGGCATATCTAACAACGTGATGCGCAACGTTACGAATGAACTTAAAAAAATTGGGGCAAAGATAACGGCATCTGAAAATGCTTTGATCGTTTATCCTTCTGATTTGAGACCTTTTAAACTCTCAACAGGACCCTATCCTCAATTTCCAACCGATCTTCAGCCTCAAATGACACTTCTTGCATGCCATGTAAATGGTCATTCTGAGATAACGGAAACGGTCTTCGAACAACGCTTCGGACACGTTGACGAACTTAAAAAAATGGGTGCCGATATCTCTGTTGATAAAAACAAGATAGAAGTTATGCCCTCAAAACTCCATGGCGCCAAACTCGTTGGAAATGATCTCAGAGAAACGGCAACGATCCTTTTTGCCGCTGCGACGGCAGATGGGCCGAGTGAAATAGAAAAATTCGAGATAATTTTTAGAGGTTATGAAAATATTTACAAAAAATTGAAAGACATAGGAATAGATTTCGAAATTCTTAAAATCGATCGAGAGGTGTCATGAAAGATCTTATCCTTTCAGTTGATTGTGGCACTCAAAGTTTAAGAACCTTCCTTTTTGATTCAAAAGGCAAGATGTGGGCTTTTTCAAAGATTGATTATGATCCGTATTCAAGTCCTTATTCCGGCTGGGCCGAACAAGATCCTGAAATTTATTGGTCTGCATTTTTGAAATCTTTGGAAAATTTGAAAGATCAGGTTGATAATTTTCAAAGTCGCGTTGCAGGAGTAACCGTCACCGCATTAAGCGATACGATGATAAATGTCGATAAAGACGGAAATCCCTTAAGACCAGCCATCTTATGGCTTGATCAGAGAAAAAATTTTCTAAATTTGAGAAAAAGGCCATTTTTGACTCGCCTTTCTCATATCCTTGTAAGCATGGATGAACCATTTATAATTCTACAATCAGAAAGTAAAGTGGACTGGATAAGAAATTATCAACCAGATATCTGGAAAAGCACCGATAAGTTTTTACAGGTATCGGGTTTTTTCAATTTCAGGCTAATTGGAAAACCTGTTGATTCCATCGCATCACAAATAGGTCACATACCTTTCGATTACAAAAAGAAAAGTTGGGCTTCAAAAGATAACGTTTCTTACATGCTGTTTTACGTTGAGCCGGAGAAATTGCCAGACCTCGTGGAACCATCAACCGTGATAGGTAAAATAACCTCGAAGGCCTCGGCACAAACGGGATTGATCGAAGGAACACCCGTTTTATCTTGCGGATCGGATAAAGGCTGTGAAACTATCGGGACAGGATGCGTTGAAAACGATAAAGCAAACGTAAGTCTCGGCACGATGGCTTCGATACAAATGACTTCAAAGAAATACTTTGAACCGATCAAATTCATGCCTGCTTATCCATCGGTGATTCCGGGCGCTTACAATCCATCGGTTTCAATTTTCAGAGGATTTTGGATGGTAACATGGTTTAAAAATGAATTTGGCCTCAAAGAAAGACTTGATGCCGAAAAATTAGGAATTTTTGAAGAGAACTTGCTTGACGAAATGATTTCAAAAGTTCCGGCCGGATCTCTCGGCCTGATATCCCAGCCCTATTGGGGACCTGGTTTAAAAATGCCGGAAGCAAAAGGCGCCTTTATAGGTTTTGGGGAATCTCACACAAGGGCACACATGTACAGAGCCATGATAGAAGGCATTGGCTACGCTTTGCTTGAAGGACTCATAAAAATAGAAAAACGCGGGAAAGTGAAAGTGAAATCATTAACAATCTCCGGCGGCGGTTCAAAAAACAACGATATATGTCAGATATTTTCGGATATCTTTGGCCTTCCTGTCGAAAAGAGCGATATAAATGAGGCGGCAGGTTTAGGCGCCGCCATCGTTGCAAGTGTCGGAATCGGAATGCATGAAAATTTTGACATTGCCACAAGAGAAATGGTTAGATATTCGCAAAACTTTCTCCCGGACAGCGTTAATCATGAATTGTACCAAAAATTATTCAAAGTTTACGAGAAAATGTATCCGAGGCTTAAAAAATTGTATGGTGATATAAGAAAAATCACGAATTATCCCGAAACAAAAGCGAAATGATATGCTAACTCAACTAAATCGAATCGAAGAAGCCAGCGCTAAAAATTATTCGGAATTTAAACTTTTTTCTATATCTTTCGTCTAAGTTTAGAAGGAGGCCATGACTTGAATTTTGTTGCGATAGGAGCATTTTTGATACTCATAGGTCTTGGTGTGGTTGGCCTTTTGATCGCAAAAAAGAGTTCCCACAGATGATTTCCGTCTTGATATGCCAATCGGCTTTAAAAATCGAAGGTCGATAATTCACGATCTTAATTACCCCCTATATGTCACAAACGAATCTTCCGTTTCCCAGACAATTATCTCGTAAAGACGGTAATTTGGCCCGCTAAGAGATGTTTCTAACATTTTCCACACCCACAAAGAAATATTTTCGGCAGACGGCTGGGCAATCGTGTCGTTTATGTAAGAATGATCGAGTTTTGAAACGACTAAATCGTTGACTGTTTTTTTTAATTCTGTGAAGTCCAATATCATTCCGTCTTTGTCGGGTGTGCCTTCCAAAGTAACCCTTAGCCTGTAAGTGTGACCGTGAAGTCTTTCACATTTTCCGTGATAGTTCACAAGATTATGTGCGGCGTCAAATTTGAATTCTTTTGAAATTAACAAATTATCACCTCATTCAAGATGGATGTCAACGATCTCATCTTCATCTTCAACGTGAATTCCATCTTTCACAACGGAATCAACGTCCAAATCCATATTTTTTTCAGTTGCGAATTTTTTTAAAAATCCACTGGCAAGAGAAAGCGGAATGGAAAGATCGATTTTGTCTCCGTTTCGGGTTTTTGGGACTACATGTATGACAAGTTTTCTGAATTTTTGTTTGCCTCTGCTTTCATTTTCTTCCGTACTTATCGCTTCTATGAGATCGGCGGCCTCTTCTTCGTTTATGATCCCGTCTTTGAGCATTTTGATAACTTTCATGAGAGATTCTCTGTTCAATTGAACCACTCCTTTTTAATGCGGATGAATCTTTTACCAAAGAAGATTTGTAATCCTATTCCTATGAGATAAGAGGCAATGAATCCCAAGAACAGTTGACTGAAGGACGCATTTATGCCAAAAAGTTGAAATGCCCTTAAAATTAGGAATATGCCAAAAAGCAAACTCCCGATTCCTATCAGCCGTCTT
This sequence comes from bacterium, assembly GCA_021800445.1. Classification (GTDB taxonomy): domain Bacteria; phylum Thermotogota; class Thermotogae; order Mesoaciditogales; family Mesoaciditogaceae; genus Athalassotoga. The sequence continues at coordinate 18,454 of JAJYYZ010000005.1, read as the reverse complement.
CCGATAAGTTCTCTTATACCTTCAAATCCGAAAAGTATGGCAAAAAATATGCCCAATATGAATCCAAATGTAAGGTTCATGACACCAAAAATACCTAAAAATGCTAAAACACCCAGCAAAATCAAAAAAATTGCAAAAGCCTTCATTTTAAACCTCCTTTACACCCGGTACGAGATAGAAAAGAGATGAAAAAACGGTAACAAGCGTTCCGAGAATGGCAAAGATTATAACATTTGAAAGTGTCGAAGACAGGAAACCAATGACTGAAAGAGAAATAGGTTGAAACATCGTCTCGAATGTGAGCATGACGCTGAAGATTCTTCCTCTTTTTTCATCTGGTACCAACCTCTGTATTATAACCTGAAAGAGCACATTGACAAAAGCAAGCGCAAGGCCCATCAGGAAAGCAATTACCAAAAAAGTAAGTAAATTTGGCGCGAATCCAAAAAATACGTACAATATTCCCGTCGTTATCGCCCCTATTATTATGAAATTGTGTTTTACCTTTATCTCTGGAATTATCGAAAGCAAAATGGAACCTATCATCATTCCAACCGCAAAGGCACTCACCGTGTATCCGAGTTCAAGTGCACCAAGATGGTATATCTCCTTTATTTGCTTTGCTATGAGTATATCGAGCGGAGAAAAGGCAAAATTGAGCACCGAAACTATGATCATCGACCAAAACAACAACTTTTGATCGTACAAGAATTTGAATCCCGCTTTGAAATCTGTAAAGAACGATTTCGAATCCTGATCGTTTTCAAAAGATTGTCTGAAATTTATGAAGATCTCCGTTCCTGCCGATACTATGAAAGAAAATCCGTTAAGCATGAAGACGAAAAATGGCCCGAAGAATCCAACCAGAACACCGCCTATCGCAGGTCCTATTATCTGGGTAAATTGCATTCCCGTCTGGTAAAGGCTGTTTGCGCGTGTTAAATTTTTGTCAGGTACAATGTTGGGTATGGTCGATTGAATTGCGGGATTGAAAAATGCGCCGCCTATGCCCATCATGGCAGAGATGAGATATATCAAAAATGCAGTTAAGGCATTTGTGTACGCCAAATATGCCATCCACAAGATCAAAAGGCCTCTTAAGAAATCTGAAAGTATGACGATTGATTTCCTGCTCATCCTGTCATTTAAGACACCTGCAAATGGACCAATGACTGCCATTGGAATTACGCTAAAGGTAAACATCAATCCCATGACAATTCCGGATTCTTTGTCCGAAAAATGGGTCATTATCCACCACATCATGGCTATGTACTGGATGGAATTTCCCATTGAAGAAACTATCTGCCCTGCCCATAAAAGGACAAAATTCTTGTTGAAAAGCCTCAATTTTTGCTCTGCCGTCTCCATGTTTTTTACCTGTTCAAAAGAAATGCTTCTATCTCTTCGTCTTTGTAACCGAGAGTTACCATCAACTCTTTTATCTCCTCTTTAGTTGCCCTCTTTGATTTTAGAATTTCTTCAAAAATTTTCAGCCTCTCATCCTCGCTGCCTTGAACTTTGCCATCTTCATCTGCTTTGGATCCGAATTTGAAGGTCGCATCGCCTGAAATGCTTTTGAATTTCAAAGTTGACAGCGGTTCACCAACATTAAATCCAGCGTGGGAAAGTTTTCCAATCATGATATTGGCATCTGACTTTACATCTCCGCTCACAGTCTCAATTTCTACACGGACATTTGGCCTCGAAGTGAATGAAATGGAAAAATCTCCAGATATCGTTTTTACATCCAAAGATTTGAATTTCGGATCGACACTCATGAGATCGATATCTCCTGATGTGGTCTTGACATTTCCGTGATTGAAGGATGTTACTTTCGATTTTATGCCTCCGGATACCGATTGAAGATCCATTTCATCGAGTTTTGATGATATATTTTCTATGCCAATGTCTCCGGACGTCGTTTTTACAAAGAGGTTTTTCATCTCTTTTGCATTGATGATGAAATCTCCGGAAACGGACGAAAGTCTTAATTCACCGAATGAAAGTTCTTTGATGAAGGTATCTCCGGACGTTGTCTCCATTCCAAAAGAAAGTCCGTCTGGAATTTTCAGGAAAATTTTTTGAATTTCCAATTCTCCGAATTTAATGAAGCCGAAAGCGAAAAATCCGTCCGGAAAGAAAGGCGTGTACGGCGATAGATCTATTTCAAACCGATCTGTGTCGATCTTGACCTTTGGTTCATACTCTTCAACGTCTTTTTTAAATCCGGAAATTTCGATCTCCAAAGATATTTTGCTTTCTGAGTTGCGAGCCACGACTGTATCCGATGAGATAGAATGTACAAAAAGTCTTTTGACGTTCGGTATATCCCATTCAAATTTTTTGGTTTCCTTCATCTGTTTCTCCTTTCAACATTGAAATCGCGGATGAAACGTCGATCTCGCCGTTTTTCAATTTTTCAAGAATGTCTTTTTCGTTTTCCCTTTCATCTTCAACATCATAACCAAGCGTCGACACAATTTCATTAAGCCTGTTTCGCGCGGTAGGGTAAGATATGTCAAATTCTTTTTGAACTTCGCTTAAATTTCCTTTGTGCTTCAGAAACACTTTGACGAATTTCATCTGTTCTTCCGAAAGATTGAAAAACTCGTCTAACACGAACTGTCCCGTTACTCCTGTCCCACAAACAGGGCATCTTAAAGACACAACATCCATCCTGTGTCCACAATTTGGACACTTCGTCACCAAAGATATTTTGATCACCTCCTTAATAATTTTAAACTAAAAATCAATTTTATTGAATTATAAATCAAAATTTTTTATTTGTCAAGAATTAACAAAAAACAGATGTGAATTGTATAGAAAATATTCACCTAATTGGTGGTAGAATATCTTCGGGAGGTAATCATGAGAAAATTATTCATCTTTTGGCTTCTAATCTTGGCTTTATCTGTGGTAGCACTTACAGATACGCTCCATATAATAGCAGGAGAGGTTAATTATGGCATAGGCAGCACGCAAACGACTATCACAAATGGTAAAGTGATGATCGGTAACACAACCATAATCGCAACCTCGATAACGATAATTGGGCAGAAAGATTTAAGTGGCAATGTAAATTGGACGACGGCTCAGGCAACCGGCCGTGTTTTTATATACACAGGAAATGCCACGGCCATAGCAAGATCGATGGTTTACAACCTTAACACAAATGTTGGAACACTTTCTGGCATGGCTTCGATGACGATAAACGCAAGTGGTGGACAAATATCCATTCAATCGTCCACCCTTCAATTTAACACAAAGACAAACTTCTACACAGGGCAAGGTAGCCCAACGGTCATAACTAAAAAAGACATTTACATTCAAGGAAAGCAATTTTCTTACGATTCCGCCAAAAATTACTTAGACATAACGGGTAACGTTTATCTATACAACAGTTCAACAAAAGAGAAGGCTCACGCAGACGAACTTGTTATGGACACATCTAACAACAAAATAGTGTTGAAGAAAGTACAAATGGAGATAATGGTTGGTGCTGGTTCATAAATTACGGAGGTGACACTCAGATGGAAAGATATAGCGGTTTATCAAGAAGAGCAAGTGAACTGCCGGCCTCGCCTATAAGAAAACTCGTACCTTATTCTGACGAAACTGAAAAGAAAGGCGTGAAGGTTTATCATCTGAACATAGGTCAGCCTGATTTGAGAACGCCTAAAATTTACTTCGACAGAATAAAAACATTCTCAGGCGTAGATGATTATACCAATTCAGCGGGGCTCATCGAATTGAGAGAAAAGTTTTCTCGATATTACAAAAAATGGTCAATTCCATTTGAAACAAAAGAGATAATCGTGACCGAAGGTGGCAGTGAGGCTGTAAGTTTCGCGATAGCAGCGGTGGCCGATCCCAATGATGACATCATCGTGATAGAACCTTTTTACGCAAATTACGCCGCTTTTGCGAAATTTCTTGGCGTTAACGTCGTACCGGTCACGTCAAGGGCAGAAAACGGTTACAGGATGCCTGCCATCGAGGAGTTTGAAAAGGTACTCACGCCAAAAACAAGGGCAATTCTTTTTCCAAATCCCGGCAATCCAAATGGCGTGGTTTACACAAAAGATGAACTTCAGTCAATAATGGATTTTGCCGTAAGAAATGATCTTTACGTAATTTCAGATGAAGTTTACAGAGAGATAGTCTTTGACGGTTTGAAAGCGTATTCGATGATGGATTTCGGCAATCACGAAAGAGTCATAATCGCCGATAGTCTCTCGAAAAGATTCAACATATGTGGTGCGAGAATCGGTGCCATAGCGTCAAAAAACAAGCAAATAATGGATGCCGTGATGAAGATGGCAATGGCCAGGCTTGCGGCTAACCACCTTTCCCAGTACGGTGCGATAGGGCTTTTCGATTTGCCTGATTCGTATTTCGAGGATATGACAAGGGAATATGAAAAAAGGCGAGACGTAGTTTATGAAACGCTTAAAGATATTCCCAAAATAGTTGTGAATAAACCTCAAGGCGCGTTTTATCTGGCAGCCAAATTGCCTGTTGAAGATGCCGAAGAATTTGTAAAATGGATGCTCCAAAATTTCACTTATCAAAACAAAACAACCATGGTGGCACCACTTGGAGGATTTTACATAACGCCAAATATGGGAAAAGATGAAATAAGAATAGCGTATGTTCTCAATTCCGAAGATCTCAGGGAAGCATGTTCGATTTTGGCAAAAGGACTTGAAAGTTATACGCAAAGAAAAATTTTTGCTAAGAGGTGAATAAGGTTGACAAACGAAAGGTTGAGGGGTGAACTTAAAAAGAAAAATTTAAGAATAACTTCTCAAAGAGAAAGTATCTTTTCTTTTTTTGTTGAACACAAAGGCGAGCATTTCACACCGGATGAAATTTACAGGCTTGTTTCTCGAAAGAATTCGCATTCAAATATAAGTAAGGCTACAATTTACAGGACAATTCAAATGTTGGTTGAAATGAAACTTTTGTCAAAGATAGATCTTGACGATGGTTTTGAAAGGTACGAATTGAAAGAAGCGTCCGGCCATCAACATCACCATCTCATATGTACGATTTGCGGAAAAGTTTACGAATTAGACGAAGATCTGCTCGATGACCTTGAAAAAATAATAGAAGAAAGAACCGGTTTCAAGGTAAAAGATCATCAATTGAAGATTTACGGTATTTGTCAGGATTGCCTTGCTGATGCAGCAAAGCAACCAAAATTAAAGTTGAAAGCATCAAAAAAGTGATCCAAAAGACTGTCATTTTTGATGGTATCTCTACCGTTGAAAGTGGCAGTCTGATCGTAAAATAAGCAAGCCAGTCTAAGGCTTTAACGAAAGGTGAAATTCCACTTCCCACAATCACTTCGAGAAAAGATATCTTTAAAATAGCATAAAGAGAAAAGATCAAGCCACCTTCCATAAGTATGATCATAAGCACCGGCACGACAAGTGCGTTGAATGGAAGAGATGCAACGTATACCTTTCCGAAATCAAGAATCAAAAAAGGCATTATCCCTATATTTGCCGCTATTGTCGCGTTGATTGCCTGAGAAACATACCTGGGTTTGAACTCCGGAAGCATTGGTATGAGTGTTATCATTCCAACCACCGCCGAATAAGAAAGTTGAAAAGACGGATCGAAGATCACCGAACCATCGATGAGTACCTCAAAAAGGCCTACAAAACCTAAAATGTTGAGCAAACTTTGTTTTCTGTCCAAGAGTTTGAAGATTGTGTAAATTCCAAAAGTGAAAACCGCGCGAAAAGTGGGTATGGAAAAGCCGGTTATGATGCCGTAAAAGACAATGATCGCTAAAACAATTGGATACTTAACGTAATTCATGGGAACGAGTTCCGAAATGAAAATAAGCGTTATGGTGGCTATTATCCACACGTTGGCGCCTGATACCGCGAATATCTGGGCATAACCACTTTCGGTGTACATCTTTTTAAGATCATAAGGAATATCTCTTCTTCCGAGAAAAACCGAAGCGAGGGTGTCAGCACCGGCTATCACGTAGCGTTTAAAATGATCGTAGATGAAATTTGAAACTTTTGTACCCCAGGCCATCGTTTCATCCAAAAAAGAACCTGGCCATGCTGTCCAAAAGGAATCCATCGCAGAGATTTTACCGTCTGATTTTTCGATTCTCGCCATGAAAAGATTCGATATCTCGGGATTCTCCTGAGAATAATTGGTTTTTGAAAGTAAAACGTATGCCGATCCTCCCCTTATCCACCCATTAGAAGTATGAATTTTGATATCCGACAAACTTACGGCATTACCGCTAACCTGATTTATTCTTCCGGTTATGAAGTGAATTCCGTCAGGCACGGTCATCGGAGAAAGCATGAAGGAAAGGCCCATGAAAAAAATTGAAAGTGAGATCAAGATATCCTGCTTGGCAAAGACAAGTACGGCTGCGCTCAACGACAAAACAGGACCTATCCACCAGATATTTGTCTTTGAAAGAAATGATCCAAGGATCGCCGATACGAAGAAGAGAAAAAAGGGATATTTTTTCATCTCTACTTTTTAACCGTTTCAAAAATTTGAATTGCGACCTTGACGATCTCAGGGTCGAATTGCGTTCCAGATTTTTCTTTTATTTCATTGATTACATCACTTACGGAAATTCCTGGTTTTGAATTTTTCCTTAAAGTGTCAAAAAGATCGGATACAGATACAATTCTTGAAAGTAAAGGAATATCAAATCCTTTGATTCCGTCTGGATACCCTGAACCATCGAAACATTCATGGTGACTTCTTGCCACTATGGCGGCCTCTTTGAGATGATCGTAGGGATCGATTATTTTTTCTCCTATAAGAGTGTGAATTTTCATAATCTCAAATTCCGCTTTTGTCATTGAACTTTTTCTCGCTATTTCATCGGGGATGGATATCAAACCTATGTCATGAAAAATTGCGGCCCAGTATAGATCTCCTATTTGTTTTGGAGAAAGGTTCATTTTTTCTCCGATTTTAACAGCAAAGTAAGCAACGTTTTCGGAATGGCCTCTTGTGACCGGATCCTTCATTTCGTAAAAATTCACAATTTCACGTAAAGTGTTGTTTATGCTCAACTGAGGTAAAATTTCAAGTTTTTTGAGTGTTAAGAAGGTTGATGCAAGAACGGCAAAATTTTCCATCGCCATTTTTGAACTTTCAGAAAATTTGATATCGCTCAAAGCATCCAAAAAGCAATTCCCAATGAAATCATTTCCAAGTTTCAAAGGGATGGCAATGGATCTGTATATGTGACCGCCAACCGCTTCTTCTATCATATTCGAATATACTTTAGGCACATTTTTCTCGTTTGCCTTTGATATATCTTCGACAACCGTAATTTTCGGGATGGCTACCATCCATTCACTTTTCAAGTCAAGGAATTTGAGTTTCCCGGCATCCTTTCCATTTCCACGTATTGCCATGAATTTCCATTGTTTTCCGTCTATAACTGAAATACTGCCACTTTTGGCCTCTGGAACGACTGAAAGTGCCAGATCGAGCAGATCATCAAAGAATTCGGAATAATTTTTCTGGGCAATCTGCGAAAAACCCTGAATTATTTTTGAAATTTTTCCAAATCTGCTCTCAACATCTTCGAGAGCGCTTTTGGTGTTCTTTATTTCTTTACGAAGTTCAAATTCGTTCTTTTTCAAATTTTCATTTTTTACCGTTAATTCCCGTATTTTTTCGACGAATCCTTTTAATTTTCCCCGGCAAAAAATAAAAAGCACCAAAACTATCGCCGCCTCTACGACGACGGTGGCGATAAAGTAATCCAAAATCAAAGGATCATTCATAAACCTTTCTTTCTGATCTCAAAGAAGAGAGTTTCAGAACTTATGGGTAATCTTCTTATTCTAATTCCAATGGCGTCGAAAATCGCATTTGCTATGGCCGGTCCTGGCGTATCAAGACCGATTTCGGAAACACTTTTTGCCCCAAATGGCCCCGTCGGTTCATAACTTTTCGCGAATCTAACTTGTATTCTACCTATATCTCCTCTTGCAGGTATCTTGTAAGTGAAAAAATCATTTGTTATGAGTCTTCCGCTTTTATCCATTACATGATCTTCAAAGAGTGCCATCCCTATCCCCTGCGCGGATGCACCTTCTACCTGCCCTCTTGCAAGCACAGGATTTATTGGGACACCGCAATCGATGTAATTCAAAAAATCAATAACTTTTACTTTTCCGCTGTTTAGATCGATCTCCACTTCCACGAATGAAACGAGATATGGCGGTGGGGCGACCTCACTCACGAAAGATTCTGTAACCTCGAGTTGACGCTGGTTGAATGTGTAAAAGAGTTTTGTTTGGAGATCGCTAAAACTCAAAGTAGCTCCGTCTTCGGAAATGACACCATCTTTATCGAGTTCTAAAGTATGAATTGGTTTATTCATGATCTCAGATGCGGCATTAAGAATTTCTCTTTTCATCTTTTCGGCCGCTTTTTTGGCCGCATTTCCGGAAACGTAAGTTGTGGAAGAGGCGTAAGCACCTTTATCGAATGGGGTCATATCGGTATCTGAGGAATAAACGATTATTTTTTCAACCGTCGTGTTAAGCACTTCCGCGATTATCTGGGCAAGAATCGTATCACTTCCTGTTCCCAGATCCGTTGCACCGACAAGCAAATTGAAGGTACCATCATCGTTCATTTTTATCGTCGCACTGCCCATGTCTATCGCCGGAATGGATGAACCCTGCATTGCAAAAGCAACGCCATAGCCATGGGCAATCTGCCTTTGCCGATCTATTCTTGGCTGTTTCCTTTTTTCATACCATCTGAATTCTTTCGATCCGTTTATGGCGCATTCTTCAATTTTACAACTGTTTATGATCTGATCCACGCCTTCGCGCCCTTCTCCCATTATTTTGAAGATTGGTGATGTTTCTCCTTCGCGAATCGAATTTTTCAATTTAAATTCAATGGGATCCATCCCAATTTTATGTGCAAGTTCATCAAGCACAGAATCAAGCGGAAACATACCCTGCGGTGCTCCATATCCTCTGAAGGCTCCGGCTGGTTCGGTGTTGGAGTAAACGACATCTCCTCCGAATTTAACAGCTTTAACTTTGTTGTAAAGCGGAAGGGTCTTTGAACCTCCGACCATGAAAACCGTAAGGGCATGCTCTCCATAAGCGCCCGTGTTGGAAAGCCCCCATAATTCAAGTGCCCTGAGTGTGCCGTCCTTCATGGCACCGGCTCTTGCCCTGAATCTCATCGCATGGCGCGTGTTGGATGCCGTCATCGTTTCTTCTCTTGAATATATGCATTTTGCAGGTCTTCCAGTTTTTAAAGTAACGGCCACAACGTAAGGTTCAACATGAAGTGCTTGTTTCCCCCCAAAGCCTCCGCCTATACGAGGTTTTATGACGCGTGAGTTAACGCCAAAGATACGTTTGATTATCCTTCTTGCATGGAATGGTACCTGAGTTGATGTTATTATGGTCAACCTTCCGTTCGGATCGAAATACGAGATGGCCCCATGGGGTTCCATCATGGCATGAGATTGATTTGGCGTGTAATACGTTTCATCAACAACGTAATCGCATTGTTTCAATTCTTCCTCGACATTCCCTATTTCCATTTCGTAATGCGCCGCAATGTTGCGTTTGGGATCGTATGCACCGGATATTTCGAGTTCATCGTGTATTATCGGCGCATCTTTATCCATCGCGTGCTCATAATCGAGTATCGAAGGCAAAACTTCGTACTCAACTTTTATGAGTTTCATTGATCTTTTGGCGATACTTTCCGTTTCTGCCGCGATTATCGCGACCCCGTCACCGACATATCTAACTTTTTTATCGAGCACGAAAGTATCGTAAGGAGATGGTTCCGGATATCCCTGGCCCGCGCGCGTGTAAATGACGTGTGGTACGTCTTTGTATGTAAGTATGCACACAACGCCTTCTATCATCGCATTGGATGTATCTATGGATTTTATGATCGCATGGGCGTAAGGACTTCTGAGAATTTTCACCGTCAAAGTGTTTGGAATATCAAAATCATCTGTGAAAACAGGTTTGCCCCTGACAAGCGCTTTACCGTCTACCTTTTCAACTGAGGTGTTGACAACGTTCAACTTCTCTTCAGTAAGAGTTTTCACTTTGATCGCCTCTCTTTTGCGGCTTTAAGAATTGCACGGGTTTGACTTTCATAACCTGTGCATCTGCAAAGATTTCCTTTAAGGTAATCTATGACCTCCTGCTGGGTGGGATCCGGATTTTCGCTCAAAAGTGCTTCAGTCGTAACCACAAGGCCTGGAATGCAAAAGCCGCATTGCGATCCTCCTTCGTCGATAAGCGCTTTTTGGACATCGGAAAGAGAATTTTCATCCGAAAATCCTTCTATCGTCTTTACTTCATGTCCGTCAACCGCGGCTGTGAAAGTCGTACAGGATAAAACAGGTTTACCATCGAGTTGAACGGAGCATGCTCCGCAACTCGCCGTCGAACATGCATGCTTTACACCTTTGTAATCAAGTTTTCTAAGTGTTTCCAAAAGCATTTCTCCGGGATCTGTTTCTATAAATTGATCCTTATCGTTAATTTTTATCTTCACCCTCATAACTGAACCCTCCTCAAAGCTTTATCAAGCAAAGATTTTGAAAGCGCTTTTCTGTAGTTTGTGCTGGCCCTTATGTCTGATCCGACTTGAATGACTTTTTCGATCAGATCACAGGCATCTTTAGAGGCACTTTTTATGTGCTTTCCAATTAAAAATTCCTCGACTTCTTTTATTCTCTGAGAAACCATCGGCCTTGAACCAACGACAACCCGTGCATCTTTGACGATCTGACCGTCCAAAACGATTTTAAGGCCTAAATTAAGCGTGGCTATATCAAAATTAGATTTTGCGAATTTTTCAAAAACGGCTATTCCTTCTGTTTTTGGCACCTCCACCGCCGTGATTATCGCACCTTTCATGCTTTTTTTTGCATAAGTTTCAAGGGAAATTTCGGAAAACTTACCATCGTAGATCTCAAGATTTGAATTCAAAACCATGAAGATCGTGATAACGTCAGACCAGCCGAGTTTAAAGGCTATCGAACCGCCTAAAGTTGCCATGTTTCTTATTTGAGTGCTGCCAATTTCTTTAAGTGCTATTTTTATAAAATCACCGTTGATGTTAAGAGATGGATTTGAAATAAGATCGGATATCTTCGCGTTGGCACCTATTTTAAAGGCGTTGCCATGATCTTCGATGTGAGATAACCCAACGCCTTTCAGGTCAACAAGTCTTTCAACGCTTGAAATTTTCAATTGGGCAACCATAAGACCGCCGCTTACGTAAAGAGAATTAGGCATTTGCCCCATCTCGTAAGCGGATTGGACGGTATTTGGCTTAAGATATTCTTTAATATCAAGCAAGATGCTTCCCTCCCTCTTTAAATTGGTAAAAAAATTATAACATACACTAAACAAAATTCAGGTTTCGAATCGTCGCGGCCATATTTCGTCGGCTCTCGCATTCGCCCTTCGGTGTCTGGTCCTCGCTCTGCAGCGTCGGCCACCTCTCGGCATCATGCTCTCCGCCTCCGCCTGTCTTTTCAGCGCGTTACGCGTCGCTGATTTTCAATAAAATCTCACGATATCAAGATAAGTTATGTAAAAGAAAAAGCCCATAAGTATGATAAAGCCTATCATGCTGAGATAACCGATGATCTGAGGGTTGACTCTTTTTCTTGTTATGATTTCTATGAGCGCAAAAACGATATGACTGCCATCGAGAGCCGGAAACGGTATTAAATTTATTATTCCAAGGTTTAAAGTTATCAAAGCGATGAGCGTGAGTATCGTTTGAAGGCCCTGAGCGGACGCCTGTCCGACGATCTTGACGAGCCCTACGGGACCTGTGAACTGGCTTAATGGATTTTTAATTGTGAAAAGGCTTCCAAGGAATGTTATCATGCTTGTGAAAATTCTGTTTGTGTAAACAACACCATATCCTATGGCATCAATTGGTCCTGGATACCAATTGCTGTAAGATTGGAAAAGTTCAAGGGAACTTATAAAAGTGTTGAACTCATCGTGCGTTAATATCACAGAGGAAGTCTTTCCGTCTCTTTCATAAACAATTTCAACACCATTCGAAGGCGCCTTATATTCATAGACGTTGATCACTTTATCACCGTTGAGGATCGCAAAATTACCCGTCCCAGTGGCATATTCACCGATCTCTATCGCGTTTTGTAAACCTAAAGAACCATTTGCATTTACACCGTCCATAGACAAAATTTTATCTCCGGCTTTAAAACCGGTGGATTGATTTACCGATGCTATTTTATTTGACATCGATTGCATGTAGATACCGATAAGTTTTGATCTTGGTACCGATTGGTAATTCACAAGTATCGCGGTTGCACCATTTGAGAATGTGAGCAGTGAACCGTTGATAATCTGACTTTGAGGATTAAATGGAATTGTACCGACTTTTTTCAAAGCGGTGTTCGTTGAGACATTTCCATTGATCACCATGAAATATTGAGGGCCTAATTCTCGAGGTGCCATTGATGTTTTGTACCTTTGACCATTTCGAATGTAGACGATATGCACTTCTTTCTGACCACTTATGAACGTTACAGTTTCGTCCGGGTTGAGTATAACATTGCCGTTGACAGATATTATCCTGTCTCCGGGTTGCAAACCCGCAACGGCTGCAGGCGAATTGGGCACAACCCAATCAACAAGCGCCTGGGGAAAACCCCAGATAACGGAAACAAAGATCATCAAAACGTAAGCGGCGATGATGCTGAAAGCAGGGCCTGCCGCCACTATTATCAAACGTTTCCATGCGGCGTTTGAGTAAAGCATTCTCTCTTTTGGCACGCCATCTATGCTTTCAACACCGGGATCTTCTCCCGCCATTCTCACGTACCCGCCAAGAGGTATGGCGTTAAATCTGTACTCCGTTTCTTTTCCTTTAAAAGAAAAAAGTTTCGGTCCAAAGCCAAAAGCAAACTCAAGCACATAGACTTTAAAAAGTTTCGCAAAGATGAAATGTCCGAATTCGTGAACGATGACTATTCCTATGAGTATGATGATAAAATATATTATGCTTAGGATCATTTACTTAGCATCTCCATGGCAGTTTTTCTCCCCTCTTTGTCCACCTGTTCTATTGAATCATAATCTTTTAGATCGTTTGGCCAACCCTTTTCAACGACTTTTTCGACTATCTCGTATATCTGGGTAAATTTTATTTTGCCTTCAAGAAAGGCCTGAACCGCAACCTCATCAGCTGCGTTGTAAGCTATTCTTGATCCATCTCCCATCTCCAAACATCTGTAAGCAAGGCCAAGTGCGGGATATTTTTTGGGATCCGGATCAAAAAGACTGTAAGTTCCGCAAGGATCGAATTCTTCAAATATATCCATGCTTTGTGGATAACAAAGTGCATACGCTATCGGAATGCGCATGTCGGCATTTGACATCAAAACTTTGACAGTCTTATCTTTCAGATAAATCATTCCATGGATCTTTCCTTGAGGATGTATCAAGACACGAATTTGTTTTGGATTCAGGTTGAAAAGAAAATGAGCCTCCATAACTTCAAGACCTTTGTTGAACATCGTGGATGAATCTACCGTTATGCGGGCGCCCATCTTCCAAACAGGATGTTTTAAAACCACATCCGGAGTTACGTCCTTGAGATTTTTTGTGGGAATATCCCTTACAGCACCTCCCGACGCGGTTATGTGTATAAAAGACACTTCGGATTTTTCGGAATCAAGCAAACGAAATATGGCGTTGTGTTCACTGTCAACAGGGATTATCTCACAACCATTTGCTTTGACCGAATCGATGAAAAATTTTCCACCCGTGATTATGGATTCTTTGTTTGCAAGGCAAAGCCTTTTTGAATATTTCGAGGACATCAAAGCATACTTTAACCCCGCAAAACCAGAAACGCCTACGATCACGATGTCTGGATTCGTCGATGAAAGTAAATTTTCAATTGCATCTTGGCCATGAAAGTCAACGTCATTAGATGAAACATCTGTGATCGATGTTTTGGCAAGAGGAAATTTAGATTTGATTTCAAGCAACGTTTTGATATCCTTGCCTGCCGCAAGCCCAACAACTTCGAATTGATCGAGTTTCGATAAAACATCGACGGACATGCGTCCTATCGTCCCTGTCGCGCCAAGAATTACAACTCTTTTACCTTTCAAAACTCACCATCTCACTCATCCAGTCTGGTAATTTCAAATTTGTCTTTTGCACAAATTCTTGCATCGAATTAAAGGGCCTTTTCAATATCACAATCGATGAACTATCTCCTACGCCTGGTATCCATTTTAACATATCATATCCTTCTTTGTTTATCTTCAAAGGAATTGGAAGCGCCGTAAGAGATCTTTGACCATGAGCAACCACAACGCAATCAACATGAGATCTGAGACTTAAAATTTTTGGAATTCCGGCAAGCATAGCGTAAGTTCCAATTTGCCTTCCGTAAGACAACTTTCCTTCATGATATTCGATTATGACATCTCTGAAAATGCTTCCCGATGGAAAAACTCTTTTTAGCATTTCATGATCGAATTCCTTTCTTACGATAAATTTGTGATGGGCGTATATTCTTTCGTCTGTTTTTGGTTCCATCCCGTTCAATTTTTCAAACAAAGGTGTTTGAGGAAAGACCATAACCTTTCTTATATTAACACGCCTGACCATCAAATTGGTATGTAAGATCTTCATCAAAGTTTCAAAATTTATTTTATACGTTTCCTTTGTTTCTCCCATAAGGCCATACAAAAGATTTATACCCGGAAGCAATTTTGGTATTCCTTCCACGCGGCTTCCACCAACATCGTTTATCATTTTTATAACATCAAATACCTGATCTTTGCCAATCTTTAAGTTATTCATCGAAATGACTTTGGGATCAAAAGATTCTATACCCATTGACAAGACATCTCCGCGTGTGTTGTACATGGATATCGTACCCGCTATGCTTTCCGATTCTTTCATGTGAGAGTATATGTAGCCGGGGTTGGCGTTATCTGTGTGAAGGGTTATCAGATCTGGTGCGATGGATCTTATGCCAGTGTAGAGAGATTCTATCGCTTTTGGATCTGGATGTTTTTCTCCCATGTAAGCGAATATGTTTGAAATTCTTCCGAGTCTGAAATGTCTACATCCTGATTTGTAAAGTGAACTGATTTCTTCTATCACATCATCGACAGGCCTTGAAATTGATTTACCCCAGAGCGGTTCGGTACAAAATGAACATTTTATTTCTTTTTCGCAACCCATTCCAAGTTCTATTTCACACATCAAATCGGGAAAATTCGGATGCTTTTTGATAACTGCGGCACCTGCGACAGAGGCAATTTTGACGAGCGAATATCTATTTTCATTCCATACTTTTCCTGTGAGTATTTCGTACAGTTTTCTTTCGTAATCGTACCAAAGTGAGAAATCGTACTCTTCAAATTTCTTCAAATTCGCAACTACGCCGCCCGATCTGTCAACTTCGTATTGTCCCATAGAACCTATTATAATGCTTTTTAACCCGACAAATTTTTTAGAGATTTTTTTTGCCTCTTCAACTGTCATCGGCATACCACCGACATAATTTCCCGGCACGGTAACTCCACCTACCGTTATAAGCATATCTGCTTCTTTTAATCCATGCTGTCTTACACCCTCTATCGTGTCATAGAAAAAATCATAGCCGGCTATTTTAAGAAGACCAGCTACGTACCGTGGATAAGCGGAAATGTAAGGTGGCACGCCAAAGTGTGCGGGTTCATCAACGTAACCATCAACGATAAGCGCTTTCATGAGATTATTCTCTTAAAGCCGCATCTGCCTCTTTCAAAAGTTTTCTTATCGGAAGATGCTGAGGACAGACTTTTTCACAATCTCCGCATTCTATACATTGAGATGCGTCAAAATGACCTGCTATGAAATTTTTGTACTCTCTTCTTGAATTATCAAATTCATCAAAGAGGGAAGCGTCGTTGTAAAGCCTGAAGACATCCGGGATATGAACACCGTTGGGGCATGGCATGCAGTAATTACAGGATGTGCAATCAACCTTCAGCCTTTGATCAAAGACGTTTTTCACCTCTTTTACGGCCGTAATTTCTTCCGGTGTAAGTGAATTTGGTTCAACATTTGCGATTTTTACGTTTTCAACAACCTGATTCATCTCGCTCATGCCGCTAAGCAAAAGTGAAACTTCCGGATGATCCCAGACCCATCTCAACGCCCACTCAGCAGGTGTTCTTTGTGGTTTCGCGTCTTTGAATATTTCAACTGCCTCGGATGGCAATTTACCGGCTAACTTTCCTCCCTTTATTGGTTCCATAACTATGACGGCCATACCTTTTTTAGATGCATATTTCAGACCGCCGACACCCGCTTGAAAATGCTCGTCAAGGTAATTAAACTGGATCTGGCAAAAATCCCAACCGTAAGCATCCACGATATCTTTGAATACTTTAAACTCATCGTGAAATGAAAAGCCTATATTTCTTATTCTGCCGTCTTTTTTAGCCTTTTCCACAAAATCGAAGACATTCAGATCTTTTATCTGTTTCCATCTGTCTTTTCCAAGCGCGTGAAGTAAATACATGTCTATGTGATCCGTTTGAAGTTTTTTAAGTTGTTCATCGAGATACTTATCGAAATCCCCTTTTTCATTCACAAGCCACACCGGAGATTTAGTCGCCAGATAAACTTTTTCTCTGTAACCATCCTTTAACGCTTTTCCGACGAAGATTTCACTCATGCCTTTATGGTAAGGATATGCCGTATCAACATAGTTCACGCCGTTATCTATGGCATACCTTAACATTTCAGTGGCTTTTTTTTCATCTATCTTCCCATAATCGCCGTCCAATACCGGCAATCTCATGCAACCAAATCCAAGTTCCGAAACTTCAATATCTTTCCGACCAAACTTTCTATAGATCATCTTTACCTCCTACGAACTTAGCACTTTTTTGTAATAAACGTAAGCGATAATCCATGTTGAGATCATCAAACTTACTATGATTATCCCGAGAATTCCGAAATCGAGATTTTCAATGCCGCTCCAGAATGGACCTCCAAGGTTCAATTGTAATCCAACAATCTGAATCCATTCGATAAACCCTATTATAAGGGCCACAAGTACGGACATGCCGGTAATTGTCATGTTGAAAAAGAGTTTTCTCATGCCATCGACCATTGCCCAATCATAGGCCTTTAACATCGCCACTCCATCCAGAGAGTCCATAAGGCTCATGCCGGCTGTGAACAATATCGGAAAGATCATTATCTCCCATATCGGCATCTTTCCGTTTTGAGCCATCGTTGCGGATATTCCCAAAATTGCAACTTCTGTTGCCGTATCGAAACCAAGGCCGAAGAGAAAACCTATGGGGTACATTTTCCAACTTTGATCTATATTTTTAAAAAGGAACCTGAAAATGTTTGAGAAAAATCCACGTTTATTTAACAACTCTTCTATTCCTTTGTTCACATCTTCAGAATTTTGTGATTTCATCTTATTTTCAACGAAAAGACGTCTTAGTTTCCTGAAGATCACGAGGTTCATAAGACCTATCGCGGTTAAAAAACTCGCCGACACGATAGTTCCGACAATTCCCCCCCACTGCTGCAAAAATCCCATCTGACCTTTTACATCTCTGATGGCGAAGACAAGCGCAAGGGAAAGTAATATGACAACCGTTGAATGACCAAGAGAAAAGAAAAAGCCAACTCCCACGGGCTTTTTATCTTCCTGCCTCAATTTTCTCGTCACGTTGTCTATCGCTGCGATATGATCCGCATCAAAAGCATGACGTAAACCAAAGAAATAAGCAAGCGCACCTATACCGAGCATTGTAGGATCAAGCGTACTTATATCTCCCATGAATGACCATGTTAAAACGTTGAATGCTGCCAACCCTGCGAAAAGCACCAAGATCCTTCTTCTCAGAAAGGTCGATTTTACCGTCATCAATTTCTCCTCATTCAAATATCAAATTGATCTCTTTCATAACACCATCTGTAAGTTTGGCTTTCACTTCAAGACTCTTTATGTTTTCTTGAAGTTGTTCGATTCTGCTGACACCGAGTATCGCACTACTCACATGATCATTCTTCAACACCCATGCAAGCGCAACTTGAGCCGTTTTAACCCCAAGATCATCGGCAATTCTCGTAAGTTTCCTGACTCTTTCAAGTGTTTTTTCGTTAAGTCCTCCGGCTTCATTTATATTTCCCTTAAGCCCTCCGTTATCTTTGAAAAGGTCAAGCCTACTTCCCTTTGGAATCCCGTTGTTGTATTTGCCCGTCAATATTCCCGCATTCAAAGGGCTCCATATGGTCAACCCCATGCCATACTTTTCGTATATCGGAAGGTATTCCTTCTCAACTTTTTCACGCTTGAGCATGTTGTATTGCGGCTGTTCCACTATCGGCTCGACGCATTTCCATTCCTTGCATACCCT